>CAJULJ010000008.1 GCA_910587395.1 uncultured Oscillospiraceae bacterium | reverse complement strand
CCGGTTGCGGCTGTTCTCGCTGCGGCCCATGATGAAATAGGCGATGACGGCGCTCTTGTTGTCGGCGGAGCGGCCGACCATAATGCCCCGGCCGGGATAGGGGTTATTCTGTAAATACTCAGTCAAATCGATCATTGCAGACACTCCTTTGAAAGATTCAGCGGTTTCAAAATCCGGACGGTGCGGCCCTCCACCTTCAAGCGCCCCTGGCAGAACAGGGACACCGCCCGGGGCAGGACGACCCACTCCGCCTGCTCCATGATGCGGCGCTGGAGGGTCTCCGGGGTGTCGTTTTCCTCCACCGCCACCGCCTTTTGCAGGACAATGGGCCCGCCGTCGCACTCCTCGCTGACGAAATGGACGGTGGCCCCGGATACCTTCACCCCGTATTCCAGCGCCCGCTCGTGGACGTGGAGGCCATAGTACCCCTCCCCGCAGAAGGATGGGATCAGGGCGGGGTGGACGTTCAAAATGGCGTTGGGATAGGCCCTCACCATCTCCTCCGTGAGGATGACCATGAACCCGGCCAGCACCACCAGGTCGATGTCCAGGCTTTTCAGCTTGTCCACCAGGGCGGCGGTCATGGCCTGGCTGGAGGGATAGTCCTTCCGGGCCACCACATAGCCTGGGATGCCCGCCCGCTTGGCCCGCTCCAGGGCGTAAACGCCCGGCTTGGAGGCGATGACGGCGGCAATCTCTCCGTTGATGATGTCCCCCCGGCGCTGGGCGTCGATGAGGGCTTGCAGGTTGGTCCCGCCGCCGGACACCAGTACGGCGATACGCTTGCTTCTCATAACAGCTCCACGCCGTCGCCGCCGGAGACCACCTCGCCGATGACCCGGGCGTTCTGCCCTGCGGCGTCCAGGGCGGTGACGGCCTTGACCACGTCCTCCTTGTCCACAATGAGCGCCATGCCCACGCCCATATTGAAGGTGTTGAACATGTCCCGTTCCGGGATGCCGCCCTTATCCTGGAGCAGGGAGAAGATGGGGGGGATATTGAGGGCGGATTTGTCGATTTTGGCGCTGAGTCCCTGGGGCAGGCAGCGGGGGATGTTCTCGAAGAAGCCGCCGCCGGTGATGTGGCTGACGCCGTGCACCCGGGCGGCCTGGATGGCGGCCAGCACAGGCTTGACGTAAATTTTGGTGGGGGAGAGCAGCTCCTCCCCCAGAGACTTGCCGTCCAGCTCGTCCAAGGGCTTGTTGAGGTCGGTGTGCTCGACGTCAAACACCTTGCGCACCAGGGAGAAGCCGTTGGAGTGCAGCCCCGAGGAGGCGAGGCCCAGGATTACGTCGCCCGCCTTCATCCGGCTGTTGTCGATCATGTTCGCTTTATCCACCACGCCCACGGAAAAACCCGCCAGATCGTAGTCCTCGGGGTTCATGACGCCGGGGTGTTCGGCGGTCTCGCCGCCGATGAGGGCGCAGCCCGCCTGAACGCAGCCCTCCGCCACGCCGGATACCATAGCCGCCACCTTCTCCGGCTCATTTTTGCCGATGGCGATGTAGTCCAGGAAGAACAGGGGCTTGGCGCCGCAGCACACAATGTCGTTGACGCACATGGCTACGCAGTCGATGCCGATGGTGTCGTGCTTGTCCAGCAGCTGGGCGACCCGGATTTTGGTGCCCACGCCGTCGGTGCCGGACACCAGGATGGGCTCCTCCATACCGGACAGGTCGGGGGCGAACAGCCCGCCGAAGCCGCCGATGCCGCTGACTACGCCGGGGATCATGGTGCGTTCCACATGCTCGCGCATGAGCTGTACGCCCTTGTACCCGGCTTCAATGTCCACGCCGGCGGCGGCGTAGGATTTAGAATGTGAGTTATTCATTACATGACCTCCATGTAGTCACGCCTCGCCGCGTCACCGCAAAGTCCGCTCGGCTCCGCTTCCGCCTGCGGCGAAAGCTTTGCCCGCTCCCTTGCGGTTCCTCCCCAAACCGAACCCGCTTCGCTGGGGTTCGGTTTGGCAAAGGGACGACGGCTCGGACGCGCTTATTCCTTCCCTGTCCAGCAATAGGTGCATACCTTGTCCCGGTCAATGCCGATGGCCTCCAGCAGACCGTCCAGGGACTGGTAGCCCAGGGAGTCGAAGCCCAGCTTCTCACAGATGGCCTTGAGCATACACCGGCCCCGCTCGGTGGTGCCGTCGGCGTACTCCGCCAGATGCTCCTGCCCCTCGTCCCCCTCCAGCTCTTGGACGATGCTCCGGGCCAGCAATTCCATATCGGAATTGCTCCGGGAGAAGTTGAGGTACTTGCAGCCGTACATGATGGGCGGACAGGCGGAGCGCATATGGACCTCCTCCGCCCCCGCGCCGTATAGGAAGTCCACCGTCTCCCGGAGCTGGGTGCCCCGGACGATGGAGTCGTCCACAAAGAGCAGTTTTTTGCCCTGAATCAGCTCGGGAACAGGAATCTGCTTCATTTTCGCCACCTGGTTGCGCACCTCCTGGCTGGCGGGCATGAAGGAACGGGGCCAGGTGGGGGTATACTTCACAAAGGGCCGGGCGAAGGGCTTGCCGCTGCGGTTGGCGTAGCCGATGGCGTGGGGTACGCCGGAGTCGGGCACGCCCGCCACCCAGTCCACCTTGGGCAGCAGGCCGCGGGCCACCTCGTCCCGGGCCATGATCTCGCCGTTGCGGCAGCGCATGACCTCCACGTTCTGCCCCTCGTAATTGGAGTTGGGATAGCCGTAATAGGTCCACAAAAAGGCGCAGATGCGCATTTTGTCCCCGGCGGGAGCCAACGTCTCCCAGCCGTCCGCCGTGACCCGGACGATCTCGCCGGGACCCAGCTCGTAGGCGTTGTCATAGCCCAGCTTGGTGCAGGCAAAGGACTCGAAGGACACGCAGCAGCCCTCGTCGTTCTTCCCGATGAGCACGGGCAGGCGGCCCAGCTTGTCCCGTGCGGCCACGATGCCGTCGGGGGTGAGGATCAGGATGGTGGACGAGCCGTCGATGACCTCCTGGGCGTACCGGATGCCCTCCACCAGGGTGTCCTTCTGGTTGATGAGGGCGGCGGTGAGCTCGGAGGCGTTTACCTTGCCCGAGCTCATGGCCATAAACTGGCGGGTGTGGCCGTTGAAATACCCGTCCACCAGCTCCTCGTCGTTGTTGATGATGCCCACGGTGGAGATGGCGTACACTCCCAGGTGGGAGCGCACCAGCAGGGGCTGGGGGTCGGTGTCGCTGATGCAGCCGATACCGGAGGTGCCGTGGAACTTCTCCAGGTCCTTTTCAAACTTGGTCCGGAAGGGGGTGTTCTCGATGGAGTGGATCTGCCGCTGGAAGCCATCCTCCTGGTCGTAGATAATCATGCCGCCCCGGCGGGTGCCCAGATGGGAGTGGTAGTCCACACCGAAAAAGATGTCAAGGGTCACGTCGCGCTTGGAAATTGCGCCAAAAAATCCTCCCATCGTTTATTTCCCCATCAGACGGCGGCTCATCTCCTGATAAGCCCCCTCTACGTTGCCCAGGTCCCGGCGGAAACGGTCCTTGTCCAGCTTCTCGCCGGTCTTGGAGTCCCAGAAGCGGCAGGTGTCCGGGCTGATCTCGTCGGCCAGTACGATGGTTCCATCGGAGGTCTTGCCGAACTCCAGCTTGAAATCCACCAGCGTTACGCCGCAGGCGAGAAGCTCCGCTTCGAGGAAGTCGTTGACCTGGAAGGCGTACTTCTTGATAAGCTCGATCTCCTCCCAGGTGGCCAGCTTTAGGGCCACGGCGTGGTGGTCGTTGATGAGGGGGTCGTGGAGGTCGTCGTTTTTGTAGGAGAACTCCACCGTGGGCGCGTCGAACACGATGCCCTCCTCCACGCCGTAGCGCTTGGCGAAGGACCCGGCGGAGATGTTGCGGATGATGACCTCCAGGGGGACGATGGTCACCTTCTTCACGGCGGTCTCTCGCTCGCTGAGCTCCTCCACAAAGTGGGTGGGTACGCCCGCCTTCTCCAACTGTTGCATGAGGAAGTTGGTCATCTGGTTGTTGATGGCCCCCTTGCCGGTGATGGTGCCCTTTTTCAGCCCGTCGAAGGCGGTGGCGTCGTCCTTGTAGGACACGATGACCACATTGGGGTCCTCGGTGGAAAATACCTTCTTGGCTTTGCCCTCATAGAGCTGCTCGACCTTATTCATTGCTATCATCCTTTCTGTTGACTGGGTAGACTGTCAGATATTCTTCCTGATACTGTGAAAAATAAAGCGCTTGAAATGCCTGGTAATCCTCCGCCTGATCGTTGTGCTCATACCAGAAGTGGCAAGCCTGGATTACCTGTTTGTCATCCATATCACTGACTTTTTTCAGGTGGTAACGGAGGACTTTTTTGCTTTTGAGGTATGCCCGGGCAACATCGGCGTACAGCCTGTAAAATTGACGCTGATCTTCCTTTCGGCTCATGTCTCCAGTTCTTTCTGAAGCTTGGCCTCCGTCTCAGAAATCTGCGCGGCCATCTTCTCACGGGCGGCGTCCAGCTTGGCCACCAGCTCATCGTCGGAGACAGCCAGAATTTGGGCGGCCAGCACGGCGGCGTTTTTGGCCCCGTTGATGGCGACCGTTGCGACAGGGATGCCGCTGGGCATCTGCACGGTGGCCAGTAGCGCGTCCAGCCCGTCCATGGCACCCCCCTTCATAGGGATGCCGATAACGGGGAGGGTGGAGTTGCCCGCGAAGGCTCCCGCCAGATGGGCGGCCATGCCCGCCGCGCAGATCAGCACGCCGAAGCCGTTGGCTCTGGCGTTTTTTGCAAACTCTGCGGCGGCGGCGGGGGTGCGGTGGGCACTGAGTATGTGTGCCTCATAGGGGATGCCGAATTCTTTGAGCTGGGCGCAGGCCCCCTTGACCACCGGCCAGTCGGAATCGGAACCCATGATGACGGCGATTTTTTTCATGCTTGAGTCCTCCTTTGAGAAAATGAAACAGGCCGCCGCGCGTATGCGGGCAGCCTGCTTTGGCTCAGTTGCAGTATTTGGACGCAATGGCACCATGGAGACGAAAACCCGGACGGACACGACAGAAACGCTCCAATGCAGGCACCTCATTTCCAAATTATTGAGTCTATTTTAGCTAAAAAAAAGCGAGAAATCAAGGGCCTGTCCCATTTTCGTAGGCTTATACAATCCTTTGCGACAAGGGAGGGCTGTCAATGGCGAAAACCTCAAAACAGCCCGGTGGCCTCCAGAATATTGGATACCTGAGCGGCACGGTTGGTCCAGGAGGACTGCCGGGCCAGCGCCCTCCGCCGCCGGGGCAGGGAGGGGGCTTCCCCGAGAGCCGCCTTGCACCGGCGCAGAAAACCGGGTCCGTCGTAGGCGGTGGTCACCAGTTCCGGGATGGCGTCGGGCACATTGGGGTCCACCACGGTGACGATGGGCCGTCCCGTGGCCAGATATTCATAGACCCGGCCGGGCACCACGTCGCTGCCGGGGCGGTCAAACCGGACCAGATCGAACAGCAGATCACAGCGGTACAGGTAGTCGGGCACGTCCAGGGGGTTTACCGCCCCGGTGAGCACGATGTTGTCCTGCCCCCGCAGCTGCTCCGCTGCGGGCTTGGTCACCCGGCCCATGAGCACAAAGGTCCACTCCGGCCGGTGGCGGGCCAGATAGAGCAGAGGCTCCCAATCCACCTGCCCGGTGACGCTGCCCAGCCGCCCCAGCACCCGCTGGCCGGGCAGGCCCGTCAGGGCGGGGGGAATGGAGCGTTGCTTCTGCTGGAACAGCACCGGGTTCACCCCGTTGGGCAGCAGGGCGATGTTGTCATTGCAGGGGGACAGCCGCTTGACGAGTCCGAAGGAGGCGGCAAATACTACCTCGGCGTTGCGGGTGAGATCGCTCTCCCAGTCCAGGAACTCCTCGCCCCAGAAGCGGCTGCAGTCGTATACAAGCCCCCGGTAGGCCAGCGTGTCCAGAAACTGGGCGTGGATGGGGGAGGTGCACCACAGCACCGGCTCCCGGAAGTGATGCTTTTCCATAACCTGCTGGATGAAGTCCGCCGACCGGTCCAGCCTGCGCCGCTGGAGCACCGACGTCTCCTGGGGATAGGGCAGGGGGGCGGGCAGGGTGTACACGGTGATGTGGGCGCGGACCCGGCGGCCCTGCTCGGGCATGGGAGCACCCTTTTTAGGGGCGGGTTCAAAGAATAGGATCTGGGCGTCCCCCAGCCGGGTCAGCAGCTGCTGCGTGCGGTCCGGGCGGGCCCGCCAGGGAGCGTGGGCCAGACAAAGGATCTGTTTCATGGCTTACCTCCGGGTCCAGCCGGTCAGCAGCTTCGCCGCGGCCTCGCTGTTGCGGTGCTCCAGCTGGATGAGCCGGGTGGTTTTATCCGCCAGGGCCTGACCATCCTGACGCCGCCTGGCGGCATCGTCCAGCAGGGCGCACAGCAGCTCCGGCGTGACCTGGTCCAGCCGGGCGTACAGGTCCTGGCCCGCGTCGTCCAGAAAGGCGCTGACCTTGGGGTCGTATACCACACCGACCAGGGGCACTCCCCGAACGGCGGCGAATATGAGCGCGTGCAGCCGCATGGACAGCGCCACATCCATCCGGGCGGACAGGGCGATGGCCAGCTCCGAGCTGGGGCAGGAGGGCAGGAGGTTGGCGGGGGCGTATCGAAGCTGGGCGGCCACCTTCTGGGCGGCGGCGGCGTCCGGCTTCCCCTCAATGGGGATGAACACGGGGATCAGGTCGTAGCGCTGGTAGGCGTAATCCACGGCGGCGGCGAAGGCGGGAGCCTTCTCGTCAAACCCCGGCCAGGGCCGGACGGTGACGCCCAGGTAACGCTGGCCTTTCCGGGGATGGAGGCCGATCTCTTCCAGCAGGGCGTCCGCCGCCTGGGGGGGGGCGGCGGGGAGGGTGACGGCGGGGTCCGCAGCCAGCACCACCTGGGGGCGGCTCACCCCGAGTGCCTGGAGCTCCTGGATGGAGGCGCTGTCCCGGGTGGTGATGATGTCCACACAACGGTCGATGACTCTGCCCGTTTTCCGGCGGTTGCGGGTGGCGCGGATGGGGCCGATGCCGCAGCCGTACATCATCACGCTGCATCCCAGCCGTTTGGCGGCGGACAGGGTGAACAGATAGAACCACAGCGAACGGTGGCTGGTGACATCCTGCACCAGGGAGCCGCCGCCGTTGATATAAAGGGTACTTTTCGCCATTTTGCGGCAGAAAGCGGGGACGTTGAAGGTATAAACGGCCCCCACCCGATGGCGCAGCCGGGTGGCCTTGGGCTTGCGGGTCATGATCCAGATGGGCAGGTCGGGTTCGATGGTCCGCATCTCGGTGACCAGGGCCTGCAAGATGGCCTCGTCCCCGGCGTTGCCCCGGCCGTAGGCCCCGCAGATCACCACGCCGTCCCGCTTGCGTTCGGTCTTCCGCTTCTGGCGGCGGAGGATGGCGTTGTAGATGGCCAACTGGCGGTAGATGGTGCTTTCGATGGAGAATTCGGTCCGGCCCTTCTCCAGGAGCTGCTGGCCCAGGCGGCGGCGCAGGTCCGGGGCTGCGGCCAGGGCGGCCAGGTGGCGTCCCAGGGCCTCGTGGTCCCGGGGCTGGAACAGCAGCCCGGTGACGTGGCTTTGGATGAGGAAGGGCACGCCGCCCACCTGGCTGGCCACGGTGGGCAGGGCGAACCGGGCCCCCTCGGTGAGGGCGTAGGGAAAGGTCTCGGACAGGGAGGTGAGGGTGTTGATGTCCAAGGCGTTGTAAAAGCTGTCGGTGTCGGACAGCCACCCGGCAAAGCACACCTCATTGGTCACGCCCAGCTGGTTGGCCAGCTCTTTCAGCATGGCCTCATCCTGGCCCTCCCCGGCGATGATGAGACGCAGCTGGGGCTGCTGGGCGTGGGCGGCGGCGAAGCCCCGCAGCAGGGTGCCCATGTCCTTCACCGGGTTGAGCCGGGCGGCGATGCCCGCGATGACCACGTTGTCCGGCCAGTCCAGGCCCAGGCTGTCCAGAAATTCCCGGCGGCTGAGGGCGGGGGTGTGGGGAGTGAAGTCGATGCCGTTGTAGATGGCGAACATCTGCTGGGGGTCGAAGCCCCGGCTGATGAGCAGATCGCCCATGGCGTCGGACACGCCGATGCGGTAGGGGATGCGCCGTAGGGCCCAGGCGTTGAGATTGCCGTAGGTCAGCGCGGACAGGGGGCGGCCCATGTAGTCCAGCCTGGGGTCGGAGTGGACGGTGGTGACCACGGGCAGGCCGGTGGAGCGGCGCAGCAGCGCTCCCATCAGGTTGCCACGGGCGCCGTGGCAGTGGATGATGTCGTAGCCCTCTTTGAAGATTTTCTCCCGCAGGGGCTTCAAGGCGGCCAGAGGGTTGCGTCCGGCCATGACTTCCACGTGGATGCCCAGGGCACGGGCCTCCTCGGTGAAGGGGCCGTCGGTGAAGCATACCATGTCGGCCTGGATGTGTTGATTCAGTCCCTGGAGCAGGGAGTGGACGTGGGTTTTTGCCCCCCCGGTGTCTCCGCCGCTGATGAGATGGATAACTTTCATATAGACCTCGCATAAAAAACTTGCCATAGGGCAGGCAATGGGGTAAAATGAGAAAACACAGAGATAAAAAGAACCTTGTTCATTATACACAGGCTTGCTTCCCCGGTCAAGATTTGGAAGGGACAAATGGGAGGAAAAGCGCAGATGAAAGCAGAATTCGGAGAATTCAAATTGATCATTTCCCTGCTTGCTGTCGCAACGGCCGCCATCTTCTGCGGGCTGGGCGTTCTTTTTATCAAGGTAGATGTTTTCACCAAGCTGGACCCAAACCACCCGATGGCAAAACGGGACAAGCATTTTCATAAAAAGTTCGGAATAACCTTTATCGTATTTTCGCTGGTGTGGCTGGTACTCTTTACAGCGGCCATCAATCAATGAAACAGAAAGGAGAGCGGAGAGCGTGCCGGATTTCATTCAACAATTTGACGAACAGGCCCTGGTGTGGATCGCGGAAAACATACGCTGCGCCCTGCTGGACCCGTTCATGAAGCTGTACACCCAGCTGGGCAACACGGGGATGCTGTTCATCGCGCTGGGGGTGCTGCTGCTGTTCTTCAAGCCCACACGGAGGGCGGGGGTTTCGGCGCTGTGCGCCATGCTCATTGGGCTGATTGTGGTGAATTTCACCATCAAGCCTCTGGTGGCGAGAGACCGGCCCTGGCTGGTCATCGAAAACTTCGTTAACTTGGTGCCGGAACACGACCCCAATTCCTTCCCGTCCGGCCACACCAACGCCGCCTTCGCCTTTGCCCTGGCGGTGTGCATGTCTGCGCCCAAAGGGTGGATGAAGGTTGCGGCGGTGTGCATGTCGGTGGTCATGGGCCTGTCCCGGCTGTACGTGGGGGTCCACTTCCCCAGCGACGTGCTGGCGGGGGCGGCCATCGGCTCCCTGTGCGGCTTTTTGGGGGCGTGGGTGGTCAGGAAGGCGTGGGAGCGTATCCGGGTTCGCCCGCAAGCTCCAGAATAACGGCCTGGGCCAGCAGCAGCCCCGCCGCGGCGGGCACCCACATGGCGCTGGCGGGGATGGACCGCCGCCCCGGAGGCGGGGCCTCGGCCCCCTCCTCGGCGTTATAGGCTAGTTCGGGGGAGAACACCACCTTGTGGTGGAGGATGCCCCGTTTCCGCAGCTCCTTGCGCACCACTCGGGCCAGGGGGCAGCCCTCGGTCCGGGAGATATCGGTGATGCGGAGTTGCTGGGCGTCCCGCTTGTTGCCGGTGCCCAGGGCGGAGATAATGGGGATGGCGCGCCGGTGGGCGGTCTCGATCAGGTCCAGCTTGCAGCTCACCAGATCGATGGCGTCCACGATGTAGTCGTATTTTGCAGCGAAAAATTCCTCCCGCCGGCCAGCCTCATACCGGAGAGCCAGGGGATGGAGGATACAATTTGGCGCGATATCGGACAGGCGCAGGGCGGTGGCCCGCGCCTTTTCCATGCCCACGGTGGACCAGAGGGCCCCGCACTGCCGGTTCAGGTTGCTCACCGACACGGTGTCCTGATCCGCCAGGGTCAGCTCCCCCACGCCGGAGCGGCACAGTGCCTCGGCGCACCAGCCGCCCACGCCTCCCAGACCCAGCACGGCCACATGGCTTTTTTGCAGCCGCTCCATGGCGGGAGCGCCCAGCAGCATTTGGGTGCGGATGAATTGCTCGTCCATGAGAACACACTCCTATGAAAAAGGGACCGGACGATATGTCCGGCCCCTTTATTTTGGCTATTTGCCGAGATAGTTGGCTCCGCCGGTGAGGGTGGCGGGATAGTTGGCGGACAGCTCGTCCATCCAGGCCTGGCGGTCCTCTTCGGCCTTGGTGCTGCGGACGTTGCTCATCCACACGGGCTCGTTTTCGCCCACATAGAACATCAGGTGGTAGGCCCAGTATTTGTTTCGATCAGAGTCCGCGGCGCTGTGCTGGATGACGCCGGAGTCGCCGGGCTGATGATCCTGGAAAACCCAATCCTTGAACTCGGGGACCAGAGTGGTGTTGGTGCTGGCAATGCGGCTCACCAGGGCGTCACCGACATCTTCCGTGTTATACTTCTCAGCCAGGGCGGTGAAGGCGTCCTGGCTCTGCTCACCGGCCTTCCACTCCGCCTCGATGGCGTCCATTTTCTCCTTGGCGGCGGCCCAGGCGTCATCGGTGGGGGCGGCCACGTTGCCCTCGTCGTCGGTGGTGGTGTCGGCCAGGATGGCGATGTGGAGCACGTCGCGGGTGGGCTCGTCGTTGAGATAGCGGCCGTGGAAGGAGATGACGTAATAGCCGTTGTCCGTCTCCACCAGCTCGCACTCATCCTCGTCCAGGGCGAACAGCTGCTCACTGAAGGTGGTGTTGACGCTGCCGGTGCCCACAACCTTATTGTGGTCGGCGTTGGTGGTGCCGGTCAGCTCGTACTTGTCGATCTGAGACTGGAAGGTGGCGCCGCCCTCGACGGCCTCCAGGGCCTCCTCGGCCTTCTCCTTGGCGGAGGCCTTGGCCTCCTCCTTCAGTTTGTTGAGCTCATCCTCGCTCAGATCGTTGCCGTCCGCGTCCTTTTCGTTCACGGTGGGGATGGCGAAATAGAGGGAGGAATACTCCACGGTATCCAGGCTGTCCTTGTGTTCCTCATAATAGGCTTCCAGGTCGGCCTGGGTGTAGCCGTCGAACAGCTCGGCGTCCTTGTCGCCAGCCGCCAGACCCGCCATCTGATAGCGGGTGTACAGCTTCTCCAGAATGCTGGAATTCATATAGGGGCCGTACAGGGCCCGCAGGTAGGCGGAGTAGGTGTAGCCGCCCTGACGGGCTTCGGACTTGAGGCTGGCGATATAGGCGTCCACGGTCTCCTTGACCTCATCCTTGCTGTGGCCCAGCTTAACGGCCTCCTCGGCCAGGGCCTTGTGATACCGGGCGTTGGTCAGGGCGGTTTCCATAAAGTAGTCCCGGTAGGTCTGGCCGTCCGCCTCGCTGTAAAACTGCTTGTCGTCGGCCTTGGTGGTGTCGAAGGTGGTCATGTTGTAGGCGGCCAGCTGAACCGTGTACCGGCGGGCGTCGTAGTAGTAGAAGCTCAGCTCGGCGGTGGTCAGGGTTTCGTCTCCCACCGTGACGGCGGCGGCCCTGGCCTGGAAAAAGCCGGAGCGCCACACCAGCAACGCGATCACCAGCACGGCGATCACGGCGGCAATCACGGAGTAGATGATAGTCGTGCGCCTGCGGGCGGCCTGCTCCTGCTGGGCCTTGAGGGCCTTTTGGTCGGGGCCGACGCTTTGGCGCTGCTTTTTCTCTCTGGATGCGCTCATGGTATGATCAATCCTCTCAGTATTCGTGTAGTGACGGCGGCTCCGGCGGAGGGGCTCATTTTGGCAAAAAGCGCCCCTCCGAAGAGCGCTGCCCAACATTATAGCATGGGAAAACGGCTGTTGCAAGGCTAAATTCACGCTCAGATGAAAATTCACAAATGGGAAAGCAAAAAGCGGAAGGGCCGAGGCCCTCCCGCCTGGTTTTTTTATAGAACCCCCGCTGTGGCCGTGCCGCCCCATTAAAAACCTGCACAAGAATGCAGGTGGGTCGCCTCCGCTTGGCTTTACCGCTCCCAACGTCCAGGTGCCTCCGAAGAGGGCCGGGAGGTCTGCGAACCACCGCGCGAGGAGGGCGTCCCGTTTTAAAAATGTGGGTTTTAACAGGGCAAGGTCACGTAGTTAGAACCCAGCAGGGGTATTCTATTTTCAACGCTGCGTCTTTGTGGCTATTCCTCTTCGTCGTCCTCGAAGAGCTCTTCCATGAACTTCTCATAGACGGCGTTTAATTCCTGCTCGTCGTCGATGTCCGCCAGCAGGGATTCGCCGTCCTGCTCAATCACCTTCAGCAGGATCAGGCCGAAGTCCTCGTCGTCCTCGTCCATGTCCGCGGGGACGAAGGCCATATACTCCTGGCCGTTATATTCAAGGGTGCCCAGATGCTCCAATTCAAATTCATTGCCCTCGTCGTCGGTGATCGACACGAAATCCGGGCCGTACTCCTCGCTCATGGCGTTGATCCTCCTTTTGGCGGCTGTGCTTCGCCGCCTGTGCCACTATTGTAACGGCTGTGAGAGAAAATTGCAAGAGGGAACATGAAATTTCACGGAAAAACAATTGGCGGTGCCGGTCAAATCCCGTCGTTTTGCACAGGGTGGACAAACCAGGCCGGACGTGCTATAATACCAATGATTGCCGCTCAGGTGCGGCGTCGTAGAGAGAGGGACCCGGACATCCCCGCGGGGGATGGCTTGAATACATCGGAGGGATCTCAAATGCCAGACACCAACCAAAACCGCGCCCCGGAACGCCGGACGCCTCAAGACCGGCCTGACGCTGCGCGCCAGGCCCAGTCTGGTGCGCAGCGTCAGGCGCCGCAGGCCAAAGCGCGCAAACGCCGGCGCCGTCCCATTTGGCTGACCGTTATTGTCCGCATTTTCCAGGTGATCGGCACGCTGCTGCTGATTGGCGTTATCACCGGCTGCTTCATGGCCTGCTTCGCCGTGGTCTATGTCAAGACGGCGGTGATGCCCAACACCTATCTGGACCTGTCCGCCTATATGATGAACGAGAACTCGGTGATCTACTACACGGATAAAAACACCGGCGAGCTGGTGGAGCTCCAGACCCTGGTGGGTACGGAAAGCCGGGTGCTCATTGAGTATGACCAGATTCCCCAGGACCTGATTAACGCCTTTGTGGCCATTGAGGACAAGCGCTTCTGGAACCATAAGGGTGTGGACTGGAGGGGTACCGCCGCAGGCCTGTCAAAGCTGTTCACGGGCGGCAACATCAGGGGCGGCTCCACCATCACCCAGCAGCTCGTCAAAAACACCACCGACCGCAACGATGTGACTGTGAACCGGAAGATTTTGGAGATTTTTACGGCCCTGGAGCTGGAGAACAACTACAGCAAGGAGGATATCCTTACCGGTTACCTCAACGTGATCTGGATGGGCAACGGCTGCCGGGGCGTTCAGGCCGCATCTCGGTATTACTTTGGCAAGGACGTGTGGGAGCTGGACCTGGCCGAGTGTGCCAGCCTGGCGGGCATCACCAACAACCCGTCCCTTTACGCGCCCAAGGGTGTGGTAGATGTGGTGCGCTATACCTGCAAGAACTGCGGGGATTACTACCTGAACGAGAAGCCGGACGAGTGCGAGACCTGCGGAGGGCACTCCTTTGACGACGGCGTAGTGTGGACCAACCGGGAGTACAACAAGGCCCGGCAGGAGCTGATTCTGGCGGAGATGGCCAAGGAGGACGAGGCCAGGGAGAAGCCGTATATCACCGAGGCGCAGCGGGACGCGGCTATTGCCGAAACGCTGGTGTTCCGGTGGGATAAGCAGAACGTCTCGGATGATCCGGACCAGCAGGAGCCGGAGCAGACGTCCACCGTCCAGTACTCCTGGTATGTGGAGCAGGTCATCAGTGAGTCCATCAAGGTGCTCCAGGAGGAAACCGGCCGGAGCACGGACTACTGCGAGACGATGGTGCTGAGCGGCGGCCTGTCCATCATCTGTGCCTACGACCCGGAGGTCCAGGCGGCGGTGGACACGGTGTTCAACGACCGTTCCAATCTGGACCAGGTGTCATCCAGAACGGGCCAACGGCTCATGTCCTCCATCTCGGTGGTGGACAATTCCACCGGCTATGTGGTGGCCCTGGGCAGCACGGCGGAAAAGACGCTGGACCGGGGCTCCATCTGGCCGGTGACCACCGTGCGCCAGCCCGGGTCGTCCATCAAGCCCCTGTCCGTCTACGGCCCGGCCATTGAGATGGGGCTCATCACCCCCGCCTCCGTGATCGACGACAATCCCTATCTGCTCAACGGCCAGGTGTGGCCCCTCAACGTCTCGGCCAATTACGGCGGATTGACCACGGTGCTGGACGCGGTGACCGTGTCGCTGAACACCGTGGCCCTGCGGGTGGTGGAGATGGTCACCCCGCAGGCGTCCTACGACTTCATGGAAAACAAATTCGGCTTTACCTCCATGGAGCCCTATTATGTGAACAGCCGGGGTGAGGTCAAGTCGGACATCGACCGCAGCCCGCTGTCCATGGGCGGTCTGACCTGGGGTGTGTCCACCTTTGAGATGGCGGCGGCCTACGCCACCTTCCCGCGCAACGGCGAGTTCACCAAGGCCACCACCGTGCTGGAGATCAAGGGCCCCGACAAGGAAACCGTGCTGGTGGACAACAAGCCCGAGCCCACCTGGCCGGTCAGCGCCAAGACCGCCTATTATATCAACTCTATGCTCACCAACGTGGTGACCTCGGGCACCGGCAGCGGAGCCCGCATTTCCGGCCAGACCGTGGCGGGCAAGACGGGCACCACCAACAACGTATTCGACTATTGGTTCTGCGGTTACACCAACTATTATACCGCCGCGGTGTGGGCGGGCTATCCCAACAGCGAGGTGGTCAACAACAACCACCGCAACCCGACGGTTCCCCTGTGGCAGAAGGTGATGGCTATCCTCCACGAGGGGAAGGAGAACGTGCCCTTCACGGTGCCGGACACGCTGAATTCCTATTCCATCTGCCTGGACTGCGGCAAGCGGGCCACGGACGCCTGCTCCAACGACATCCGGGGCAGCCGGGTGCGGACCTTCCGGTTGTTTGCTGACGATGCCCCGGTTGAAAACTGCTCCTGCCACGTGCCGGTGCGGATCTGTATGGACAGCCCCATTCTGAATGCCAACGGGGAGGCCACCGGACGCTATCATCTGGCCGGAGACCTCTGCCCGGAGGAGAGCGTCAGAACCGTCTATATGGTAAACCACCAGCGTGAGCTGGCCCGGCCCGGACTGCGGATCGGGGACGCGGACGGCCTGCTGAGCTGGTATGACTCCATCCCGGAGGAGAGCCGGTACTGCTATGTGCACACGGAGGGCTGGGAGCCCTCGCCGCCGCCGGATGAATCCATGGAGCCTCCCGGGCCGTCGGACTGGCCCTTCAACAGCGAGGACCCCAATGTGACGGAGTCGCCCATTGTTCAGCCCAGCGTGGAGCCCTTGCCCAGCATCGAGCCGCCCGAACCCAGCTTTGATCTGCCCACGCCGCCCACCGACGTGCCCTATGTTCCGGTGGACGAGTGGGGGAACCCGATCCCATAGACAGACCCGGCAAGGTCGGTGAGGGAGCGCTTCAACCGCCCGGCGGCACAGCTGCCGGGCGGTTTTTTGTGTTTGATGCAGATTAATTGCTTCATTCCGCTAAAGAAACGGGTGCGGGGCGAAAAAGGTTTGGTGAAAAAGCAGGGAGGATGGCGATTGCCATCTGTCCAAAGATGTGATATAGTCTAAGAAGTTCTGAATTAGCGACTTTTTCTCAGCTAAAGGGCCGAAATGACCACAATGCGGGTGTGGCCCGAAGGAAGGAATGACTGCGTCATGGTAAATGTGGCAATATTGGGCTTCGGCACCGTGGGTTCCGGCGTGGCCGAGGTGCTCACCGGGCACGAGGGCAGCATCGAGCGCAAGGTGGGCGGGCTGATCCGGCTGAAGTATATCCTGGATGTGCGGGATTTCCCCGACAGCCCCTTCGCGGACCGTTTTGTGAAGGATTTTTCGGTGATTGAGAACGACCCCGAGGTGGACATTGTGGTGGAAACCATCGGAGGGGCCACCATTGCTCAGGACTTCACCCGGCGGGCGCTGGAGGCGGGCAAGAGCGTGGTCACCTCCAATAAGGAGCTGGTGGCCACCTGCGGCTATGAGCTGACCCAGCTCGCCCGCGAGAAGGGCGTGTGCTACCTCTTCGAGGCCAGCGTGGGCGGAGGCATCCCCATTATCCGGCCCCTGTCCCAGTGTCTGGCGGCCAATGAAATTCTGGAGATTTACGGAATCCTCAACGGCACCACCAACTATATCCTGACCCGGATGATCCGGGCGGGACTCACCTTTGACGCGGCCCTCAAGGAGGCCCAGGACAACGGCTATGCGGAGCGTGACCCTTCCGCCGATGTGGAGGGTCATGACGCCTGCCGGAAGATCTGCATTTTGGCGGACATCGCCTTCGGGCGCCACATCAGCCCCGATCAGGTGCCCACCCAGGGCATCACCGGGGTGACCCTGGCGGATGTGGATTATGCCGAGAGCGCGGGGAAGAAGATCAAGCTGCTGGGCAGGGCCATCCACGGTAAGGACGGCAGAGCGTGCGCCTATGTGGCCCCCCATCTGGTGGACCAGTCCGACCCGCTGGCCGGGGTGGAGGACGTATTCAACGCCATCTCCGTCCGAGGCGACGCCATCGGCGACGTGATGTTCTATGGACGGGGCGCGGGCAAGCTGCCCACCGCCTCTGCCGTGGTGGCGGACGTCATCGACGTGGCGAGGAACATGGGCCACCGCAAGGCCCTGAGCTGGGAGCCCGGCGGCGAGGACGCCGCCTGCGGCACCGGGGAGCTGAAAAGCCGCTGGTACGTCCGGGCATCCGGGTCCGCCGACGCGCTGCGCACGGCCCTGCCGGGCTGTAAGCTGCTGGCCCGGAGGGAGAGCGGCGGGGCTGAATCCGCCTGCATCACTGAGGGCGAGCTGACCCAGGCGGAGCTGATGGAGAAGCTGGCGGGGCTGGATGTGTCCAACGCGCTGCGGGTGCTGGACTGATTTCGGGCCCCGGCATAAAATAGAGCGTCGGGCCTTGTGCCCGGCGCGACCCAAACGGCATGGAAATTCCATGAGAGGATGAACAAACTATGGCATTGATCGTACAGAAATTCGGCGGGTCCTCCGTGGCGGACGCGGACAGGATCCGCAATGTGGCCCGCATCATCACCGATACTTATCAAAAGGGCAACAGCGTGGTGGCGGTGCTGTCCGCCCAGGGCGACACCACCGACGACCTCATCGAGAAGGCGGCGGAGATCAACCCCTCCGCCTCCAAGCGGGAGATGGACATGCTGCTGTCCACCGGCGAGCAGATCTCCTGCTCCCTGTGCGCCATGGCCATTGAGGGCATGGGCTTCCCGGTGGTGTCCCTGACGGGCTGGCAGGCGGGCTTCCGCACCAATTCCGGCTACGGCAACGCCCGCATCAAGCGGGTGCAGGGCGAGCGCATCCGGGCGGAGCTGGACAAGCGGCGCATCGTCATCGTCACCGGCTTCCAGGGGCTGAACAAGTATGACGACATCACCACACTGGGCCGGGGAGGGTCGGATACCTCTGCGGTGGCCATCGCCGCGGCGCTGGGGGCCGACCTGTGCCAGATCTTCACCGATGTGGACGGCGTGTACACCGCCGATCCCCGCATGGTGCCCACCGCCCACAAGCTGGAAGAGATCACCTATGATGAGATGCTGGAGCTGGCAACGCTGGGGGCCCAGGTGCTCCACAACCGCTCGGTGGAGATGGCCAAGCGGTACAGCGTGAATCTGGAGGTGCTCTCCAGCTTTTCCGGCAAGCCGGGTACGAAAGTTAAGGAGGTCGTCAAGACTATGGAAAAATCCCACATCAGCGGCGTCGCCAAGGATAAGAACATCGCCCGTCTGGCCCTGGTGGGCCTGGAGGACACTCCGGGCATCGCCTATAAAATCTTCTCTCTGCTGGCCAAGAACAACGTGAACGTGGACATTATTCTCCAGTCCATCGGACGCAGCGAGACCAAGGACATCAGCTTTACCGTGGCCAAGGGCGACATGGAGCTGGCCCAGCGGCTGCTGGAGGAGAACCGGGACAGCATCCGGTTTGACCACATTGACGTGTCGGACAACATCGCCAAGGTGTCCATTGTGGGCGCGGGCATGGTGAATAACCCCGGTGTGGCCGCCGCCATGTTTGAGGCGCTGTTCAGCGCAGGCATCAATATCAACATGATCTCCACCAGTGAGATCAAGGTGTCGGTTCTGGTCCACATCAGTGACGCGGACCGGGCGGTGCAGGTCATCCACAACCGTTTCTACGACGAGTTCAACGGCGCACAGTGACAACCAGGGCGGACCGGGCCGGAGAGCCCGGTTCGCTTTTTGGTCTACCACAATAAATTCCCCATTTACAAACTTCGACAGGACTGCTATAATATGTCCATGCCTGCCCGCCGCTACGGGCGTATTCTGAGGAGGGACCGAATGAAATGAAGCGTGTCATCTGTCTACTTTGCGTCCTGCTGTTCCTGCCGCTGACGGCCTGCCGGATGGAAGAGCCGGAGCCGTCTCCGGACTCCACAGAATCGCTCCCCGTTTCCGCCGCGCCGGAGAGCCGGGAGCCCCTCCCGACCCCCAGTCCCGTCCCCGCTTTCTACCATCCCCTCACCGGCCTGCCCTGTGAGGAGGACCTGTCCGGCAAAAGGCCGGCGGCCGTCATGCTCAACAACCTGAAAACCGCTCTGCCCCAGCAGGGCAACGGTCAGGCGGACATCATCTATGAGCTGGTGGCGGAGGGCGGTATCACCCGGATGATGGCGGTGTACCAGGACCCGTCTCAGCTGGGGCTGATCGGCTCGGTTCGCTCCGCCCGGCAGTATTATTGGGAGATCGCCCAGGGGCATGAGGCGGTGTTCATCCACGCCGGAGGCAGCCCGGAGTTCTACAACACCAAGAACAGCAAGGGCCTGTTCACGGTGGATGGGGTCAACGGTTATTATTCCAGCCGGGACGCCGGAATGTTCTGGCGGGACCGGGACCGTATCGCCGGTCACCACTACGATTTTGAACACTCCCTGCTGACCTCCGGCGAGGCCATCGCCGATATGCTGGCCCAGCGGGAGTTGGAGGAGCACAGCGGCGGCTATTCCTATGTGATGAGCTTTGCCGATGACGGCACTCCGGCGGGGGGTAGCGCCGCCGTCACCGTCACCGTGCCCTTTTCCACCTACAAAACCGGTGTGTTCCGCTATGATGAGTCCCGAAGGCTCTATCTGGCGGAGGAGTACGGCGAACCCTACATAGATGGCAACGACGGCAGCCAGGTGGCGGTCACCAATCTCATTGTGCTTCAGACCACCTATGTGGTGCTGGACGACGAGGGCCGGGTGAAGGTGGGCCTGGAGTCCGGCAGCGGCTGGTTCGCCTGCGGCGGCAAGATGATTCCCATCAAATGGGAGAAGGGCTCCGCCAACGAGCAATTCCGCTATTTCCGGGAGGACGGCGCCGCCCTTGCCCTGGGCCGGGGAAAGAGCTATGTGTGTGTGATCCCCACCAGTCGTTCCGTTACAGTGGAGTGAGCGTCGTCAAATTGTCGAAAAAATTTCCAGCATAGCGAATTCTGTGGGGCATAAACTACTCCTGCGACCATAAAAACGAGGGATGCGCAAAAACCGCTCCCCCGGTCAAAGGAGGTTTGTACCGTGTTCCTGGATAAAATCGCTCTGGCACTGTCCATCATCGGCGGGCTGAACTGGGGGTGCATCGGGCTGTTCAATTTCGACCTGGTGGCCTTCATCTCCGGCGGCTCCGGCACCTGGCTGGCCCGGATCATCTACACCATTGTGGGTCTGGCGGCGCTGTGGTGCCTGACGCTGCTGTTCCGCAATGAGGATGCCCAGACCAGACACAGCCGCGCCTGACAAAAGGATACCCCATTAACGCAGAAATTCCCGGCGCGTCCGCGCCGGGAATTTTTTCATTTTAACGCTGCCTTGAATGTTCCATTGGAGACCACGATCATCCCGTAGCCCACCCGGTTGTGGATGCCTCCGGCGGTGCCGGGATTGAACAGCCACACGCCTCCATCGGGCATGTTCAGCGCGTCGTGAGTGTGGCCGAAGCAGGCCACGTCCACGCCCTTGTCTTTTGCCGACCGGGCCAGCTGGTCCGTACCGCTCTTCACGCCGTAGCGGTGGCCGTGGGCCAGCAGGAACTTTACGCCGCCCGCTTCCACGATCAGCTCGTCCGGGGCCTTGTCCCAGTCGCAGTTGCCCCGCACCAGCTCCATGGGCAGGCCGGGGTAGGCATCCATCAGGGCCTGACCGTCCCGATAGTTGTCGCCCAGGAAGAATACCCGCTGGGGCCGCTCCTGCTCGATGGCGTCCACCATGGGACCCAGACGGCCGTGAGAATCTGAGAACACTAAAATCTTCATATTGTTCACCATTCCTCCTTCCGAACATATACTGAAAGTGAACGGAGGGATTACCTATGCCGAATTTTGACGAGCTGCTGAAGGGAAAAGAGGCCGCCGGCCTGATGAAGGACCCGTCTAAGCTGGAAAAGCTGCGGGACGCGCCGGAGACCCAGAAAATATTCTCCATGCTCAGCCAGAGTACCGGGGATTTGGAGTCGGCGGCGCAGCGGGCCGCAAAGGGAGATACCGCCCAGCTGGCCGACGCCATCCGCCGGCTGATGCACGACCCGGAGGGGGCCAAACTCATCCAGAAAATGAAGGATAACTTTAAGTAAACCGGACCACACCGTGCCGGAAGGGGGGAGCCCATGAGCGAGCTGGAAGAAAAACTGGAAAACATCCTGGGCAATCCCCAGGCCATGTCGCAGATCATGTCCCTGGCCCAGTCCCTGAACCTGGGCGGGGCGGGAGGCAGTGGTCAGGATCAGAATCAGGCCCAAGGCCAGTCCCAGGAGCAGAGCCAGGAGGCGGACCGGGCGTCCGCCCAGGACGCGCCGCCTCAAACCGGGGATGCGTCTCAGCCTCAGCCCACGCCGTCTCCGCTTTCCGCGGCAGGCGGGCTGGGGGGGATGCTGGGCGCCCTGGGCAGCCTGGACACGGGGACGCTGTCCGCCGCGGCCAGCCTCATCGGACAGTTTTCCAACGGCAACGACGACCGGCGGACGGCCCTGCTCGCTGCCCTGCGTCCCTTTGTGCGGGAGGAGCGGTACGCCAAGCTGGACAAGGCGATCCAGATCGCCAAGCTGTCCCGGCTGATCCGCTCGGGGCTGGATTTGTTCCGTGCCCGCAAGGAGGACGGCCATGTATAACCACTATCTGGACGACGATAGCTTTGTCCTCCTGGACCCGGAGCCCCAGCCCCAGGCCCATCCGGGCCCAAACCAGCAGGGCCGGCGCCCCGGCCCCAATCAGAGGCAGAATTTCAACCAGCACCGGCCCAGCGGCCCCCAGGCAAATCATCAATACCGGCCCCCGGAGATAAACCACTCCAAAAACGATTTGGTGGGGGAGGTGACCCGGGGCCTGGGCCAGCTGCTGGAGGGGGTGATGAAGCACTTCTCCCTGGAGCATTTCGATACAGGGGACATCCTGTTGGTGCTCATCATCCTGTTTCTCTACCTGGAGGACGGAGACAATCTGGAGCTGGTCATCACTTTGGGACTGCTGCTCCTGCTGGGGCTGGACGATGGGAAGGAAAAGGGGGAGCCGGGGGAGTGATTACTCTCCCGGCTTGTGCAGCGAGGCGCCGTCGGGAAGGGTGAAAATGCCCTCGGTCCGGTCCAGGGGGCTGACCACGTCCTGGGCGCTCATGGAGTACACCAGTTGCCCGTTTTTCTCTGTTTCCGCCGCCACCAGCAAGCCGCTGCTGACGGAAACCCAATAACGCTCGGTGTTTGCAGAGGAGGTTTTTGCCTCTACGTATACACAGGGCTGGCCGTTTCGCTCCTCATATCCGGCGGCGGTGAGGTCCGATTTGTCCAGGGCCAGCACATCCTCGTAAGTGGGCAGCCGCTGGCTGAGGTCGGCGGCCTTTTCCGCCGCCGGGCCGGAGTACACCTTGGTCCCGGTTTCGTACCACAGCCACAGCATGCCGTCTCCCGCAATGGAGTGCTCCACCGCGCCGGAGCTGAGCGTGGCGTCGGAGCGCACCCAGCCGCCGTCCGCCCACACCTGGGCGGTAACGGTTCCCAGAGACTGCCCTTGGTCAAAATACTCCACCTCCACTGTGCGGCGGTAGCTTTCGTACCGTTCCAGGGAGGCGATGAGGCTCTGCACCGTTTGGGGGGTGACCTCCACCACCACTCCTACCGGCTGGCCGCTCTCCGCTCCCACCGGGTCCACACTCTGAGAGGCGTTGGGATCGGGGAGAACCACATGCGGGGTGGGGCTGAACAAGTTGAGGCAAAAGCTGTACAGCACCGCCGCCAGCACCACTGCAATGATGACAACGGCCATCACAGTGCGTTTTTTGTCCTCCACGCCCATTCCCCCCAACAAAGCCGCCGGCTTTGCCGGGACCCCTTTATAATTTTAGCGCTCGGGTGAAATAAATCCGCCCTGCGCGATTCGACCCTTCGCTTCGAATTTACGTACCACCGGCTGCGGCGGCCGGAAGGCCGCTTGGGGCCATACGGCCCTGTTCAGCTTTTGAAGGGCTCGGGCGGCCGATCGGTCCGGCCGAAGTGATACAAAATGCCGTCGGCGATACGGCGGCAGGCTTTGCCGTCCCCGTAGGGGTTGACGGCGTGGGCCATTACCGCGTAGGCCGCGGGCGAGTCAATGAGGTCCGCCGCCATGGCGAAGATGTCCGCCCCCTTGGTGCCCGCGATGCGCACCGTTCCCGCCGCCACGGCCTCGGGCCTCTCCGTCTCCCGGCGCAGGACAAGCACAGGCTTGCCCAGGGCGGGAGCCTCCTCCTGCAAGCCGCCGGAGTCGGTCATCACCATGTAGCTGCGGGCCATCAGGTTGTGCATTTCGTCGGCGGTCAGCGGTTCAATGAGGTGGACGTTGTCCAGCCCGTCCAGCTGTCCGTGGGCCGCCTTCTGCACCATCGGGGACAGGTGCACCGGGTAAATCAGCTCCACCTGGTCCTCATAGGCCAGGGCCAGCCGCCGCAGGGCAGTCATGATCTGCTCCATGGGTTCGCCGTAGTTTTCCCGGCGGTGGCAGGTGACCACGATCACCTTTTTGCCTTTGTAGTCCAGCCGGTTCAGGGTCTCGGTGGTAAATTTGAAATCATTGCGCACCGTGGTGCCCAGCGCGTCGATCACCGTGTTTCCGGTGACGAACACGCCCCGGGCGATGCCCTCCGCCGCCAAGTTGCGGCGGTTAGCCTCCGTGGGGCAGAAGTGCAGGTCCGCCAGCCGCCCCACCATGGAGCGGTTCATCTCCTCCGGGAAGGGGGAATACTTGTCTCCCGTGCGTAGGCCGGCCTCCACGTGGCCGATGGCAATCTGCTGGTAAAAGGCCGCCAGCGCCCCGGCGAAGGTAGTGGAGGTGTCCCCATGAACCAGCACCAGGTCGGGCCGCACCTGCTGGAACACCCCCTCCAGCCCCAAAAGACACTTGGAGGTGATGGTGGACAGGGTCTGGCTGGACTCCATGATGTCCAGATCAAACTCAGGGGTGATCTTGAAAATGTCCAGCACCGTGTCCAGCATCTGCCGGTGCTGGGCGGTGACGCAGCAGCAGCTCTCGAATTCCAGGCGACTCTCCAGCTCCTTTACCAGAGGAGCCATCTTGATGGCCTCCGGGCGGGTGCCGAAAATGGTCATGACCTTCAGCTTATCCATGCTCGTCCTCTCCCTTTTCTGTCTCGGCGGGCTGGTTTGCCTCATCCTCCGGTTTCTCGTGGCCGGGATTGGACAGGAATACCCGCCAGGCGATCACCGTTGCCGCCGCCATGGCCAGCAGGAACACCATGGCCTTCACCGCGCCGCTGGCCGCCAGCACCACGGCGGACAGGCCCAGAATGGCGGAGATGACGTACAGCACCCCCACCGCCTGCTTCTGGGAAAAGCCCATGTCGATGAGCCGGTGGTGGACATGCCCCCGGTCGGGCGCCATGGGGTTCTGCCCGTGGGACACCCGGCGCACCACCGCGAAGCACACGTCGAAGATGGGCAGACCCAGCATGAGGAAGGGCACCACAAAGGAGATGATGGGGTACTGCTTGAACATCCCATTTACCGACACTGTGGCCATCACAAAGCCCAGGAACGTGGAGCCGGTGTCCCCCATAAAAATCTTGGCCGGGTTGAAGTTGTAGGGCAGAAAGCCGATGCACGCCCCCGCCAGCGCCGCCATCATGACGGCCACGTCCGGCTCGCTGACCAGCAGCGCGATGACCAGCATGGTGGCCGCGCTGATGGTGGACACACCGCAGGCCAGCCCATCCAGTCCGTCGATCAGGTTGACGGCGTTGGTGATGGCCACAATCCAGATCACCGTAACGGGGTAGGCAAGCCAGCCCAGCTCCCACACCGGGTTGGGGCTGAAGATGTTGGGGTTGGACAGCACGTCGATGCGGTTGCCCGCCATCACGGCGATGAGGGCGGCGGTGATCTGCACCACAAATTTCAGCTTGGCGGACAGGGCGTTGATGTCGTCGAAGATACCCAGGATGACGATGATAACCGCCCCCAGCAGCATCCCCTTCTTGGGAGTGTCCAGGGGAACGAACAGCAGGATGGCAAACAGGAAACCGAAGAAAATGGCCAGCCCACCCATCCGGGGAATGGGGTGGTCGTGCATCCGGCGGTTATCCTTGGGCACGTCCACCGCCCCCATCTTCACCGACAGCACCTTCACCAGGGGCGTACAGGCGAAGGACACCAGCGCCGCCAGCAGCAGCGCCAGCAATACGTACCAGATATCCTGGGACGCCAGGACAGTTCTAAAATCGTTCAAGTGAATTCCGCTCCTTTTCGGCCCGCTGAGCTTGGATCAGCCGGCCGTTTCCCCGCGCGCGGCGCGTTTTCTCTTTACCTGGGCAGGAAGCCCACCTTTTTGTATACCTTGCGCAGGGTCTTGCTGGCGATATATTCCGCCTGCTCCGCCCCGGCCCGGTAGACCCCCTCCAGATACGCCTTGTCGGCCAGCAGCCGCTCGGTCTCCTCCTGGATGGGGCGCAGGGTCTCCACCACGGCCTCGCCCACGGCGGGCTTGAACTTGCCGTAGCCCATGCCGTCGAATTCGGACTCAATATCCTCGTAGCTCTTGCCCGTGGCGGCGGCGTAGATCTGGATCAGGTTGGACACGCCGGGCTTTTCCGGGGCGCGGCGCACGCACCGCTCGGTGTCGCTGTCGGTGACCGCCCGCTTGAATTTGCGCATGATATCCTCCGGCTTCTCCATGAGGAACACACAGCCCTCGGGCTGGGATTTGCTCATTTTGCTCTCCGGGGCGCTGAGGCTCATGATGCGGGCGCCCACCTTGGCGATGTAGGGCTCGGGCACCTTGAACACGTCGCCGTATACGCCGTTGAAGCGGTTGGCGATGTCCCGGCAGATCTCCACGTGCTGCTTCTGGTCCTCGCCCACCGGCACGAAATCCGG
This sequence comes from uncultured Oscillospiraceae bacterium, assembly GCA_910587395.1. Taxonomy (GTDB): domain Bacteria; phylum Bacillota; class Clostridia; order Oscillospirales; family Oscillospiraceae; genus Enterenecus. The sequence goes on along the minus strand of CAJULJ010000008.1, from coordinate 47,603 downwards.
CTGATAGAGCAGGATGTCCGCCGCCATCAGCACCGGGTAGGTGAACAGCCCCGCGTTGATGTTGTCCGCGTTCTTGGCGGACTTGTCCTTGAACTGGGTCATGCGGGACAGCTCGCCGAACATGGCATAGCAGTCCAGCACCCAGGCAAGCTGGCTGTGGGCGGGGACGTGGGACTGGATGAACAGCACGCACTTCTCCGGGTCCAGCCCGCAGGCGATGTATTGGGCAATGAGGGTGAGCACCCGCTTGCGCAGCTGGGCGGGGTCCTGCCGCACGGTGATGGTGTGCAGGTCGGCCAGGAAGAAGTAGCAGTCGAACTCGTCGATCATCTCCGGCCAATGGCGCAGCGGCCCCAGATAGTTGCCGATATGCAGCTCGCCGCTGGGCTGGATGCCGGAGAGCATCACTTTTTTATTGTTGTTATTCTCCATCGCCGTCACGCCCTCACTCGGCTTGCGCCGTCAGATACTCGGTGATATCCACCGGGTCGGCGTCCGACCACAGGTGCTCCAGGCCGTAGAACTCCCGGCCCTCCTCGGTGAACACGTGGACTACCACGCTGGAGTAGTCCATCAGCGTCCAAAGGCCGCCCCGGTGCCCCTCGATATGGTGGGGCTCCTCGCCGGCTTTGGACATGGCCTCCTCCACCGCGTCGGCCAGGGCCCGCACCTGGGTGTTGGAGGCGCCGTTGCAGATGATGAAGTAGTCCGCCAGGGTGGTCTGGTCGGTGGTGTGGAGTACCTTGATATCCTTGCCCTTCTTATCGTCCAGGGCCTTGACGGCGATGGCGATCATTTCCTTTTCGCTCAGCATAAAGCTCTCTCCTTTTCTGGTTGGTTAATCCGGGGTGTCTCCCCAGTCTCCGTTGTCGGGTCCTCCGGACAGCGCGGGGTCGCCGCCCGTGGGCGCCGCGGGCGGATCAGAAGCCGCGGGCTGGCTTTGAACGGGCGGCTCACCGCTCTGAGCGGGGGGCGGTTCGCTGGACACGGGAGCGCTCCCCTGGGGGGCTCCGCTTTCCGTGGGTTTGCCGCTCTCAACAGGGTCGCTCTCCTCCGGCGTGTCGGTTTCCCGCACTGGGGGGATCGCCGCGCTGGGGTCGGCCAGCCGCCCGGTGCTGGACGACAGCGTGTCTCCGTCGGTGCTCACCCGGATCAAATCCAGCTGCCGGATGGTCACCTGCTCCACAAAGGGATTGAGTCCCGCGTTGATGAGTTTCAGCAATTCGTTCTGGCTGGGATACACCCGCCATTTATATCTGCCCTGGTACACGCCGACGTGGGGCATGGTGCAGAAATTGACATCGCTCACCTGGAGCCCGCCGATGATGGCCTCCTGGGCGAACCAGAAAATGTTCTCCACCGACAAATCGCTCTCCACCCGGTTGCCGAACAGCTCGGCCAGCTGGCCGATGCGGGTGACGTTCTTGATCTGGAGGGTCTGCTTGAGCACCGCCTTTAAAAAGTTCTGCTGATTGCTCAGGCGGTTGATATCGCTGCCGCCGCCCTCGCCATAGTAGGGGCTCCACTTATTGTTTTCCCGCCACCGCACCACCTTCATGGCATCCTCGCCGTTCAGGAATTGGTTGCCCGGGTCAAAGTGGATGTGGAGGTCCTGATAGGGGTCGTCATAGTCCATATGGTAGGGGATGTCGTACCATACGCCGCCGATGGCCTCCACCATCTCGCCCACCAGTTCCCAGTCGATCATGACGTAATAGTCGGGGGTGAAGCCCACCAGCTCGGACACCTCCTGCTTCAGCGCGGCGACGCCCTTTTCCCCCTTGCCATTCATGTTATATACGCCATTGATGTTTTTGTAGGAGCTTCTGACGTTTATCAGGGTATCCCTTGGGATGGACATGACGGTAGCCTGCTGGTTGGTGATGTCATAGGTGCCCACCATAATGGTGTCGGTGAGCCCGGAGGCCACGTCGGAGCCAAAGATCAGGAAGGTGTAGATGTCCTTGCTCTTGCGCGCTCCGCTGACCTTGGGCTGGACGGCGTCGAAATCCAGCGTGGGCTCGGCGCTGGGGTCCGCGTTGGGGCTGCCGGACTCCGTTGGGGCGGTGGACTGATCGGGGCTTGGGGGCAGCTCCGGCTTTTGCACCCAGCGGCGGTAGAGCAGCACCACCGCCGCCGCAGTGACCATGATGACCGCCGCGACGATCATCACGATCATGATGATTCTCTCTTTGCGTTTCTGGGCCTGGGCGGGGGTCAAGACAGGCTTTGTCTTTTTTTTCAGCCGCTTTCCCGGCCCTTCGCCGCCATGCGTTTCGTCATTTATTTTTCTGGACTGGTCGCTCATGCTCAGATTTCCTTCCCATAATATTCAAAGGCTTCTTTGGTGTCGTGGTGCAGCTCCTTATCCCGCTGGAGCATTTCCTGGATGGACAGAGAGGTTCCCATGCCCACCGCGGCGTCCAAATCAGTATACGCCAGACGGCGCAGCTCGCCCACCTCGGGGAACGCCCGGCAGGGCTCCATATAGTCGGCGATGTACAGCAGCTTTTCCTCCAGGCTCATGCCGGCCCGGGCGGTGGTGTGGTAGAGGATGGCGTTGTAAATGCCGTCGTCCATCCCGAATATGTGCTTGGCCAGGGCCGCGCCGCTTTTGGCGTGGAGGAGCTTGTCGGTTTCCCGTTCCAGGGCGCACAGTTCCACGCCGTATGCTTCACAGATGTCCAAATGCTCCTGAACGCTGAAATATTTGGTGCAGTCGTGAAGAATGGCGGCCTGACGCATCCGCGTCTCGTCGGCGCCCCAGCGGTTTGCGAGCCGGGCCGCCTCCTCCTCGCAGCCCTTGATGTGGGCCAGCCGCTTGGCGTACACCATGGAGTAGGACACGCACCGCAGGTCCTCCATGCTCAGGCGCTTCAAATCGGCGTGGGTCTCATATAGTTTTTCCCGTAAAATGTAACCGTACACCGCTTGCGGTAAAAATTCCCGGCCTTTTCCCTGGCGCAGCAGCTCCCGCAGCCGGGTGGAGGACACGTCCACCAAATCGGGAATAGAGATAGTGGCGGTCTTTGCGTTGTAGGTCCGGCTGAGATGATCCCGCTGGGGGGCGAAAACCTCCTCGCTGTCCTGTTCGGTCCGGCCGAAGGCGCACACCCCCGCCAGGGACAGAATCTTTTCCGGCTCCGCCCAGTGGTGGAGGGTGAGGAACATGTCCGTTCCCATCAGCAGCCACAGCTCGTCTCCCGGCCAGCGCTGGGCGGCCTCCTCCAAGGTGTCGGCGGTGTAGCTCTTGCCCTCCCGGTGCAGCTCGGTGTCCCACACCTCGGTGACGGTGGGCATGAGCAGCTGGTCCGCGGCGATGCGCGTCATTTCCAGCCGTTGGGCGCGGGTGGGACTGCCGGGGGCTAGGTCCTTGTGGGGAGGGACCCCCGCCGGGATGAACACCAGCCTGTCCAGCTCCAGCGCGGCCGCCGCCGCCCTGGCCGCCGCCAGATGTCCCAGATGGGGAGGATTGAAGCTGCCGCCGTAAATGCCGATTTTCAACACAGACCACCCTCTCAAAAAAGTTTAGGGATGCCTATTTTACCAGCTTGATTCTCTTGTCGCGGGGCTTGCTGTGGGTCTCCCGGTACAGCACAAACTTGGAGCCGATGACCTGTACCACCTGGCTGCGGGTGGCCTGGGCCAGATCCTCGGCTCCCTCCCGTGGGGACAATGGGCTGTTTTCCAGCACCTTGCCCTTGATGAGCTCCCGGGCCTCCAAAGCGTCCTCAGCCTGTTTCGTCAGGTTGGGGCTGATGCCGTCCTTGCCGATGTGGACGATGGTGTCCAGGTCGTTGGCCAGCCCTCGAAGCTGAGCCCGCTGTTTGCTTGTCAAGTCCATGAATAGCTCCTTTAACGGCTTACAGCCTATTTTCTCGTATTTTTTGCAATTTCTCCGGTTCGACCCACGCTTCCGAGTACCCGCAGGCACAGCAGATCCAGCGGTCTATTCTGGCCGTTCCGAAACCGCCGGTTTCCATGAATCCGCCTTGGCCCAAAAGGCTGAACGCACCGCCTGGAACCTCGACTATATCCCTGCTTCCGCATTTGGGACAGGTTTTGGTATTCTTCATTTCAAATATTCCTCCAGCTTGGCCTGGAACGACTCCAGGGCCTTGCCCCGGTGGGAAATGGCGTTCTTTTCCTCCGGGGTGAGCTGGGCGAAGGTCTTTTTCAGCTTGGGCAGGAAAAACACCGGGTCATAGCCAAATCCGCCCTCCCCCATGGGGGCGAAGGCGATGGTGCCGGGGCACTCCCCCCGGGCGGTGAGCACATCGCCGTTGGGGAAACAGCAAGTGATAACGGACACGAACCTGGCCGTCCGGGCCTGGCCCTTGGGCATATTGGCCAGCAGCAGGCGATAGCGCCCCGCGTCGTCCAGTCCCTCGCCGCCGTACCGGGCGGAGTACACGCCCGGTGCGCCGTTCAGCGCGTCCACGCACAGGCCGGAGTCGTCGGCGATGGCGGGCAGGCCGCTGCGCCCCATGACGGCCCGTGCCTTCAGCAGAGAGTTTTCCTCGAAGGTGGTTCCGGTTTCCTCCACGTTCACATCCACGCCAGCGTCGGCCTGGGAGCACACCTCCACCCCCATGCCGGACAAAATTTCGTTCATTTCCTTGAGCTTTTTCGCATTCTTACTGGCCAGCACCAGTTTCATCCTGACGCGCCTCCATTTCTATTCCTTTTATCATACAACAGCTCAGCGCGGAAATCGTTGCCAGAGTGTAAATATTGTCACAAAAGCGCCTGGGTGAACTCGGCGGCGTCGAAGGGCTGGAGATCGTCCACGCCCTCGCCCACGCCCGCGAACTTCACCGGCACGCCCAGCTCCCTGGCGATGGCCACCACAATGCCGCCCTTGGCGGTGCCGTCCAGCTTGGTGAGCACGATGCCCGTAACCCCCGCCGCCTTGGAAAACTCCTTGGCCTGGATCAGCCCGTTCTGCCCGGTGGTGGCGTCCAGCACCAGCAGAGTCTCCCGGCTGGAGTCGGGGCACTCCCGCTCGATGATGCGGCTGATTTTATTCAGCTCGTTCATGAGATTCGCCTTGTTTTGCAGCCGCCCGGCGGTGTCCACCAGCACCACGTCGCTCTTTCTGGCCCGGGCGGCGGACAGCGCGTCGTATACCACGGCGGCCGGGTCCGCCCCCTCGTGCTGCTTGACGATGTCCACCCCGGCCCGCTCGGACCAGATGGTGAGCTGCTCGGCGGCGGCGGCGCGGAAGGTGTCCCCGGCGCACAGCAGCACCTTTTTGCCCTCCCGCTTCCATCGGGCGGCCAGCTTGCCGATGGAGGTGGTTTTGCCTACCCCGTTGACGCCGATGAACAGCACGATGGCGGGGGTGCGGCTCATGTCCACCGACAGGTCGCCGATGGACAGGTATTCGGCCAGAATATCCCGCATGCACTGCCGCGCGCCCTCCATGTCCTTGATCTTCTCCGCCTTGCAGCGGCTGCGCAGCTCCTCCACCGCCTCCATGGTGGTCTCCGCTCCCAGGTCGGCCATGACCAGGGACTCCTCCAGCTCCTCGTAGAAGTCGTCGTCCAGCTGGGAGAAGCCGTTAAAAATGCCGATCTTTTTAATCTTGTCAAAAAAGCCCATAGATAAACTCCCTTTACTTGATATTAAGCTCTTTTTCTACATCATTTAAGTTGATTGTCAGCATCCGCGACACGCCCTTCTCCTGCATGGTGACGCCGTAGAGCACGTCGGCCTCCTCCATGGTGCCCCGGCGGTGGGTGATGACGATAAACTGGGTCTTGTCGCTCATACGGCGCATGTAGCGGGCATAGCGCACCACATTGGACTCGTCCAGCGCCGCCTCGATCTCGTCCATGACGCAGAAGGGGGTGGGCCTTACCTTTAATATGGCGAAGTACAGCGCGATGGCGATGAGTGCCCGTTCCCCGCCGGACAGGGAGCTCATGTGCTGGATGGTTTTTCCCGGTGGCTGGGCCTTGATCTCAATGCCGCAGTTGAGCACGTCCTCCGGGTCGTCCAGCAGCAGCTCCGCCTTGCCGCCGCCGAACAGCTCGGTGAACGACTTGCGGAACTCCTCGTTAATGAGAGAAAACTGCTCCTTGAAGATGCCGGTCATCTCGCTGGTGATCTGGGCGATGATGTCCTGGAGCTCCTTCTTGGCCTTGGCCACGTCGTCCCGCTGGCCGGTGAAATAGGTGTACCGCTCGTTTACCCGGGAGAACTCCTCCACCGCGTCCGGGTTGATGCTGCCCAGGGTGGAGATGGATTTTTTCAGCTCGCCGATGCGCCGCTGGGCCTTCTGGACGGATTCCAGCTCCACCCGCTGGGCCCGCGCCGCCTCGTGGGACAGCTCGTAATTTTCCCACAGCTTGTCCAGGATCTGGCTCTCCTCAATGGCGGTGGCGGCGGCCTTCTGCTCCAGGAAGGAGACCTCCCGCTCCATGGTGATCAGCTCGGTGTTCTTGTCCCTGGCCTGGCGGTCGGCCTGGTTGCGCCTGCCCTCCAGGGCCAGCTTTTCGTCGTTCAGACGCCGGATGGCGGCGGAGCCCTCCTGACTGGCGGCTTTCAGCTTTTGCAGCCGCTCCTCCTCCTCTTGGATGCGCCGCATGAGGTAGTCGTTCTGCTGCTCGAACTGGCCGATCATGGCGGTGCGGCTGGCGGTGTCGCCGGACAGGTCCTCCCGCAGCTGTTCCAGCTCCTCAATACTCTGACGCAGGGCGGACTGCTCGCCCTCCAGACCCGCCATATGGGCGCTGTGCCGGGCGGCCTCCTCGTTGAGCCGGGCCATCTTGTCCTGCAGGGCGGTGCGGCCCTGGGCCTTGGCCTCGCTCTCCGAGCGCAGGGCGGCGGCGGAGCCCTCCAGCGTCTCGATGCGGGCCTTGGCCTGGGCGGTGTTCTCCGTGTTCTCCTCCATGCGGCGGCGGACCTGACGGCGCTCCCCGGCCAGGGTCTGGCGGCGCAGCTCGATGTCCGCCAGCTGAACTTGGGCGCTGTCCGCCCGCTCGGAGTATTTCAGCACCGCGTCCTCCGCCTCGCGCAGCTGGGCAGTGGCGGCGTCCAGCTCGTACTGGGCGGCGGTAACCTCCCGCTGGGCCTTTGCCAGCTCGTCCGCCGCGGTTTTCAGGTCGGCGGCCAGACCGTCCTTCTGCTGATTCAGCCGTTCCAGCTCGTTGGCCCGGGACAAAATGCCCGCCGAGCGGGATACCGAGCCGCCGGTCATGGAGCCGCCGGCGTTAAGCACCTGGCCGTCCAGCGTGACGATGCGGAAGCGGTGGCCGAACTTTCGGGCCATCGCCATGGCCTTATCCATATCCCTGGCGATGACCACCCGCCCCAGCAGGTTGGAAAAGATGTTGGCGTACTGCCGGTCAAAGGAGATGATGGCATCGCCCATGCCCACGAAGCCGTCCTCCTGTTCCACGCCCTTGTCCCGGAAGTCGGCGGGGCGCACAGTGTTCATGGGCAGGAAGGTGGCGCGGCCTGCGTCCCGGCGCTTGAGGTAGCTGATGGCGTTTTTGCCGTCCTCGTCCCGCTCCACCACCAGATTCTGCATGGCGCCGCCCAGGGCGATCTCAATGGCCACGGCATACTGGTCGGGCACATGGATCAGCCCCGCCACAGGACCCCGGATGCCCCGCAGGCCGTTTCGCTCGGCCTCGCCCATCACCAGCTTGACAGCCTTGGAATAGCCCTCGTACAGCTTCTCCATCTCGGCCAGCATTTTGATGCGGGAATTGAGGTTGTTTTCGTCCATTTGCAGGCGGCGGTGCTTCTCCTGGGACTGGTCCAGCTTCCGCTGCCGGGACTGGAGGCGCATTTGGTAGCCGCTGATGACGTTTCGGGCCGCGTCCCGGTCCTCGGTGACCTTGTCCAGCTCCTTCCTGGTGCCGTCCAGCGCTTCTCTCGCCTGGGCCGCCTTGTCCTCCTGCTCCTGGAGTTCCTGGCTCAGCCTTTCCTCCCGGTCGTACAGCTCCTGGGCGGCGGCGGCCAGGGCGGAGAGCAGTTCCTTGGCCTCCCCGGCGGAGGCGGTCTCCAGCCGCTCCCGTTCCTGGAGGCGCTCCAGCTCATCGTTCAGGGTGCCCGCCGAGCCCAGAACCTCCTGGGTGCTCTTGGCCAGCGCGTCGATTTCTTTTTGACAGGCGGCCATGTCCCGCTCGATCTCGTCCAGACGGCCGCGGCGCTCCTCGATCTGGGCGGCGATGGACCCGGCCCGGCCCTCCTGCTGCTCCAGCTCCTGACGGATGCGCTGGGCGTTCTCGCTGTTGTTCTTGATGTCGTTTTTCAGCAGGGTGATGCCGTTTTCACAGGTGTGCACCTGCTCGTCCATGCCGGACTGCTTTCCCCGCAGCTCCTCCGCCTGGATGTCCTTGTCCCGCATTTGCCCCGCCAGCTGCTCGCTTTCGGCATACAGCCGCTCTACCTCGGCCTTGGCCTCGTCCCGCTGACGGACGGCGGCGTCCAGGTCCGCGCGCAGCTTCACGCTACTGGCCCGGATGCGCTCCAGCTGCTCCAGCCAGACGGAGATCTCCAGGCCCTTCAGCTCGTCCCGGAGGATGTTATACTTTTTTGTCTTTTCCGCCTGTAGGCGCAGGGGCTCCACCTGGAGCTCCAGCTCGTCGATCTTGTCGTTGATGCGCACCAGATTCTCGTCGGTGCGCTCCAGCTTGCGCTCGGCCTCCTCCTTGCGGTGGCGGAAGCGGGAGATACCCGCCGCCTCCTCAAAGACCTCCCGGCGGTCGGCGCTCTTGACGGACAGAATCTCGTCGATGCGCCCCTGGCCGATGATGGAATAGCCTTCCCGGCCCAGGCCCGTGTCCATGAACAGCTCGTTGATGTCCTTCAGGCGGCAGGCCCGGCGGTTAATGTAGTATTCGCTCTCTCCGGAGCGGTAATACCGGCGGGTCACCGCCACCTCCGTCTCCTCCATCTGGAAGATGCGCTCGGTGTTGTCCAGCACAAGGGTGACCTCGGCGAAGCCCAGGCCCTTGCGCTTTTCCGTGCCGTTGAAGATCACGTCCTCCATCTTGGCTCCTCGGAGGGTGCGGGTGGACTGTTCCCCCATCACCCAGCGGATGGCGTCGGAGATATTGGATTTGCCGGAACCGTTGGGGCCCACCACCGCCGTGATGTCCGAGCCGAAAGCCAGCACCGTCTTGTCGGGAAAGGACTTGAACCCCTGTATTTCCAGCGCCTTCAGGTACACACAACCACCTCTATCTGCCCAAATCTTTGCAAACGCTTCAGTAGATTCTTCTCAATAGCACCACAATCTGACATAGCGTTTCATTATACCACATCGAAGTCCGGTTTTCAAGACTTGGACTGCCGGCGCCTATATGGGGCGGCCAATAAAAAGCGATAAACTACTGAAATAGTGTTGACAAGCCTAAACTATTGTGGTAGTGTATATATCGTAAACTATTGCAATAGTTTTGAAAGGATGTGAAGCGTATGGCCGTCAAGCTCTTTGATTCAGAGCTGAAAGTCATGGATGTTTTGTGGAAGGAAGGGGATCTGCCGGCAAAACAAATCTCAAACATACTCAACGAAGCCATCGGCTGGAATATGAACACCACCTATACCGTCATCAAGAAATGCATCGCCAAAGGGGCCGTCGAGCGCAGGGAGCCCAATTTCCTGTGCCACGCGCTGATTGAGAAGAGCGTGGTGCAGGCGGCGGAGACGGAGGAGCTGCTCCAAAAGCTGTTTGACAACTCTCCGGACCTGATGTTCGCGTCCCTGCTGGGCCATCAGAAGCTGACGCGGGAGCAGATCGAGCGGCTGCGCCGCATGGTGGCGGTGCTGGAGGCGCGGGAGGGGGACAAATGACGCTGACGCAGATGACCCTGTCCGGCGGGGCGTTCATCCTGTTTGTCCTGATGGTCCGGGCGCTGGCGCTCCACCGCCTGCCGAAGGCGTCCCTCTCGGCGCTGTGGGAGATGGCCGCCCTGCGTCTGCTGCTGCCGTTTTCCATTCCGCTGCCCTTGGGCATACCCGCGCCGCTGAGCCGCCTGCCGGGGGTGGAAAGCCGTCTGACAACCGCAGCGGTCCCAGCCCCGGCGGGTCCGGACCCTCACGTGGTCCTGCCTGTGGTCTGGATGGCCGGTACGGCGCTGATGGCGGTCTATTTCGCGGTGTTATATGTGCGCGGCATCCGAACCTTCAGGACATCCGTTCCTGACGGCGCGCCCGCCGTGGAGAGGTGGCTGGCGGCCCAAAAGCTGCGCAGGCCCCTGGAGATCCGGCAGTCGGACCAGGTGTCCTCGCCGCTGACCTATGGGATATTCCGGCCCGTCATTCTGCTCCCCAAAGAGATGGATCGCGGCGATGAAAAAGCCCTGGCCTGTATCCTCACCCATGAGCTGGTGCATGTCCGGCGGTTTGACGCGGCGGCCAAGCTGGTCTTTGCCGCGGCGCTGTGCGTCCACTGGTTCAACCCTCTGGTCTGGGCCATGTATGTTCTTGCCAACCGGGATTTGGAGCTGTCCTGCGACGAGCGCGTCATGGACCTGCTGGGGGGCAGGGAAAAAGCCCACTACGCACTGACCCTCATCAATATGGAGGAGACACGCGGCGGCTTTTCACTCTGCAATCATTTCAGTAAGCTTGCCATTGAAGAAAGGATTGAAGCAGTTATGAAGTATAAAAAAGCGTCCGTTATGGCGGCGGTTCTCGCCGTTGTCCTGGTGGCCGGAGCCACCACTGCCTTTGCCGCGTCCGCCGCCGGCCCCGCGGAGAAGGATGAGGCGGTAGGCGAGATTGGAATGAAGTTCTACGACTATAAGCTAGTATTGGAGGGAACGGTGGACTCCCTGGACGAGAAACGCCCAGTGTTTGTTGCCTCCAGGGAAGAGAAAACTGACTCCGACCCTGTTGCGATACAGCTGGAGGAGGCGAAGCACGTAAAGCTTGAGGACTTTGAAGTGATGACGGGGATGCTCACGCTGGTTGCCGTCAGGCCTGAGGACGAGAGCAGGTTCACGCCTGAGGAATGGGCGGAGATTCTGGAAAAGATCGACCGGGGCGAAATACGCTGGCAGACCTGGTAACCCGGCTGTCCCGTGAAATAACGGAAAACCTGACATAATGGGGACCCGGCGGCTTGGTTGCAAGACGCCGGGTTTCGCTCAGGCGGCGGGGACAAGACTCTTGCTATTCCGGGCCGGGTCTGCTATAATATCAGCGACCGTTCTGCGAAATAGGGCGGCTATCATGGAAAAAGGAGTTGTGAAGCTGTATCATGGACGCTTCTGTGCCCATATTTCAGCAGGGGTTGGGTCCCCTGGGGCTGGACGTGCCCCCGACAGGGGAGTGCGGCTTTGAGGAGCTGGCGGCGGCCTACCGCGTCCGGCTGGAGCCGGAGAGGGGCCCCGTTTATATTTCCGGCATGACCACCATGGCGGAGTGCCGGGCCGCCCTGCTGGCGGTGAAAAAGCAGGACTGCGGTGCCCCCTGGGTGAGCTGGGCGTGCGGCGAGGACGGGGAGTCTCCCGCCCGCGTGCGGATGCTGGCCGCCCTGTTCGTGTGCGAGGGGATGGGGGCCGCAGCGTTCGGCGTCGACTGCCCGGAGGCGGCGGAGGAGGAGCGGCTGGCCGAGCTGGCCGCCTACGCCCAGATTCCCCTGTTCCGCGTCAGGGATGGAAAGCCGGTTCCGTACCCCTATGAGCGCGCCGCGCGGGACCCGGATGTCATCCCCTGCGCCACCGGGACGGAGCCCTGCTTCATCCGCCGCACCATTGACGTGGGGGAGGAGCTGGAGTGCGGTCCCGATCTGCTGGAGGACATCATCGCCGCCGAGGACAACCCGGTGGGGGCGGTCAAGATCGCCATCCAAAGTCAGGACGACGTGGAGATATTCGCCGCCCACCAGTACGCGGTCCGGGAGGCGCTGTGCCTGTGGTCGGATGTGCCCGAGTTGCTGGAGGGAGCCCTTCGGGTGTACCAGGGGAGGGCGTTCTACGACGGCACCGGCGACATCGAGCGGGAGGAGCTGGACCGGCTCACCAGGCTGTACGGGCTGATCGTGCTATAGTTTAAGAAGGTGACAAGCGGTGACCCTGACCATTGACGAAGTAAACGATATCCTGGACGAGTTGTGCGGCACGTTTCCCGAGGCGCTGTTTCAAGACTTGAACGGCGGCATTCTGCTGCTGGAGGAGGCCCTTCCGGACCCAGACGCCGGACAGGACGTTTACATCATGGGGGAGTACTGCGTAGATGAGATGGGACGGTATATCAACATCTATTACGGCTCCTTTGCCGCCCTGCTGTTTGACGAGCCGAAGCGGGTGTGGGAGGACGAGCTGCGCACCACCCTGCGCCACGAGTTGACCCACCATGTGGAGGGGCTAGCGGGGGAGCGGAGCCTGGAGTACAAGGACTCCGCCCAGATGGACGCCATGCGCCGGGGCGAGGACTGGCCGCCCGAGGACGAATAGCATTTATATTTTATGATAAGGAGAGGAAACGGAAATATGGAGACCATCAAATATATCCCCCGCGGGGTGTGTTCGCGGGGAATGGAGATTGATGTGGAGGGCGGCGTGATTCAGGCCGTCCGGGTGATGGGGGGCTGCAGCGGCAACCTGAAGGGCATTGCGTCCCTGCTGAAGGGGATGCGGGTGGAGGACGCCATCGCCCGGATGGAGGGCATCCGCTGCGGCATGAAGCCTACCTCCTGCCCGGATCAGCTGGCTCAGGCGCTGAAATCTGCCCGGTGAGGCCGGATACATTAAAATATAGAGCTGTCTTTTAAAGGCTCCTCCGCGCCGGCGGGGGAGCTTTTTGTACGGTTGGAAGGCGCTCCCTGGGGAGGAAAGCATTGTGCCTTGCCGAAAGGTTACAAACCGGTTACAATGTAATTACAACAAACCCCAAGGAGTGACAGAACATGAAAATGAAGCAAACCCTTTTGGGGCTGGCGCTGACGGCGGCGCTGGTCCTGCCCGCCTCGGCGGCGGACGCGCTGCACGTCAACGGCTTGAACCTGTGGACCCAGGCGCAGGCCCGGCTGGTGGAGGGGGGTACCACCTATGTGTCCCTGCGCACGGTGGCCGGGGTGCTGGCGCCTGATGCGGCCGTCAGCTGGGAAAATGGCACCGCCTGGGTGCGGGGAAGCGGCTTGACTCTGTCCGCCCGGCCCGGCGACCAGTGGCTGACGGTGAACGGCAGGGCGCTGTACATCCCCTATGAGGTGCGGCTGGAGAACGGCAGGACCATGGTGCCTGTACGGGTGCTGGCTCAAGCCCTGGGAGGCGAGGTGGACTGGAGTGCGGAATCCGGCGTAACGCTCACCCCAGGCAGCGGCAGGCCCGACGGCGCGCCCTATACGGAGGAGGAGCTGTACTGGATGAGCCGGGTCATCTCCGCCGAGAGCCGTGGGGAGCCGCTGCTGGGCAAGCTGGCGGTGGGCACGGTGGTGCTCAACCGGGTGGCCAGCGAGGAATTCCCCGACACCATCTATGACGTGATCTTCGACCGGAAGTGGGGTGTACAGTTTGCGCCGGTGGCCAACGGTACGATTTACGACGACCCCACGGAGGAGAGCGTGCTGGCCGCAAGGCTGGTGCTGGACGGCGCCCGGGCGGCGGGGGACAGCCTGTATTTCCTGGCTCCGGATCTCACTAATAACCACTGGATCATGGAGAACCAGACCCACGTGACCACAATTGGCTGTCATTGGTTCTACCGATGAGCATCCAAAAAATTCCGGCTGCAATCTGCTGAAAACCATCGAAACTGTATAATTTGCATAATAACCGGGCTTAGAAATGAACTAGGTTCGGTTATTTTGCTGCCTCCAAAAGGTTGCAAAATGGTTTTGAATAAGTTACAATATGGTTACAATTTGAGAACAAATTGTAATAAGGAGAGATTTCATGAAAACACGAGCTACCAGTTTTGCGCTGGCTGCCCTCGCTGTCGTGAGCCTTGTCCTGCCTGCGCTGGCCGTAGAACCCGACGAACTGCCGGAGGAGACGGCGGCAAAGAGCGAAGAAATTGAGGAGGTGCGCAAGGCCGTCCTGCTGGACGGTGAGCCTGCCGAAACCGTAGAATTTGAAATTGTGGACGGGGTGTGCTACGTCACCGTGGGCTCCTTCGTGTCCCTGATGGACGCGGAGGCCATGGTGGAGGAGGAGGACGGGATCGTATCCGTCAACGCCACCACTGTCATTGAGGTGGTGGCAGTGGACGAGGTCTCCAAGGAGGCTGAGCCCGCTGAGGAGGCCGAACCCATCGAGGGGTCTGAGGCAGAAGCCGCCGAGAGCGTCGAGGCCGCCGCCAATGTGGTGACGGCGGACCTGAACCTCACCGCCGCTGCCGGAGGCTCCTACGTGGTGGCCAATGGCCGGTACCTCTATGCCCGCGACGGGGTGATGGAGCTCAATGGCCGCGTGGCGGTGCCTGTGCGCCTGCTGGCCCGGGTCTACAACCTGGATGTGGACTATGAGGCTGAGAATGAGCTGGTGATGCTCAGCCATCAGGAGGGCGTGGAGCCCTATCTGGCCGACGCTGGCACCATCTACAATGAGGATGTGCTGTACTGGCTGTCCCACATCATCTACGCTGAGAGCGGTAATCAGCCCCTGGAGGGCAAGATCGCCGTGGGCAACGTAGTGATGAACCGAGTGAACGACTCCAGGTTCCCGGACAACATCTACGACGTGCTGTTCCAGAAGAATCAGTTCACCCCGGCCTCTAGCGGCTCCATCTACCGTGACCCCAATGAGGAGTCGGTGGTGGCTGCCATGCTGGTGTTGGACGGCGCTCAGGTCACCCCCGACGCCCTGTTCTTCAACGGGGCCAGGGCCACCAACAGCTACGCGGCAAGGACCCGCACCTACGTGACCACCATTGGGGATCACGCGTTCTACAAGTAAACGACGAGGGTAAGCACCGCGGCGGCCTGAGGGCCGCCGCGGTGCCTTTTTTGCGCAGGGCGCGGCTCCCGGACCGGAGGAGAGCGCATAGAAAATGTCAAAAATGGTGCTCTTTGGTAGAAAATTGCCGCGAAACCTCCGGAAGTGACGGCTTTTTTGTGGAAAATTTCAGAGAAAATGGTTGCTTTGATGGAGAAAAACGGGTATAATATTTATGGAGAGATATACATATTTTGGAGGTGAGAGGTTTGTTTCAGATCGGAGATAAGGTAGTACACCCCATGCATGGCGCGGGCGTCATCGATTCCATTGTGCAGCGCAAGGTGGCGGGGCAGGTTCAGGAGTATTACCAGCTGAAGCTGTCGGTGGGGAACATGGTGGTCATGGTGCCCACGGATAACACCGGGGAGGTCGGGATGCGCCCCGTGGTGTCCGGCGCGAAGGCGGAGGAGCTGATGTCCGAGATGGAGGACATCGAGGTGGACATGACCCAGAACTGGAACCGGCGCTACCGGGAGAACATGGTCCGGCTGAAGAGCGGCGATCTGCTGGAGGTGGCCCGTGTGGTGAAGGGCCTGCGCCAGCGGGAGGGCCAGCGGGGCCTGTCCAACGGTGAGCGGAAGATGCTCCACACAGCCAAGCAGATCCTCATCTCTGAACTGGTGCTGGCCCAGAGTCTGCCCTATGAGACCGTGGAGAGCAGCGTGGACATGGTGCTCAGCCACTGAGAGGGGAACATTATAGCGTTTCAGCGAGAGGGGCCGCGAGGCTCCTTTTTGCGCAGAAGGAGATAGGAAGGGGTCCCGCGCGGGAGAGGCCGAACAGCGGAATGAAACAAATGCCCTCCGGAAGGCGGGCGCAGCGGAATGGAGATGGTGAGGACGATATGAGTTTGTTTCGCAGACGGAAAAAGGAGCCCGTTTTGAGCTGCTCGGTGGTTGTGGTGGCCGCCGGAGCGTCCAGCCGGATGGGGTTTGACAAGGCGCTGGCGGAGGTGGGCGGTGAGCCCGTCATTGTGCGCTGCCTGAAAAACTTCCAGCATGCCCCCAGTGTCGGCGAGATGGTGGTGGTCACCCGGACGGACCTGGTGCCGGAGGTGGCGCGCTTATGTCAGGATTATGGCCTGAGCAAGGTGACAAAGGTTATCCGGGGCGGGGAGAACCGCACTCAGTCGGCCCGGCTGGGCACACTGGAGTGTGACCATAAGGCCCGGCTCATCGCCATCCACGACGGGGCGCGGCCGTTCACCACCATCCAGGTCATTGAGGACGCCATCGCCCAGGCGGCGGTGAATGGGGCGGCCGCTCCCGCCGTGCCGGTGAAGGACACCATCAAATCGGCCCGGAACGGCGTTGTGGAGCAAACCCTGGACCGCGGCAGCCTGTATGCCGTTCAGACCCCTCAGGTGTTTGACGGCGACCTGATCCGGGCGGCGCTGCAAAAGGCTCTGGACGACGGGGTGGAGCTCACCGACGACTGCGCCGCCGTGGAGCGGCTGGGCATGAAGGTGGCGCTCACCGCCGGGGATGAGCGGAATATCAAACTGACCACCCCCACCGATCTGCTCGTCGGCGAGGTGCTGTCGGAGGAGGTGCCGGTGCTGTGAGAATTGGACAGGGCTATGACGTACACCGTCTGGTGGAAGGGCGCAGGCTGATTCTGGGCGGGGTGGAGATTCCCTTTGAGAAGGGGCTGCTGGGCCACTCCGACGCGGACGTGCTGACCCACGCCGTGATGGACGCCCTGCTGGGCGCGGCGGCGCTTGGGGACATCGGGAAGCTGTTTCCGGACAGCGACCCGGCCTACGAAGGGGTGGACAGCCTGGCTTTGCTCAAACGAGTCACGGAGGCGCTGGACGAGAACGGGTACAAAATCGGCAACGTGGACGCCACCGTGCTGGCTCAGCGGCCCAAGCTGGCCCCCCATATTCTGCTGATGCGGGAAAAGCTGGCCCAGGCCATGGGGCTGGACCCAAGCCGGGTCAGCGTCAAGGCCACCACGGAGGAGGGGCTGGGCTTCACCGGAACAGGGGAGGGCATCGCCGCCCACGCCGTGGCCCTCATTGAGGAAATATGACCGTTCACAAGCGCTCCTTTCAAGGCATATGATGGCCTTGAGAGGAGCGCTTTGACGCTCCTCGAGAAACAGGGGAAAGGAATGGTGGGCCAATGGTCTATTATCTCATCATCTGCCGCTCGCTCACCTATGCCCAGCGCACCGCCCAGGTGCTGGAGCGGGTGGGCATTCCCGGCTGGGTCCAGCGTTCGCCCAAGCTGATCTCCAAGGAGGGGTGCGGCTACTGTGTACGCATCCCGGAGCGGCGGCTCACCGACGCTTTGACGGTCCTGCGCCGGGAAAATATGGCCCCCAAGCAGGTGTTCCTCCAGGCGGCGGATGGGGAGTACAGCGAGGTGAAATCATGATTTACCTTGACAGCGCGGCCACCACGCTGGAAAAGCCCGGGGCGGTGCCCCGGGCCTCCGCCTGGGCCATGACCCACCTGGCCAGCCCCGGACGGGGAGGACACGCGCCGGGTATGGGGGCGGCGAAGCTGATGTACCAGATGCGGGAGCAGGCGGCGCGGCTGTTCGGCGTCAGTGATCCGGAGCGGGTGGTGCTGACCTGCAACGCCACCCACGGGCTGAACATCGCCATCCATTCGCTGGTCAGGCCGGGAGGAACGGTGGTCATCTCCGGCTATGAGCACAACGCCGTCACCCGGCCCCTCTACGCCATCCCCGGGGTGAAGGTGAAGGAGGCTGCGGGACCGCTGTTTGACAGTGACGGGGTGTACGCCGCCTTTGAGCGGGAGGTGACTGCCGATGTGGATGCGGTGGTTTGCAATCATGTGTCCAACGTGTTCGGGTTTATCCAGCCGGTGGAGCGCATCGCCCAGCTTTGCAGGGCGCGGGGCGTACCACTCATCGTGGACGCGTCCCAGTCCGCCGGGACGCTGAGCGTGGATCTGGAGGGCTGGGGGGCGTCGTTTGTGGCCATGCCGGGGCACAAGGGGCTGTATGGTCCCCAGGGCACGGGCCTGCTGCTGTGCGGCGGGGATGCCCGGCCCCTGCTCTACGGCGGTACGGGCAGCCTGTCCGCCCGTCAGGATATGCCCGATTTCCTCCCCGACCGGCTGGAAGCGGGCACCCACAACGTGTGCGGGGCGGCGGGCCTGCTGGCGGGGATGAAATTCGTCAGCCGGACGGGCGCCGTCCGCATCCACCGCCATGAACAGGCGCTGGCCCGCCGCATGATGGACCGGCTGGAGCGCGTCCCCGGCGTGAGCGTATTTCGGGGAGGAGAGAACCAGAGCGGCCTGTGCTCCATGACCATCGGCGGCATGGACTGCGAGGAGATGGGCGAGGCGCTGGCCAGGCGGGGCATCGCGGTGCGCGCGGGCCTGCATTGTGCCCCGCTGGCCCATCAGACGGCGGGGACCCAGGACACCGGCACCGTCCGGCTCAGCTTTTCCGCCTTCAACCGCCAAGACCAGGTGGACCGGGCGGCGGCGGTCATTCGGGAGCTGGCCGGAACAGCGAAGCAATGAGGAGAAAAGGACGCGGCGCAGACCGCGTCCTTTTTGATTTTTCTGTGGACGCCGGATGAATTTTCTCTGAATTCTCCCTGATTCACTTGCCAACCTCAGCCAGATAAGATATAATACCCAATCATGCCGCGATGCGACAGTGATTTGTCACGCGCATTTTTCGGTGAAGGAAGGAGTGGGCGCGTATGGACGCGATTTTACAAACGCTGCAATTGGCGCCGGAATATCTCAGGCTCATACGCCTCACCGACATCCTGGACATGGCCATCATCGCTTTCGGCATCTACCATCTGTTCCGTTTTGTTCGCCGCAGCCGGTCCGGCCAGGTGGTGAAGGCCATCGTTTTCATCGTGCTGGCCATGGCTCTGGCCAACCTGTTTCATCTGCGGGTCATCCGCACGGTGCTGAACAACGCGGTGGAGCTGGGCGTCATCGCCCTGGTGGTCATCTTCCAGCCGGAGGTTCGCCGCTTTCTGGAGCAAATGGGCAGCGGCAGACTCAAGGAGCTGTTCGTGGCGGAGAACTACGGCACCGACCTGGAGACCGCCGTCACCGAGACGGTGGAGGCCTATGCCTCCCTGTCCCGTGACAAGGTGGGGGCGCTGATGGTGTTCGAGCGCCGCACTCTGCTGGACGACGTGCTCAAGACGGGCACCACCCTGGACTGCCAGGTGTCCGCCGAGCTTTTGAAAAACCTGTTTTGGAACAAAGCGCCCCTGCATGACGGAGCGGTGATCGTGCGCAACGGGCGCATCGTGGGGGCGGGCTGCATGCTGCCCCTGTCGGGCAACGTGAATCTGAGCCGCGACTTGGGGATGCGCCACCGGGCGGGCATCGGCATCAGCGAGAATTCCGACGCGGTGGTGGCCATCGTGTCCGAGGAGACGGGGTCCATCTCGGTGGCCGTCAACGGGATGCTCAAGCGCCATCTGTCGCTGGACACCCTGGAGCAGCTGCTCCGCCGGGAGCTGATGCCCGGCGCGGACGAGGAGGGCAAGCCTACCGCCGCCGCCCGCCTCACCAGCGTATTCAAGGGCATCAAGGGAGACAATTCCAATGGGAAAGAAGATTCTTGACAGCAAAATACTTTATGTGGTGCTCTCCATTCTCATCTCCCTGTCGCTGTGGCTCTGGGTGACCTCCCGAGATGAGAACAAGGAGACCCAGACCTTCACTCTCCCTGTGACCTTCGACGGGGTGGACATCCTGGAGGACCGGGGGCTGATGATCGTCAACGAGAATGTCACCACCACCGTCAGGCTACGCGCCACCCCGACGATCCTGGCTACCCTGAGAAGCGACCCGCCCAAGCTGACCGCCAATGTTTCCAACATCAGTACGGCGGATGCCCACCGGGTGGTCTATGCCTACCGCCTGCCCAGCGGGGTCAGCGACGACGATGTGGAGTTCATCATCAGCGGGCCCGGCGGCACTGCTGTGAACGTGGAGGTGGCCCGGTTCCTGCGCCGGGAGGGCGTGGAGATCCGGGGTGAGTTCCAGGGCACGGCGGCCGAGGGTTATCTGGCCGGGGACCGGGACGATTTCCTCTTCAACCCCGCCACCCTGACCATCAGCGGTCAGGCGGAGCTGGTGAATCAGGTGGCCTATGCCAAGGTGGTCATCTCCGGACAGAACCTGACGGAGACGGTGAGCGACTATTTCCAGTTCCAGCTTTACGGGGCCAATGACAACCCCCTGGAGGATCTGAATGTGACCTGCGACGTGGATACCATCTACGCCACCTACCCCATCCGGGCCATGGCGGAGATCCCGCTGGAGGTGAAGATTGTTGACGGCGGGGGCTTGAGCAGCAAGGACGTGAGGGTGGAGACCAGCGCCGAGTCCATCATGGTGGCGGGCACCCGGGAGGCGGTGGACGGCATGGTAAGCCTTGGGGCCATCACGCTGACCACCATCGATCTGGCCACCCTGGACGACGAGGTGGTGAAGAACGGCGGCGAGTTCACCGTCCCCATCCCCCTGGACGACCAACTGGAGAACATCAGCGGCATCGCCGAGGTGACGGTCACCATCAAGGTGACCAAGCGGGGGGTGGAGACCCGGGAGTTCACTATCAGCCGCCTCAGCGCCATCAACGTCCCCGAGGGCTGGGAGCCGGACATCATCACCCAGGAGCTGAGGGTGAAGATCCGGGGGACCGCGGCCCTGCTGGACGAGCTGGACGCGGAGAACATCATGGCGGTGGCCGACCTGAAGGACGAGACCCCCGGGGCCGGACCGTACACCTTGACCCCCAGCATCTATTTGAACAGCGCGGGCAGCACCGTCACCGACGTGGGCGTGGTCAGCCCCGGCAGCTATTCGGTGGTGGTCTCGCTGAGACGGAGCGGCTGATATGTTCGGCTACGTCCGTCCCGTCCTGGACCGGCTGAGCCAGGAGCAGAAGGACGCCTATCAAAGCGCTTACTGCGGGCTGTGCCACGCGCTGGGGAGGCGCCACGGCTGGCTGGCCCGGCTGACCCTGCAATATGATTTCACCTTCCTGGCCATCCTGCTGACGGCGGGAGAGGGGGCGGGGGAATGTGTCTGTAAGCGCTGTCCCGTCCACCCCTTCCGAAAGCCCCGGACCTGCGTGGCGGGGAGCCGGATGGACGCCGCCGCCGACCAGAGCATCATCCTGACATGGCACAAGCTGTCCGACGACGTGGACGACCATGGTTTTGTCACCGGGCTGCCTTACCGGTTTGTGCGGTTCCTGTTCCGGGGGGCCTACCGCCGGGCTGCGGTGGCTCAGCCTGAGTTTGATGGCCGGGTGCGGGGGGGCCTGGCCCGTCTGCGGGCGCTGGAGGAGGAGAACTCTCCCCAGCTCGACCGGGTGGCGGACACTTTTGCGGGCATTTTGGCCTGCGCGTGCGCTGCCGCGCCCAAGGCTAGGTCCCGGCGGGTGCTGGAGCAGCTGCTCTACCACCTGGGCCGCTGGATTTATCTGATGGACGCCTGGGATGACCTGGACGACGATAGGAAAAAGAGACGCTACAACCCCCTGGACGCCCGCTTTCAGGGACAGGCCCGGGAGAACCGGGCGTACCTGGAGACCACTGCTACCCATTCCCTGCGTCTGATGGGCTCGGCGGCGGAGCTGCTGGAGCTGGGGGAGTGGACGCCCATCGTGGAAAATATCCTCTACACCGGTCTGCCCGCGGTGCACAGCGCCGTGCTGGAGGGCCGGTGGAAGGAAATGAGAGATACAAGGAGAAAGCCACATGAAAGATCCCTACGAGGTGCTGGGCGTGAGCCCTAACGCCAGTGATGACGAGATCAAGCGGGTCTATCGGGACCTGGCCCGGAAGTACCATCCGGACAATTACCAGAACAACCCGCTGGCCGATCTGGCCGAGGAAAAAATGAAGGAGATCAACCAGGCCTACGACACCATCACCCGGACCCGGGCGGGGGGCGGAGGCAGTGCTGCCCAGAGTCAGAGCGGGTACGGTTATGGCTACGGCTCCGGATATCAGCAGCAAAGCAATCGAAGCGCCGGAGGTTCGGTGTTCGCCCAGGTGCGCAGCGCCATCAACAATAACGACCTGGACGGGGCGGAGCAGCTGCTCCAGGGCGCTTCCCGGAATGGGGAGTGGTATTTCCTCATGGGCTCCGTCGCCTACCGCCGGGGCTGGCTGGACGAGGCCCGGCAGAACTATCAGATCGCGGTTCAGATGGACCCGGGCAACATGGAGTACCGTCAGGCCTTCAACATGATGCAGCGGGGAGGCTACGGCTACCAGCCGAACATGACGGGCGCTCAGTGCGACGGCATGGACTGCTGTACCGCCATGATGTGCATGAACTGCCTGTGCGGAGGCTGCCGTTGATATGAGAAGAAAAAATAAAGCCGTCCAGGTGGCATATCCGGCCATTTTAGGCGCGCTGGCGGTGGTTTTGGTGTACTTGGCCTGCATCGCCCCCACAGGCCGGTGGGGGATCGTGGCGCTGGGGGGGCTGCTGCCCGCGGCGGCGGTGATCGACCTGGGACTGAAGGCGGGATTCCTGTGCTGGGCGGGGGCGTCCATTCTGGCGCTGCTGCTGGCTCCGGACAAATTCTGCGCGCTGCTGTTCGCCGTCCTGTTCGGGCTGTACCCCATGGTGAAGTCCCTGGCGGAGGGGCTGCGGAAAAAGCCGGTGGAATTTCTCCTCAAGCTGGGCTATTTCAACGCCGCCTTTACGGTGCTGTATCTGACCATGGCGGCGGCCATGCTGGGCTCTCTGCCCGAGGTGCTGGGAAGCTCGGTATGGGTGTTGTATCTGGCGGCAAATGTGGTGTTTTTGGCATATGATTTCGGATTCAGCCGGCTGATCGCGGTGTATATCGCCCGCGTCCAGCGTGCGGTCCAGTGAAAAGCAGGTGAGTGAAATGGTGAAAAGCATGACCGGCTACGGCCGGGGAGAACGGTCCTTTGACGACGGCGTCCAGGTCACCGTGGAGCTGCGGGCGGTGAACAACCGCTACCTGGACTGTGCGGTGAAAATGCCCAGGGCCTACATCTTCGCGGAGGATGCCATGAAGGCCAGGGTGCAGGGCGGCGTGGCCCGGGGCAAGGTGGATGTGTTCGTCACCATCACCCGGTCCGGGGGGGATGAGGTCACCGTCACGGTGAACGAGACGCTGGCAAAAGGCTACATTGAGGCGCTCAGACAGCTTCGAGAGCTGGGGGACGGCGGCGTCAGGAAAAAGTACGATGTCTCTGATCTGGCCCGGTTCCCCGATGTGCTCACGGTGGAGAAGCAGGAGGAGGACCTGGACGCCATGAAGGAGCGTCTGCTGTCCGCGCTGGATCTGGCCATCGCCGATTTCAACTCCATGCGGGAAAAGGAGGGGCGGCGGCTCACAGACGATATTCTGGGCAGGGCGGACGCCATTGAGCGTCTGCTGGGCGAGGTGGAGGAGCGTTCTCCTCAGACGGTGTCTGACTACCGGACCCGTCTGGAGGCTAAAATGAAGGAGGTGCTCCAGAACACACAGATCGACGAGGCCCGATTGCTCACCGAGGCGGCCATCTTTGCCGACAAGGTGGCGGTGGACGAGGAGACTGTCCGCCTCCACAGCCACCTGAGCCAGCTGCGGGAGCTGCTGGCGGCGGGGGGCGCCGTGGGGCGAAAGCTGGACTTCCTCATTCAGGAGTTCAACCGGGAGACCAACACCATCGGTTCCAAATGCAACGACATCGAGATCACCCGCCGGGTGGTGGACATGAAGGCGGAGATTGAGAAGATCCGCGAGCAGGTCCAGAATCTGGAGTGACGCGGATGAAGCTTGTCAACATCGGATTTGGGAATATGGTGTCCGCCCAGCGGGTGGTGGCCATTGTCAGCCCGGACTCGGCCCCGGTGAAGCGGCTGGGTCAGGAGGCCAGGGAGCGGGGTGTGCTCATCGACGCCAGCTTCGGGCGCAAGACGAAGTCGGTGCTGGTGATGGACAGCGGCCATGTGATCTGGTCGTCCCTGCCCACGGAGCAGGTGTCCGCCCGGTTCGGTCCGGACGGGGAAGCAGAGGAGGAGACGCCATGAGCATATCACAGAAGAAAACGCGGGGGGAGCTGATCGTGCTGTCCGGCCCCTCCGGGGTGGGAAAGAGCACCGTGATCTCCGAGCTGCTGAGCAGCCGGAGGGACATTCACTTCTCCGTGTCCTTCACCACCCGCCGGCCCCGGACCGGGGAGGAGGACGGGGTCAATTACAACTTCGTCTCCCGGGAGGAGTTCGAGCGGATGATCGCCGCCGACGAGCTGCTGGAGCATGCGGAGTACGTGGGCAATTACTACGGCACGTCGCTGAAGGTGATCCGGGAGCAGCTGGACCGGGGAGTGGATGTGCTGCTGGACATCGAGGTCCAGGGCGCGGCCAAGGTGAAGGAGCGTTGCCCGGAGGCGGTGCTGATCTTCCTGATCCCGCCCTCCATTGAGGAGCTGTCCCGCCGCCTCCACCGCCGGAACACCGACGAGGAGGAGGTCATCCAGCGCCGGCTGGAAAAGGCCCGGCAGGAGTGCCGGGAGTGTGTGCACTACGACTATCTGGTGGTGAACGACACGGTGATGGAGGCCGCTCAGGAGATTCAGTCCATCCTCCAGGCGGAGCAGTGCCGCACCCAGAAGAGGCTCCATTTGGCCGAGAGCATCATCGGCCGGGATTGACCGTAACATCGGAAAGGAAGGATTTTTATGCTGCTCTATCCCCCTATCAAGGATCTGCTGGGCCAGGTGCCCAGCCGTTATATGCTGGTGAATCTGGTGGCAAGCCGGGCCCGGAAGCTGTCCAGCGAGTCGGAGGCCTCCGGCGAGCCGCTGGAGGAGAAGGCCGTGTCCCTGGCCATTCAGGAGGTGGCCGACGGCACGCTGACCGTGGAGGAGGCGGAGGAGGAACTGTCCGCCGAAGAGTCCGCAGAGGAAGATTCAGAGGTCGAAGCGCAAGAGTAAAGACCCCAAAAGGGCAAGCGGGCGTACTGCTTGCCCTTTGGAGCGTCAAGGGAGGAGGATGGAGCAGGTGGCAAAGATCGCGAAGCTCGCCGTGTCCGCGGCCACCTACGCCATCGACCGGCCCTATGATTACCTGGTTCCTCCCGCGCTGGAGGGAGCGCTGCGGCCCGGGATGCGGACGGCGGCGCCCTTTGGGCGGGGGAACAAGACCTGTGACGGCATCGTGCTGGCTCTTGGGGAGCGGGAGGATACGGCAAAGCTGAAATCCGTCCTGGCCCTGCTGGACGAGGAGCCGCTTCTGGATGAGTCCGCCGTCCGGCTGGCGCTGTGGATGCGGGAGCAGTATTTCTGCACCGTTTACGACGCCATGCGGGCCATGCTGCCGGCGGGACTGTGGTTTTCCCTCAAGGACTGCTGGCGCGTGGCCCCCGGCGTGGACCGGGAGGCGGCCTATGAGGCGGCTGGGGAGTCCAAACGGGCTCAGAAGCTGGTGGAGCTGTTATTTGCCAACGGCGGTTGGGCGGAGGTGGGAAATATCCGGACGGCCTTCGGCGTGTCCGACCCCGGTCCGGCCATCCGGGAGCTGGAGAGGAAGGGTGCCGTCGTCTGGGAGTCCAGCGCCCAGCGCGGGGTGAACGACAGGACGGAGCAGATCGCAACGCTGGCCATGGACCCCAGCGACGCCATAGCGCTGCTGGAGCCCAAGCGGCGGCGGGCGCGCCTCCAGTACGCCGCCGGGGAGACCATCTGCGCGGTGGGGGAGACCTCCGCCAAGGAGCTGTGCTATTTCACCGGCGCGTCCATGACCACCCTGCGCGCGCTGGAGCGGATGGGGGTGCTCACCCTTACCAAGCGGGAGGTGTACCGCCGCCCTCAGGCGCCTGTGTATGAAAAGCCCGCCCCGTTGGAGCTGAACGGGGAGCAGCAGGCCGCTTATGAGGGGTTGCTGGGCCTGACGGAGCGGGGAGGAGCCGCGCTGCTGTACGGCGTTACCGGAAGCGGTAAAACGCAGGTGTATCTCAAATTGATTCATGCTCTGCTGAACCAGGGCAGGACGGCCCTGGTTATGGTGCCGGAGATTTCCCTCACCCCACAGCTCATGCGGATTTTTACCTCCCATTTCGGCCATGAGGTGGCGATTCTTCACTCATCCCTGTCCGCCGGGGAGCGGTGCGACGAGTGGAAGCGGGCCCGCCGGGGAGAGGCCCGGGTGGTGGTGGGAACACGCTCCGCCGTATTCGCGCCGCTGCCCGATTTGGGCGTTATTATCCTGGATGAGGAGCAGGAGCCGTCCTATAAATCGGAGCAGAACCCCCGGTATCACGCCCGTGAGGTGGCCCGGTACCGCTGCCACAAGGCGGGGGCGCTGCTGCTGCTGGGGTCGGCCACGCCGTCGGTGGAGACCATGTACCGCGCCCGGCGGGGAGATTATCATTTTTTTGCGCTGAACCACCGGTATAATGAGCGGGTGCTCCCCCAGGTCACGGTGGCGGACATGAAGGACGAGCTGCGGGGCGGTAACGGAGGCACCATCAGCGGCCCGCTGGCTAAAAAGCTGTGGGAGGTCATCGACCGGGGAGAGCAGGCCATTTTGTTCCTCAACCGCCGGGGAGCCAGCCGTATGGTCACCTGCGGCGAGTGCGGGGAGACCCCCGCCTGCCCCCGGTGCTCGGTCCACCTCACCTATCACTCGGCCAACCGGCGGCTGATGTGCCATTACTGCGGCTGGTCCCAGCCGCTGCCGGACCGGTGCCCCAGCTGCGGGGGACTGCTGAACTTCATCGGCGCGGGCACCCAGAAGGTGGAGGAGGAGCTGCACAGCCTGTTTCCCGGCGTGGGGGTGCTGCGCATGGACGCGGACACGGTATCCGCTGTCCACAGCCACGAAAATATCCTGGAAAAGTTCCGGAAAGAGCGTATTCCCATTCTGCTGGGTACTCAGATGGTGGCAAAGGGGCTGGATTTTGAGAACGTCACACTGGTGGGGGCGGTGTCGGCGGACCAGCTGCTGTACACCGGCGGCATCCACGCCGCCGAGCGGGCCTTTTCGCTGCTCACCCAGGTGGTGGGCCGGGCGGGCCGGGGAGAGAAAAAGGGCGAGGCGGTGATCCAGACCTTTACCCCGGACAACGACGTGATCCGTTTTGCCGCCTGCCAGGATTACGACAGCTTCTATGCCCAGGAGATCCGGGTCCGGGAGATCCGGGGCCTGCCGCCCTGCGCAGACCTGTTTGTGCTGTGCGCCTCCGGGTTGGAGGAGACGGCGGTGCTGAGGGCTCTGCTGCGCCTGCGGGACGCGCTGGGCGCGGCGCTGAGCAGCCCGGATTACGCGGGGACGGCTTACCGCCTGCTGGGACCCGCTCCGGCGGCGGTGGCAAAGGTGAACGAGCGCTACCGCTACCGGCTGATTTTGAACACGCAGAATACCAAGGCCATGCGGCTGCTGGCGGCGCATCTGC
Organism: uncultured Oscillospiraceae bacterium; assembly: GCA_910587395.1. Classification (GTDB taxonomy): domain Bacteria; phylum Bacillota; class Clostridia; order Oscillospirales; family Oscillospiraceae; genus Enterenecus. The sequence continues at coordinate 20,302 of CAJULJ010000008.1, read as the reverse complement.
TCCGTCAGGCCCAGGCGGATAAACAGAACCGGGGGGTGGCTCTGTTCGCCGATCTGAACCCCCTGGATTAAACGAGGAGGAACCCACCATGTCACTGAGAAAGATTCTGACCCAGGGCGACCCGGCCCTCACCAAGACCTGCCGCCCTGTGGAGAAATTCGACCAGAAGCTCCATTGGCTGCTGGACGATTTGAAGGAGACGCTGGAAAACGCCGGCGGGGTGGGCCTAGCTGCGCCCCAGATCGGCATTCTGCGCCGGGTCGTGGTGGTGGAGGACGAGAACGAGCAGATCATTGAGCTGGTCAACCCGGTGATCGTGGACCAGTCCGGGGAGCAGGATGGCTGGGAGGGCTGCCTCAGCGTGCCCAACCAGTACGGCTGGGTGCCCCGGCCCAATTTCGTCACTGTCCGGGCCCAGGACCGGGACGGCATGTTCTTCGAGGTGTCCGGGGAGGAGCTGGTGGCCCGCTGCCTCTGCCATGAGCTGGAGCATTTGGACGGCCATCTTTTTGTGGAGCACACCGACCAGCTGTACACGCCGGACGAGATCGACGCCATGGAGGCGGAAGAGGAGGAGCCGGAGCAGCGTGAGAAGCCGGTGAAATCGGAAAAGCGTGAGAAAGCCAGGCGGAAAAGGGGAAAGAAAAGATGAAAATCGTCTTTATGGGCACGCCGGAGTTCGCCGTGCCGTCGCTGAGAGCGCTGGGGTCGGCGGGGTATGAGGTGTGCGGCGTGTTCACCCAGCCGGACAAGCCGAAAAACCGGGGGATGAGGCTCCAGCAGTCCCCGGTGAAGCAGCTGGCGCTGGGGCTGGGGCTGAGTGTGTACCAGCCCGCCAAAATGCGGGATGGGGAGGCGCTGGGCATTCTCCAGGAGCTGGCCCCGGACCTCATCGTGGTGGCGGCCTACGGGAAAATTCTGCCCACTGATATTTTGGATTTGCCCCGGCTGGGATGCATCAATGTACACTCGTCCCTGCTGCCCAAGTACCGGGGGGCGGCGCCCATCAACTGGGCTATCCTCAACGGCGAGGATGAGACGGGCGTGACCATCCAGTATATGGCGGAGGGAGTGGACACCGGGGACATTCTGGCCCAGGCCAAGACCCCCATCGATTTAAACGAGAATGCCGCCCAGCTCTATGACCGGCTGGCGCAGATGGGCGCGGAGTTGCTGGTGGAGACGGTTAAGGAGCTGGAGGCGGGTACGGCGAAGCCCGTCCCTCAGGACCACAGCCAGGCCAGCCACGCCTCCATGCTGTCCCGGGAGCAGTCCCCTATGGATTGGGGCAGGACCGCCCGGCAGCTCCACGACCAGGTGCGGGGGCTGTACCCCTGGCCCTCCGCCACGGCGGTGCTGGACGGTGTGCGGTGCAAGGTCCTGCGCACAGCCCTGTCCGGCGAGGCCACGAATAAAGCCTCCGGCACCGTTTTGCAGGCGGACAAGAAGGGCCTGCGGGTGGCCTGCGGGGACGGAGCTGTGCTGGACATTCTGGAGCTCCAGCCCGACGGCAAAAAGGCCATGGCGGCGTCCGCCTTTCTGCTGGGCCATCCCATCCCCACCGGGACGGTGCTGACAAAGCAGGAGTGACGCCCATGGGTGACCCCAGAGAGACGGCGGTGCTGACCCTGGCCGCCTGTGAGCGGCAGGGGGCTTGGTCGGACGGCCATTTGAAGCGGGCCATTCGGGAGCATGGGCTGGACCGCCGGGACGCGGCCCTGGCCTCCCGGCTGTGCTACGGAGTGCTGCAAAACCGGCTGCTGCTGGACTGGCGGCTGAGCCGGGTGTGCTCCATGAAGCTGGACAAACTGGATGTCAAGGTGCTGTGCGATTTGCGGGTGGCGGCGTACCAGCTGCTGTTTCTGGACAAGATCCCCGCCAGCGCGGCGGTGAACGAGGCGGTGGAGCTGGCAAAAAAGCACAGCCGGAATCCCCGGACGGCGGGGCTTGTAAACGGCGTTCTCCGGGCGCTGCTCCGGGAGGAGGCGCCGGAGGTTAAGGGCCGGGACGGCATCGAAGCGCTGTCCATCCGGTACAGCCATCCCCGGTGGCTGGTGGAGGAGTTTGCGGAACGGCTTGGGCTGGAGGGTGCGGAGGCGCTCCTGCAAGCCGACAATGAACAGCCCCCCACTACCGCGCAAGTGAACACCTTGAAAATCACGCCGGAAAAGTTAGCGGAGGAGCTGCGGGCAGCGGGTGTCGAGGCGGAGCCCCATTCCTGGCTTCCAAACTGCCTGCTGCTTACCGGGACGGGCGATTTGGAGCGGCTGGACGCTTTCCGTCATGGGGCGTTTTACGTTCAGGACGCGGCGTCCCGTCTGGCGGTAGCGGCGGCGGACCCAAGGCCGGGCCAGCGGGTGCTGGACTGCTGCGCCGCCCCCGGCGGCAAGTCCTTCGCCGCCGCCATTGCCATGGAAAACCGGGGGGAGCTGATTTCCTGCGACATCCACCCCCACAAGATCAAGCTGCTGGAGGCGGGCCGGGACCGGCTGGGCCTGAGCGTCATCAAGCCCACTCTCCAGAACGCCGCCCAGACCCGGGAGGACTGGCTGGAGAGGTTCGACACGGTGCTCACCGACGTGCCCTGCTCCGGGCTTGGCATCATCCGCAAGAAGCCGGACATACGCTATAAGGACCCGGAACCGCTGAAGGGCCTGCCAAGGGTCCAGCGGGGCATTTTGGACAACTGCGCCCGGTATGTCCGGCCCGGCGGAGTGCTGGTGTACTCCACCTGCACCCTCCTGCGCCGGGAGAACGAAGAAATTGTGGACAGCTTCCTGGCCGGACGCCCGGATTTTGAGCTGGAGTCCTTTGAGCTGCCCCATCTGGGCCCCCAGCCAGGAAGATTGACCTTCTGGCCCCACATCCACGGCACAGACGGCTTTTTTGCGGCCAAGCTGCGCAGAAAGGGGTGATTCCCATGACCGACCTGAAATCCATGACAACCGAGGAGCTGGAGGGCTATTTCAAAGAGCTGGGCCAGCCCAAATTCCGGGCTATGCAGGTGTTCCGCTGGCTCCACGCAGGCGCGGAGTCCTTCGATGAGATGACCAACCTGCCCAAGGCCCTGCGGGAGCGGCTGAAGGAGGAGTGTATCCTCACCGTCCCCCAGGTGGAGCGCAGGCAGGTGTCCCAGCTGGACGGCACCATCAAATATTTATGGCGCTTGAGCGACGGAAATTGTGTGGAAACGGTTTTGATGCGCTATCATCATGGGAATACTGTATGCGTGTCCAGTCAGGTGGGGTGCAATATGGGCTGTGTGTTCTGCGCCTCCACCCTGGGCGGGAAGGTCCGGGACCTGACCCCCGCCGAGATTTTGGACCAGGTAATATTTAGCGAAAAGGACAGCGGAGAGACTGTTTCCAACATCGTTATGATGGGAATCGGTGAGCCGCTGGACAACTTTGACCATGTTTTGCGGTTTTTGGCCCTGGTAAATCACCCTGACGGGGTAAATATCGGCATGCGCCACATCTCCCTGTCCACCTGCGGGCTGGTAAAGCAAATTGACAAACTGGCCCAGCTTGGGTTACAATTGACGTTGAGCGTCTCGCTCCACGCCCCCGACGACGAGACCCGCTCCCGGCTCATGCCAGTGAACCGGGCCGTGGGGGTGGACCTGCTCATGGACGCCTGCCGCCGGTATTTCAAAACCACCGGGCGGCGCATCTCTTACGAGTATGCCATGGTGGACGGCGTCAACGACGGCGATGAGCAGGCGGACCGGCTGGCACGGCTTTTGAAGGGTCAGCCGGGACATGTGAATCTGATTCCGCTGAACGAGGTGGCGGAGTCGCCGCTGAAGCCCAGCCGCCGGGTGCGGCAGTTCCAGCAGAGGCTGGAGGGGCACGGCGTCACCGCCACGGTGCGGCGTAAGCTGGGGGGCGACATCGACGCCTCCTGCGGCCAGCTGCGGCGTCGGAGGATCATGGAGGAAGAGACCCATACCCCAGAGGAGGGATCAATTTGAAAGTTTGTGGTGTAACGGACATAGGCTGTCACAGAAAGGACAACCAGGACAGCTATGCCCTGCGGCAGCTGACGCAGGACATGGCCCTGCTGGTGGTATGCGACGGCATGGGCGGCGCCAAGGCGGGCAGTGTGGCAAGCTCGGTGGCGGTGGAGGCCTTCACCGCCGCGGTGGAATCTGCGCTGGAGGCCGGTATCCCGGAGGACTGGCGCCGGCTGGAGCAGGTGTTGACTGACGCCTGCCGGCAGGCCAATGAGCGGGTGTACCGGCTCAGCCGGGAGACGCCCGATTATGAGGGCATGGGCACCACCCTGGTGGCGGCTTTAGTGCAGCCGGGTTCGGCCTGTCTGGTCCATGTGGGTGACAGCCGGGGCTATGTGATGGAAAATAATTCCATACACCGGGCGACTGTGGACCACTCCCTGGTGCAGCTGCTGGTGGACCGGGGGGAGATCACCCCCGCCCAGGCCAGAGTACATCCCCAGAAGAACCTGATTACCCGGGCCCTTGGGGTGGAGCGTCATGTGGAGTGTGACGTGACTTGGCTGGAGCCGGGCGAGGGCAGCCGGCTGCTGCTGTGCAGCGACGGGCTGAGCAATGTGCTGGAGGACGAGACGATCTTGGACCTCAGCGGCCGGGAGGAGGAGCCAGAGCTGCTCTGCCGGACGCTGTTGGAGCTGACGCTGGAACGGGACGCGCCGGACAACGTGACCGTTGTGCTGGCGCAGCTGTAACGAGGAGGACTTTTACCATGGATCAATACATAGGTAAAATGCTCGACAACCGATACGAAATACTGGAATGTATCGGTACCGGCGGCATGGCGGTGGTGTATAAGGCCCGGTGCCACCGGCTCAACCGGTTGGTGGCCATCAAGATTTTGAAGCCGGAGCTGGCCAGCGACGCCGACTTCCGGCGCCGCTTTCACGATGAGTCCCAGGCCGTCGCCATGCTGTCAAACGCCAACATCGTGTCCGTGTACGACGTGAGCCGGTCCGACGGGCTGGATTACATCGTCATGGAACTGGTGGACGGGCTGACGTTAAAGCAGTATATGCAGCGCCGTGGCACCCCGCTGAACTGGCGGGAGGCACAGCATTTCATCACCCAGATCATGCGGGCGCTGAGCCACGCCCACTCCCGGGGCATCATCCACCGGGACATCAAGCCCCACAACATCATGGTTCTGCGGGACGGCAGCGTGAAGGTCACCGATTTCGGCATCGCCCAGTTGGCCAGCGCCGCCCAGAACACCATGACCCAGGAGGCCATCGGCTCGGTGCACTATATCTCTCCGGAGCAGGCCAAGGGCAGCCATGTGGACTGCCGCACCGATATCTACTCCGCGGGTGTGGTGCTGTACGAGATGCTCACCGGGCGGCTGCCCTTCGAGGGGGACACGCCGGTGGCGGTGGCCATCCAGCACATCAAGTCTATCCCGGTGCCTCCCTGCGACCTGAACCGTGACATCCCCAAGGGGCTGGAGGCCATCACTATGAAGGCTATGGCCCCGGAGCTGAGCCAGCGGTACGCCTCGGCGGACGAGATGCTGGAGGATCTGAAGGAGTTCCGAAAGAATCCGGATTATGAACCCGACGTGCGCATGGAGCCGGTGGAGACCGACGAGCCCACCATGGTGGTGCCCACTAAGGTGATCACCGCCTCGGTGCGTGTGCCGGTGGAGCACCCGAAGGCCGCGCCGGCCCGGCCTGAGCGCCGCCGCCGGGAGGTGGCGGAGGACGATTACGGCTACGACTATGACGACGAACCGCCCCGCCGGGGCGGCGGAGTGGCGGCAGCGGTGGTGGGGATCGCGCTGGTCCTGGTGCTGATCGGCGGCATCTTCTATTTCCTGTGGAATTTCATCGGTAGGGAGCTGCTGAACCCCCAGGCCCAGGAGTTCGAGGTGCCCGACCTGCGGGGCTACACCCTGGAGCAGCTGGAGCAGAACAAGACCGTTGTGGGCGGCTTCGAAATTGTGGAGGGCCCCGTGAAAAAGAGCGAATACCCGGAGGGCCAGATCTGTGAGCAGGACCCCGCGCCCAAGACGAAGGTGAAAGAGGGCGGCATGACCATCACCGTTAATGTGAGCGGCGGTGAGGACAAGATGTATATGCCGGGAGTGGAGACCTGGGACTCCCGGCAGGCTCTCAAGATCCTTCAGGACGAGATGGGGCTGAAGGTAAAGCAGGAGGAGGAGTTCTCCGAGACCATCACAAAGGGCTTTGTGGTTGCCCAGAACCCCCAGAAGGACACCTGGGTGAAGGAAGGGGAAGAGGTGACCATCGTCATCAGCAAGGGGCCGGAGATCAAGCAGGTCACGGTGACCCGGTTCATCAATATGCCCATTGAGGAGGCCAAGGCCCAGGTCGAGCAGCTGGGGCTGAAGGCGGCGGTGACGGAGCACTACAGCGACGAGTACGACGAGGGCAGGGTGTCCTGGCAGAACATTGAGCAGGGCACCCAGGTGGATAAAGGCACCACTATTGATCTGTGGGTGAGCCTGGGTCCGGAACCGGAGCCCTCTGCGGAGCCTTCGCCCTCCGATGAGCCGTCCAGTGAGCCGCCGGTGGAGAGCGGTCAGCTCCCCGACCCTACCGAGAACGTGGCAGCGCCCACCAGCACCAAGCCCATCACCGTGGATTTGACCGCCTATGAGGGTACGGTGGATGTGCGCATCGTGGTGGGAGACGTGACCATTTTCAACAACGGGGTGGACACCGATATGACCGCCAGCATCACCCGTCAGGCCACCGCTTCCGGCACCCAGATGGTGTATATCTATATCAACGGGTCGCTGGTGAGCAGCTATCCCCTGCCATTCACCACATGACGGGACGCATTGTCAAGGCCCTCAGCGGGTTCTACTATGTGGATGGAGGGGAGGGGGGGCCCATCCCCTGCCGGGGGCGGGGGAGGCTGCGCCATCAGAGGGTCACCCCCCTGGTAGGGGACCGGGTGGAGGTCACCGTCACCGAGGACGGCAAGGGTGTGGTGGACGCCGTTCTGCCCCGGAAAAACCAGTTCAGCCGCCCCTCCGTGGCCAACATTGACCAGATGGTCATCGTATGCTCGGGAGCCGTCCCGGTGACGGACCCGTTCCTCATCGACCGCATGGCGGCCATGGCCGAATGGAAGGGCTGTGAGCCCCTCATCGTTTTCAACAAGTGTGACCTGGAGCGGTCGGATGGGCTGGCCGCGCTCTATCGGGAGGCAGGGTTTCCCGCCCTCCAGGTCAGCGCTGAGACGGGGGAGGGGGTGGAGGCCCTGGCCGCCGCCATCGCCGGAAAGGTGTCCGCCTTCACCGGAAATTCCGGGGTGGGCAAGTCCAGCATCCTGAATGCCCTCCAGCCGGGCTTTGGCCTGGAGGTGGGGGAGATCAGCGAAAAGCTGGGCCGGGGCCGTCACACCACCCGCCATGTGGAGCTGTTCCCCGTGGCGGGGGGACTGGTGGCGGACACGCCGGGGTTTTCCTCCTTTGACGTGGAGCAGATGGAGGCCATCCCCAAGGGGGAGCTGGCCGGAGCTTTCCGGGAGTTTGCTCCCTATCTGGACCTGTGCCGCTTCCAGGGCTGCGCCCACGTGAAAGAGCGGGGCTGCGCCGTGCGGGAGGCGGTGTCGGAGGGAAAGATTTCTCCCGGCCGCCACAAAAGCTATGTCCGGCTGTATGAGCAGGCCAAGGAGATCCCGGAATGGGAGCTGGCGAAAAAGCAATAAAATGAGGACGCCCCTTCGAGGTTGATCGAAGGGGCGTCCTGCGCTTTGAGATGCGTTAGAACATATCCTGTTGTATGGAAAATGGGCTGTGCCCACCTCAGTTCCGCAGTGCGGATGCGTATCCCGTCAGGCGTTCAGGTAGGGGTAATACGCGACGTAGCAGAAGATGTTCATCTCGCGGGCGTCAGCGCCGTTTCGCTCCTGCATCTCGATGAGGCCGTTGTTCTCGAACATTTCATATCATCTCCTTTACGAGTACTAGTATACTACCGTGCAAATAAAAATGGAAGTGGCGGCTTGTACGATATTACCAAAATTGACACGGTATTTTTGTGCATAAAGACCGAAAAACGAAAATTCGACATCTAATTCCTTCAAAATGACGGTCTGAAAGGGGGGCTTTGTCCCGAAAATTGCAGGAACAGGACATCCCTCTGTCACATATGCTGGTATATCATCCGGAAGCGAGAGAGGGGGTTGTTTTTGTGCGAGTCGTGGTGGTAAAATTCCCGAAGGCGCTGTGCGGCCTGATGCGCAGGATTTTCCATATGGATTGAGGTACTGATCGGACCCGCCGTTCCATGGTGTTGTATGGCAAGGGAATGGAGAGAATGGTATATCCCGGTTGGCCTGCTCATATATTAGACACAGAATACGAGCAAGGAGAGGAAGCCTTATGGATATGGAGCTGAAGCGCGTCACCCTGGAGGGACACCGCTGTGTGGTGCAGAATCTGTTCTCCCAGGAGGAGACCCTGGAGAGCATTGTGCCCGACGCCTGCCCGGATATTGCCCGGATCGTCTCGGCGTCGGGGAAAGCGTTTCTCAAGGATAAGGAGCTGGGGGAGGGTACCCTGCGGCTCAGCGGCACGGCCAGGGTGACGGTGCTGTACATACCCGAGGGGGAGGAACTGCCCCGGTCGTTGGAGGTGTCCATCCCCTTCCAATGTGTGCGGGACGACCCCAAGTTCCATGCGGGATGCCCCGTACTGGCTGATATCCAGGCGCCGTCGGCGGACGCCCGGACCATCAATCCCCGGAAGATGCTGGTGCGGGTGAATCTGTCGGTGTGGGCCGCGGCCTACGAGCGGGAGCGCCGGGAGCTGTCTGCCGACCTCATCGGCGGCGGGGAGGAGGGGCTGCAAAAGCGGCTCACCCCGCTCAAGTGCTGTGTGATACCGGACGTGGCGGAAAAATCCTTTACCTTCTCCGATGTGCTGCGCCCGCCCGCCTCCAGGCCGGAGATCGAGGAGCTGCTGCTCTGCCGGGCGGAGCTGGGAACGTCGGACGCCAAATTTATCGGCAAGAAACTGGTGCTCAAAGGAGATGTGCAGCTGGCGGCGGTGTACCGCTCCGGCGAGAGCGTCAGCCAGACCCGGTTTGAGCTGCCCTACTCGCAGATTTTGGACATCGGCGAGCTGCCCGGCGATGGGGAGCCGGAGGTGACGGTGACGCTGAAAAGCGTGGACTGCCGCGCCCAGGAGGGCGAGCTGGAGGTGGCGCTGGAGATGCTGGCCCAGGCGGCGGTATGGGAGCGGCGGTCGGCGGAGCTCATCAGCGACGCCTACTGCGTGGGCCGGCCGATCGACGTGGAGCGCTCGAATGTGCGGCTGTGCACCTTGGCGGAGCGGTCTGCCCGCCGGGAAATGGGCCGGAAACTGTGCGAGTCCGGTATCCCCGCCAAGCAGGTGCTGGACTGCGCGGCCACAGTGTCCTCTCTGGACGGCGCGCCCGCCGAGGGGGGGATGGAGTTTACCGCCCAGGTGAACGCCGCTGTGCTGTATCTCAGCGAGGACGACGCGCTGTGCGGTGTGGAGGCGGAGATTCCCGTGGCCTGCCGTGTGGAGGTGCCGGAGGGCTGTGAGTGCGCCTGCCGCTGCCGCGCGGTGGGGGAGGCCACGGCTGTTCCTGTCACCGGCGGGCTGGAGGTGCGCTTTGAGGCGGAATTTGCCTGGACTGTGACCAAGGAGGAGCAGGTGGCCTGCGTCACCGACGTGAAGCCCGGAACGGTGCAGGATACGGGCCCTCGTCCGTCGGTGGTCATCCGCCGTGTGGAGCGGGGGGAGGCTTTGTGGGACATTGCCAAATCCTGTGGTTCCACCGTGGCGGACATCTGCTCGGCCAATACCCTGCCCGGAGAGGAGGCTGAGGTGGGCACGCTGCTGCTCATCCCCGCGCGCAGGAATTAGCCTGCTTTTTCTTTGAAAAGAAAAAGCAGCAAAAAGAACCTTTTTGCCCGCTGACGTGGCCGGGCAGGGACTGACAGGTCTCTGCCCGGCCACAAAGCGTGTCAAGGTTTCTTTTTTGCTTCCTTTTTCTTTTCAAAGAAAAAAGGAAGTCGCCGAAGGCAGGGGGCATATTTACCGGCTTGTTCCCATACAAATGGAATTGAGTATGCGTGAGGAGGGTTCAGCTTTGGAAAACAAACTGTATGAGGATATCGCCCAGCGCACCCAGGGCGACATCTATATCGGCGTGGTGGGGCCGGTCCGCACGGGGAAATCCACCTTTATCAAGCGCTTTATGGAGACTCTGGTGCTGCCCAAGATCGAGAACAGCTACATCCGGGACCGAGCCCGCGACGAGCTGCCTCAGAGCGGCTCGGGCCGGGTGGTGATGACCGCGGAGCCCAAATTTGTCCCCGAGGACGCGGTGGAGATGGCCATGGAGGACGGCGGAGTGTTCTCCGTCCGGCTCATCGACTGTGTGGGCTACATGGTGCCCAGCGCCCTGGGTCAGCTGGACGGCGAGCAGCCCCGGATGGTCACCACCCCTTGGTTCGACCACGAAATTCCCATGACCCAGGCGGCGGAGTACGGAACTCAGAAGGTCATCACCGACCACTCCACCATCGGTATTGTGGTGACCACCGACGGCTCCGTCACCGATATCCCCCGGGAAGACTACTTAGAGGCGGAGGAGCGGGTCATCAGCGAGCTGAAGGGGCTGGGCAAGCCCTTTATGGTTCTGCTCAACTCCGCCCAGCCCTACGGTGAGCGGGCCCAGACCCTCCAGGCGGACATTGCCGAGCGGTATGACGTGACCTGTCTGGCGGCCAACTGCCTGACTCTGGACGAGGGGGCGGTGAGCGAGATCATCCGGGCGGTGCTCCACGAGTTTCCGCTGAAGCAGATGGACCTGTTCCTGCCGCCCTGGGTGGATGTGCTTCCCTTCGACCACCCCATCAAAAGCAGGCTGTACGCCATGATCCGGGAGGAGACGGCGGGCCTGGCGCGGCTGAGGGACGCGGAGGGCGCAGTGCTGGCTATGGGAGACCGGGAGGAGGTGAGCACCGCTGTCCTCAATCGGATGGACATGGGCAGCGGGGTGGTCACCGCCACCCTGGAGCTGCCGCGGGAGCTGTTCTACTCCACCGTGTCCGAGCGGTGCGGGCTGGAAATTCGGGACGACGGCGATCTCATCGATCAGCTCACCCAGATGGCGTGCATGAAGCGCAGCTATGAGAAGGTGGAAGGGGCGCTGGCCCAGGTGGAGGCCACAGGCTACGGCATCGTCATGCCCGATCCGGAGGAGATGACCCTGGAAGAGCCGGAGATCGTCAAGCAGGGGGGACGGTACGGGGTGCGTCTGAAAGCCAGCGCTCCCTCCATCCACATGATGCGGGCGGATATCAAGGCGGAGGTATCCCCTATCATGGGCACCGAGAAGCAGTCGGAGGAGATGGTGGATTACCTGCTGCGGCAGTTTGAGGGAGACACAGGGAAAATCTGGGACTCCAACATCTTCGGCCGCTCCTTCCACGAGTTGGTGGGGGAGGACCTGAACGGGAAGCTCAAGCGTATGCCGGAGGAGGCCCGCGAGAAGCTGAGGGAGACCCTTCAGCGCATCATCAACGAGGGGTCCGGCGGCCTGATCTGCATCATACTTTGATATAAATGCCCGGTGCGGATGCGCCGGGCATTGGTGCTGTCCAGTGATCAGCCTTGAGGCAGCGCATATAGATTGATTAGAGGTTTTGCTGAAAATGCTGAGAATCCACACGCTGCATTTGTGTAATACGTGGTGATTTGCGTTGACAAACCCAACCAATCATGCTACAGTTTACAAAGTGGACTATAGCTTTTGCCGGCGCCCACATTATTCGGAGAAGGTTCCCGTATGCCGCCCCAGACTACACAGGTCCATGAGGATCCGCGCTGTTATCGAGCCCATAGCAGAGGAGTGAGCATGGCGGCATATTCCGTATGGCCCCTGCGTTCCGAAAGTGATCTTGCGGTGAATCAATTGACAGGCCACCAGCATGGATGACCTGTCAATTTTGCATACAGAGCTGATGCATTCGATGCCGTCCAGCGGCGCCGGGAGCGGGGTGAATGCAGCGCGATGATCCGGGGTGGGACCTGACGCCATCGCGGAAAATGAGGTGGAAGAGTGAACAAGAAGGAGATTGCCGCTTATTTTGACCGTCAGGCCCCAGGCTGGGACGGCCGGATGGTGGAGGACGACAGCAAAATCGGCTTTATCCTGGACGCGGCGGGAGTGCGGGAGCACGCAGTCGTACTGGATGTGGCCTGCGGCACAGGGGTGCTGTTCCCCTACTATCTGGCGCGAAATGTCTCCCGGGTCATTGGGGTGGATATCTCCATTGAGATGGCTCGGATTGCCGCCGCCAAGCTCCACGACCCACGGGTGGAGGTGGTCTGCGGCGATGTCGAGGCCATCTCTGTTCGGATGCTGTGCGATTGCTGTGTGGTCTACAACGCCTTTCCTCACTTCGAGGACCCGGCGCGGTTGATCGCCTGCCTGGCGCGATGGGTGCGGCCGGGCGGGCGGCTGACGGTAGCTCACAGTATGGGGCTGGACGCCCTGCGCCGCCACCACGCGGGCCGGGCGGAGCACGTCTCCCGGGAGATGCTTCCGCCCTGGGAGCTGGCGGAGCTGCTGGCCCCCTGGTTTCAGGTGAACATTGCGCTGGCGGATGGGGAGAAGTATGTGGTTTCCGGAGTATGCTCCGGGTGCTGGAAGGAGAGCGGTTTGCCTAAAAGCTTTCCCGATAATTTTTCCACAGCTGTTCTGTGACGGTGTGTTTACTACCGATGACGCTGCTTGAAGGCAATCTTTCGGCGCGGCCGAGGCGGAAAAGCAGAACACAAAAGCGGCCGCTTGGAAAATCAGCCGGCTGCTTCCAGATTCAACGCGCTATCGCAGGAACAGACGCAGCAGCGTTCCATACCGCTTTTTCTGGTAGGGCTGGTAGCGCATGGGCAGGTCCATCCAGGTCATTTTGTCCACGATGCTTTTGCTGTGGGAGAAGGCATCAAAGCCGGTTTTGCCGTGGTAGGCGCCCATGCCGCTCTCTCCCACGCCGCCAAAGCCCATATCGCTGGTGGCCAGGTGAATCACCACGTCGTTGACGCACCCGCCGCCAAAGCGGAAGCGGGACATGGCCTCACGGACGCGGGCCCGGTTTCCGGAGAACAGGTAGAGCGCCAGGGGCTTTGGCTGGCACGCCAGGGTCTCGTACAGCTCCTCGAAGCGGTCGAAGGTGACGATGGGCAGGATGGGGCCAAAGATCTCCTCCTGCATCACCGGATCACTGTTGGTGACATGATCCAGAATCGTTGGTGCGATCTGGAGGGTTGTCTGGGACGATTGTCCGCCGATGACCACCTTGTTCTGGTCGATCAGGCCCAGCAGCCGCTGGAAGTGCTTTTCGTTGACGATCCTGCCGTAATCGGGGTTTTGCAGGGGATTTTCTCCATACTGACGCCGGACCTCCCTGCACAGTGCGGCCACCAGCTGCTCCTTCACGCTGCTGTGGCAGAGGATGTAGTCCGGAGCCACGCAGGTCTGTCCGCAGTTGAGGTATTTGCCAAAGACGATCCGCCGGGCCGCAAGGGGCAGCATGGCCGTCTCGTCCACGATGCAGGGGCTTTTCCCGCCCAGCTCCAGCACGGCCGGGGTCAGGTGCTCCGCCGTGTGGCGCAAAACCTCTCTGCCTACGGCCTGGCTTCCGGTGAAGAATACAAAGTCAAATTTCTCCTCCAGCAGGGCGGCGTTTTCCTGCCTTCCGCCGGTGACCACCGCCACATATTCCGGTGGGAAGCAGCTTTCGATCAACTTCCCCAGCAGGGCGCTGGTGGCGGGCGCGTAGGCGCTGGGCTTGACGACGGCGGTGTTTCCCGCCGCGATGGCGTCGGCCAGGGGGTCCAGGGTCAGCAGAACCGGATAGTTCCAGGGACTCATAATGAGGGTATTGCCGTAGGGAGAGGGTTTACGATAGCTTCGGGCGGCGAATTGGGCCAGCGGCGTGTGGACGGTGTGCTCCTTTGCCAGACGGGCCGCATTTCGAAGCATATAGGTGATCTCTGTCCGCACCAGTCCCGTCTCGCACATAAAGCTTTCGTAGCCGCTTTTTCCCAGGTCGGAGGCAAGGGCCCTGCCGATCTCTGCTTCGGTGCGGTCCACTGCGTCCCGCAGTCTGCGGAGCATCTCCGTCCGGAAGGACACAGGCAGCGTGGCGCCGGTGTGGAAGAATTTGCGCTGGGCCTCAACGATCTCGTGGATGTTCATGGGCGTTTACTCCAATCTGCAGTAGCATTTCATAAGTGAACTCGTTGCTGTAGTAGTCCTGACCGCCATTTCCGAATGCAAACCGGGCCTGTTGCGGCTGCGCGCCGCAACAGGCCGAAAAGCTGTAAGCTTGATCTTATATATCATATACAAAAGAAGCTAAATTGTCAATTTCTCCGTCCAGGGGGACAAAGCTATGAGATCATGGAAAAATACGGCGGACCGAACCTGAGCTGGAGACCCTTTGCCGAGGGGTGGCAAGTCTGCCGCTCAAGCGGTGCAGGTTGGTTATTGTGCATTATTTACCAGCTCTTTTCTGAACAGGAACTGTTCCTCTGCCTCCTTGACTTTTCTTATGAAATGAGGTATCTTATAAAAAGATATGCAGCGGTATCGAAGTGGCTATAACGAGAACGATTCGAAATCGTTTGACGGTTGATTCCGTCCGTGGGTTCGAATCCCACCCGCTGCGCCAAACCCATATAATCCGAACCTGTTTCCGATAGGGGATGGGTTCGGATTATTGGTTTTCTTTGACCGACATGAAAGCACCCACTTTCGAAACAGGGTGGAGCGCAAACCCACCTCCAAGCTGAGAAGTAAGCGTCAAATTTCCCCGCACCTTGCCAGAACTCAGAGGAAATGAGAACATACAATAGAGTCTGATGTAGTGCCGTGTACTCTCAGGCAGTACACGGTACTACATGTAATCGAAGTGTTTTCTTTTTTGGGGGGGATAAAATATGGAGCACGGGCTCCAAAAAGCGAACCATTATAACCAACTGGCAGAAAGGGCGCAGCGGGTGGAGGCATGCCGAAGAAGCGGGCAGAAGGTCAGTGAGTGGTGCACAGAACAAGGTATCCCGGTATCCACATACTACAGTTGACGGCGAAAAGTGTATCAGGCAGTAACAACAGAGCCAGAGGTGTGTTTCACAGAAATTTCAGCCAGATCGGCAGGCAGAGGGATAGCGGCAAGTATAGCAAGCGGAGAACTGCGGATTGAAATACATGCAGGAGCAGACGCAGAAACGGTCCGAACCATCATCCAGGCGCTGAAAGAATGCTGACAGATTTTAAGGGAGCGGATCATGTGTACATAGCCTGCGGGTACACGGACCTGCGTCAGGGAATAGACGGACTGGCCAGCCTGGTACAACAGCAGTTTGAGTTGGACCCATTCAGGAATACGCTGTTTCTGTTCTGTGGGAGGCGGCGGGACCGGATCAAGGGCCTGTACTGGGAGGGAAATGGCTTTATCCTGATATACAAACGGCTGGAGAGCGGCAGCTTCCAGTGGCCGAGGAATGGCGCGGAGGCGCGGGAGTTAAGTGCGCAGCAGTGAGGAGGACATGGAGCAGCTGAGCCTGCTGTTTAACGAGGCGGAGGTCTATGCAGACCAGACTGCCAAAGAGGATGACAGCAGTGTGGCCGTTGCCGCCCACAAGCGGCACAGGAAACATGAATACACGTTGGACGAACTGCCTGAAAACGTACCGGTGGAGGTGGTGGAACACCGTCTTCCGGAGGAGGAATTGGTCTGCCCGGAGTGCGGGAGCACCATGACCGAAATTGGCAAGGAAGTACGCCGGCGTCTGAAGCTGGTCCCGGCCAAGGCAGTGGTCGTGGAGGACTGGTACTACACCTATGCCTGCCGGAAGTGCGAGAAGGAAAATACGGAGACGACCATGGTGAAGGCGCCGAGAGGGCCGAACTTCATCCCCGGCAGCTTTGCCACGCCAGAGGCTGCGGCACATCTCATGGTGCAGAAGTTTGTCATGGGCTCTCCCTTGTACCGGCTGGAACAGGAGCTGAAACGCCAGGGCATTCCTCTGTCACGGCAAACCATGTCCAACTGGCTGCTGTGGTCTGCGGAGCATCTGCTGGCCCCGGTCTATGACCTGCTCCGCCAGGAACTGCTGAAACGGGACGTCCTCCGCGCGGATGAGGCCACACTGCAGGTGCTCCATGAGCCGGGTAAAATAGCCCAAAGCAACAGCTATATGTGGCTGTACCGCACCGGCGGGGATACCGGTCGCCCCATCGTGCTGTTTGACTACCAGCCGGGACGGGGCGCCTGCTATCCGAAAGCATTCCTGAAAGACTTCAGGGGGTATCTCCACACGGACGGTTATGACGTGTACCACAGCCTTCCAGATGAGATCACTGTGGTTGGCTGCTGGGCTCATGCCAGGAGGAAATTTGACGAGGCCATGAAGTCTCTGCCAAAAGGAAAAGCTAAGAACAGCTCTGCTGCCCAAGGGCTGGCTTACTGCAATCTCTTATTCAAAATTGAGGAATGCCTGGCAGACCTTTCTCAAAAAGAACGCTATGACCAGCGGCTGAAACAGGCAAAACCTGTTTTGGACGCTATGTTGGCGTGGGCAAATACCAGAACTGCCGCACCGAAATCCTCTTTGAGCAAGGCTCTGTCCTATCTCAAGGAGCAGTGGCCCTATCGGCTCAATTATCTCAAAGACGGCAGGCTGGAGCTGAGCAACAACCGGGCTGAGCGCAGTATTAAGCCTTTTGTCATTGACAGAAAGAATTTCCTGTTCGCTAATACTCTCAGCGGTGCAAAGAGCAGCGCGGTGATCTTCTCCCTCATCCAGACCACCTCTGAGAATGGGTTAGACCCCTACCGCTACCTGACATGGCTCTTATCCTCTGCACCAGAGATGAATCTGGCTCAACCGGATGTTGTGCAGGCTCTGCTGCCTTGGAACGCTCCGGCTCCCTGCAATGCATAATTGTTTTTAGCCCGCTGCCAGGGCCGCCCTGGCAGCGGGCATTCTTGTGCACGGAGATTTGACGCTTACGCTGAGAAGCCCCCGGAAGAAAAAGCAGACCCCATAAACGCAAAAAGGGCAGGCGCAGCCGTTTCACGGTACGCCTGCCCTTTTTGTCCTTACCCTCTGTTATCCTCTTGCCCCTTGACTTCCCGCCGCTGTTTCCATTCGGCAAACTCCCGCTGGCCTTCCTCGCTCTCGTAGAAAGCAAGGATATCCGTCATAAGACAGCATTTTGCACTCACCCATTAAACATATTGTATTTGATTCTGGCTGGACGACTGTCAAGGCAACGATGGTAGAAAAAGTGAGGGGCTGTAAGCCCCTCGCTGCAATGGGTTTGAAGCACAGAAAATAGGGGGTAATACAATATCATTCAGCAAATGCCTACTTCTTTTCATCTGTATGGCCTATATTGAAGTCTTTTCAATCAGCTTAAAAGGATAACTCCGCAGAAAAATTTATTTTGGTGTGAAATATGCTCAATTTATCTTGTGCTTATATTTTCTTTTTGGTATAATTAAATGGCTAATCAGCCTTAATATAAAAAAGAAAAGGTGACACATATGAGCATAACATTGTACTTTGCGAAGCTAAATCTAATTAGTGGCGATGTTTTCGATTTATACAATGACCCAAAGCAGAAGGACAATATTTCATTTGCTTTATATGAGGCGGTCAAATCTAATACACATTGGTCGAAGGAAAATATCTTTTTTGACGATGTTGGAGAGCCACACAGCACAACTATTGAATATTCGATTCATATTCTTCGCGCAGATGAAACTGTAACAAATATTGAAGGATTGTTATACAAAAAAAGCCGTCTCTACTATAAGACGCTGGACAATGCAACAAATACTCTTGTACAGAATTTCACAGAAAATACAGAAGGAAACCGATTTACCATTGATTTGAATCATGGGTTTGTGGGGTATAATACCTCTGCACGATTCGGCTACAAAGAATTTGTTGAAGCATTTGAGAATATAATTAATTTGGCTGAAGAAAATTTGGAGTATGACTATAGATATCGAATGAGCTTATGTATCAGCGGGATTAACTTAGAACAGATAAAAGAAGAACTTCACAATATCGGCAACATTAAAGAGTTGCGGATTCGGATGCAGCCTCCCAATCCGAGCGACCAGGTTCTGGATAGTTTACAGAAACGTTGTGATGGAATAGTGAGAGATTTGAGAGATGCCAATGTAACAGAAGTTGACTTGTTCTATTCTACAAAGGGGCGCACTGGAATTGATTTGAAAGCATCTCTGATCAATGAAAGAATTGAGGACATACAAGGTCTCTATAGTGGATTGTCTGTCGAGGAGTCAACCCAAAAAGGTTATGTTTCTGTGGAGGCTACATCAACAACTGGCCGGAAATATGCCTCAGGAGAATCAAAACCTATCAAGCGTATTATTGAGGATGTTGGAGAATTTTTTGATGCATGTATTGACGCTTTCCTTCATCTTGAGTAGGGGAATCAATTATGAAACAGCCGCTAGTAAAAATTATACTATCGCACGCCTACAAATTTATAGACATAAGGCAACCTGAAGTGAAGTGGGCTGCTGGTGTGTCAATTATTTTAACTGGACTTCTTTTCGCATTCCCCATTTATTCAGAGTTTGCAACATATGAAGATGAAATTTGCAGTTTGGTTCAATGCATTATTGCTGGAGCATTTGGTTTGATTGGTGTGTCAATTGCTGGCATAGCGATTGTAATCACGCTATTCACCGTTGAGCAAATTCAAATGCTTGAGGAGCTACAAGCGGGAGCATTTGACGATTTGCTCTACGATTTTAAGTGGTTTGCGCTGATTGCCTCCTTAGAGATTTCCGTATTTGTTGCGATGCTATTTATTATTAAAAGCCCCTATCCGCTTGTCTCGGAGCCGGCATTTTATTTGATTGTATTTGTATTGATATATTTTGTCTTCTATTTGGCTTTTTACGGATATTCACTGATTGGAAATTTTATCAAAATGTCTAAACTCAAGCAATCTTTGAGCACTATCCCAGATCAAATAAAGAGCACTCCTGTTCAAGCAATGGAACTACAGTTGAATTTCTTAGTGTCAAAATTGGTAAAAGGAAATAAAGATGAGGCAAAACTATTTTATACTGAACTTATAAAAATAGTAGAAGAAAGTGATATATCAAATAGAGATGAGGTTGCAAAATATCTCAAAGAGCATCATCGCTTTTAAATCATGTCTATATTTCAAATCATGTCTGCTCAACAAGAGTCTTTTTCATTTCAGTTATGGCTGGATAAAAAGTTCGCCTAAATTCTCAAGAATACTTCTGCGAAGCTATCTCGAAAATTTCGCAAACCTCCAAAGTGGTGTAGAATGAGAACATCACTTTGGAGGTTTTTGCCATGAGAAGATAGCCTAGGAAAGCAGGAGCAAAACTCCAGGAGTTGCTGCAACTGATGGTACTGTCAAGAAAGTACTGCTAACAATTTCCTATAAATCATACGACGTTATATGCGAGACATGATTTGTGAGGATATGGTGTCATTGACAGGACTGGCAAAGCAATATTCAATGGATTCCCCTGGGTATACCATTCAAAACTGGATGCGTAGCCGCAACACATTGGAGTTTCTTCGTCAATGGGAGAATGACATGAATGCGGAATTTGATGATAGAGCCTGTGAGGAGCTTATCCACCAGGGGCATACCACAATTACGCCATCTTTGTGGATTCGAAGGACACACACCGTTGGAATGCGAGTAAAGCAGGGCAAAGGTGGGGCGTGAGAGCTTGCCCTGAAATTGCGGCAGACTTCCATTTATGGTTAGATCCGAAGGCGAGATTAGCGATTGTTAGGAAGCAGATTTTCTTAATTTTGTGACTTTGTGTAGTCAGTTGTTTGGATTAGGTAGGGCCATTCTTTGCCTGTAGCTATTGTGTTTTAAAAATTACAGGTTTTCTTATATTCATGTAATATTGGTGAGCAAATACGATGAATTATAAGCCTGCCATAATTTAAACCTCTCCCGCAAAAGTTGACTCCCCTACCTCAAGTACAGCCTATTTTCAGGGGCCGGGGTGAACCCCTGTCAATTGAAGAAGTGAAACCCTTGAAGGTTATACGGGAATCCATTACATCGTAATCTGCATGGTATGCCAGATCAGAAATTTCCGCCACAATTTTGCTTTTTGGCTTTGCCTAAAACTGCGCTCCAGCGGGGATATTTTGGCCTCCAACCGTGACTCGCTAGATGGTGTCGTCAATAAACGAGGAGCCAAATGGCAATACAACGAATTTGG
>CAJULJ010000007.1 GCA_910587395.1 uncultured Oscillospiraceae bacterium | reverse complement strand
CATGCACTGAAAAATTTGATACGTCCGGGCCGATGGGACGGGCAATGCTTAAAATAATCGTTGTATTTGCCGAACTGGAGCGGGAAACTATTCAGCAACGAGTAATGGATGCCTATATGTCCAGAAGTCGTAAAGGATTTTACATGGGTGGGCGCATTCCATATGGTTATAAGCTGGAGCCGTTCACCATTGACGGGAAAAAGACAGCCCATTATGTGATTGAGCCAGCAGAGGCCGAGGTTGTGAAAGTAATTTTTTCAATGTATGCTGAACCTCAAACGTCCTACGGTGATATTGTCCGTTACTTGGTGGAGAACGGTATTATCAATAGCCGTACCAAAGATGGAGCATGGGATAGATGCCGTTTAGCGGATATGGTCAAGAATCCTGTATATGTCAAAGCTGATTTAGATGTGTACCGCTTTTATAAGGATCAGGGGACTAATTTACACAACAGCCCGGAAGATTACATTGGCACAAATGGTTGCTATCTGTACTCTGATAAAGACGCTGGGCGTAAATCCGTACACCTTGAAGGGCAACACGTGGTATTAGCACCACATGAAGGTATTGTGCCGTCTGACATTTGGCTTAGAGCGAGGCTGAAATGCTTGAACAACAAACAGGTTGCAAAACCGCTCAAAGGACACAACACATGGTTAGTTGGTAAAGTCAAATGCGGCAAGTGTGGTTATGCACTGACGATCAGAAAGTGCAAACTGAAAACAAGAACTATACGATACTTTATCTGTAGCCGCAGGATGCAGACTAACCGCTGTGAGGGCGTGGGCGGTATCAATGCAGATGCGTTTGAAACCTGTATCCTTGAAGAAATGGTTGAACACGTCAAGGAGTTTGAAACGCTAACACAGCCACAGATGCAACGTGAAAATCCGAAAATTCATGAAATAAACGTGAAGTTAGAGCAATTATCAACGGAGATTGAAAAGCTGGTTAATAAGGTATCGGATGCTAACGATATTCTGATGGAGTACATTAACAAGCGTATCACTGAACTTGACGCACAGGCCAGCGTGTACAGGCAGCAGTTAAGCGAACTTTCCCCGCTGGAGAACAGTGAAAAGCCTGATATAGCGCAGTTGAAAGACTACATGGCACATTGGGACGAACTGGACTTAGATAGCAAAAGGGAAGTGGTTGACTATCTCATACTGGAGATTAAGGCCACAGAGGACAGCTACGAAATCAAGTGGAGGATTTAACTTTACCTTGATTGATTCGTTTCGCCAAAACGTTGGAAATGAACGATTTCCCGCTCTCGCAGGAAGCGGATAACGTTGTTTACGTCCGGGTCATCAGACAGGCGAAGGATATTGTCGTAGGTAAGGCGGGCTTTCTGCTCTGCGGCCAAGTTCTCTGTTAAATCGGCGATAATATCACCGGTAACCTGCATAGTGGAAGCAGACCAAGGATAGCCGGAGGCAAACTGAGGGTACACACCAGTTGTGTGGTCCACAAAATATGCGTCAAAGCCTGCGGTCCTGATTTGATCCTCATTCAGGTTCCGGGTGAGCTGATGAACCAGAGTGCCTACCATTTCAAGGTGGCCTAGTTCCTCTGTCCCGATATCGGTGAGCAACCCTTTCAGCTCAGGGTAGGGCATAGCATACCGCTGAGACAAGTAGCGCAGTGAAGCGCCTAATTCGCCATCCGGTCCACCATACTGAGAAATAATAACGGCTGCCAGCTTTGGGTTGCAGTTTTTGACACGGACTGGGTATTGCAGCTTTTTCTCATAGACAAACATGGTCAGTCCCCCTCATTTTTCTGAAACTCCCAAGGCCAGGGATCGTCCAGCCAGCGATAGGTTTTGTCCTGCCCGGCGCTGAGACTGGTCAGCGGACCGTGTACCTCCTCGTACTGCTTTTTTGCCTTTCGAGCCATCTCGGTATATTGTTGGAACAGCTGGAACGCTTCTACATCATTTTGATGGGTATCCAGATACAGCCCCAGCTCAGTGACCACAAACAGCAGGGCTTGGAGTTGGGTGGAGAGGTTGGCCGGCAAACCGGCAGCGTCTACCTTTAGATGGAAGGGAAGGTTCAGAGACGGAAATACAGTTCCGTTGGCCAGAGCGTTGGTCTGGTCATATTTCAGGCTTCCCTGCTGTTGAAAGGGCACGTACGGCACCGCCAGAGGCGCACATGCGGGCATGGTGCCGCAGCTGTCAGCGCAGGGACGGGTATTGATTCCGTTATCAGGATTCAACTGGAATCCCTCCTTCGATCAGAGTCCGACAGATGAACTGTCAATCCAGCTTATGCGCACACCCAGCTGGAGGTCACGGGAAATGTCGAAAAAATAAATGTATTGAAATTCTTAAAGCATCATGGTATAATGAATCAACATTTTGAATTGGAGGGAGAAACCCATGACTCACATCCAGACTCTGAACGGCGCCACCCTGAAGCAGAGCGCGGCCCACGGCGGCTGCGGCGAGTGTCAGACCTCTTGCCAGTCCGCCTGCAAGACCTCCTGCACTGTGGCCAACCAGAAATGCGAAAATAACAAGTAAATTTATCAAAGCGCCAGAAAGGGTGGGCTTGTCCCACCCTTTTTCTGTGCGGCAAAGGAGGCCCGACCATTATGGTCCATACATTTATATGCCTGGGAATCCCGGTGGCGGTGGATGTGAACAGCGGCGCTGTCCACGTGCTGGATCAAACCGCTTACGATGTGCTCTCTCTATTGGACGCTCCCATGTCAGACATTTGCTCCCAGAAAATTTACAGTAAGCTGCCCCAATATAGTCCCGCCGTAGTGGATGAGGCTTGGGTTGAGCTGCTGGAGCTCCAGAAAAACGGCCTGCTGTTTACCGAAGACAATTACATCGACCCTGCGGCGGCCACTCTCATGCAGCGGGACGCACCCATTAAAGCGCTGTGCCTGCATGTTTCCCACGACTGCAACCTGCGCTGTCAGTACTGCTTCGCATCTACTGGTGATTTTGGCACCGGCCATCGCATGACCATGGACATAGAGACGGCGAAGAGAGCCATTGACTTTGTAATTCAGCGCTCCGGTAGTCGCCAGAATATCGAAGTGGACTTTTTTGGTGGGGAACCTTTGATGGCTATGGAGACGGTTAAAGCGACAGTGGAATATGCTCGCTCCCTGGAAAAGGAGCACAATAAAAATTTTCGTTTCACCATCACCACCAACGGTGTGCTGCTCAACGATGAGAATATTGAGTACATCAACCGGGAGATGTCCAATGCGGTGCTGTCCCTGGACGGGCGGCCCGAGGTCAACGACCGGATGCGTAAAACGGTGAGTGGCAGAGGCAGCTATGACGTGATTCTGTCTAAATTTCAAAAGTTGGTGCAGGGCAGGGGAGAGAAGGATTACTACCTGCGCGGCACTTTCACTCGACACAACCCGGATTTTGCTTTCGACGTGATTCACATTGCCGATCAGGGATTCCGCCATGTATCGGTGGAGCCGGTAGTGGGAAGCTCCGACTGTGATTACGCCTTCCGGGAGGAAGACCTGCCTGGCATTTTGGAAGAATACGAGCGTCTGGCCACGCAACTGCTGAAGCGGGACGACGTAGACTTCTTTCATTTCAACGTAGATCTTTCACAGGGCCCCTGCGTCATTAAACGGATGCGGGGATGTGGGGCAGGGTGCGAGTATGTGGCCATTACCCCGGAGGGCGATATCTATCCCTGTCATCAGTTTGTGGGCAATGAGGAGTACAAGCTGGGCAATCTCTACAGCGATACTTTTGATATGGAGCTGTCCCGAAAATTTGCCGGTTTGAACATCTACACCCGCCCCGACTGCAAGGATTGCTGGGCCAGGTTCTATTGTAGTGGGGGATGCTCTGCATCCAACCTGCTTGTCAATGGCGACATAAAAAAACCAAACAAATTTGGTTGTGAGATGCAACGCAAGCGGTTGGAGTGTGCCATTGCTATGAAGGCTATCTGCGTTGGTTTGGCAGGGAAGTGAGCTTCTTTCCCAAAAATCGAACAAAAATGGTAAAACAACCTCGGTCTCCACATTTTGAGGCCAGGGGTTGTTTTACCACAATATCCTGCGTTTCCTTGGCTCCACGGTTGCTTTGGTCCATCAGGTATACATAATATTGTTTACATAAAATTTTTACATAATAAATTTTTCGAAAAAATTTGGGCGTTTTCTCTTGCGTTTCCAGAAAAATTGGTCTATAGTAAAAAGGCATCGTTTCTTCGGTTCAACGCACCAAACAAATTTTTAGCCCTGTGGGCCGCCCCACAGTCTTAATGAATACAGATTGTATTCATTAAGGGTGGCCCTGACAAAAAGTTTGGCGGTGTCTCGACGCATGCAGCCGTATGCCACTTATGCTGGCATACACCCCTTTTTCCCGGCATATCATGGTTTAGTTTCTAACTACGATACGAGGCGGGGGGATGAGGGTGACTGTTCACAAAATGGGAAGCCGAATCAAATCCACCCCAGTATGGAATGGGCTGACCCAGCTGGCGGTCCTCAGCATCTGCTTCGCTGTAGGCGCACTGGGCGGGTTTCTTTTTTCCAGTGGGAGCGTGGACAGCCTTGAGCTGCTGGACTATCTCCGCCGTTATTTTCAAGCAGCGGGCCAAGGAAACGGGCTAGAGCCATCCCTGTGGTTGTCCATCTGGGACCTGACTCGCTGGCCGCTGACCGCCTTCTTCTTGGGTTCTACCGCGTTAGGCGCACTGGGAATCCCCGTCCTGCTGGGGGCGCGGGGATTTCTCCTGGCCTTTTCCGCAGCCACTTTTGCCCGACTGTTTGGCCTGCCTGGGATGGCGGCAGCTCTGGCCGCATTTGGGGTGACCGCTATGGTGGCCGTACCAGTGCTGTTTGTGGTATCGGCAGATGCTTTCCGCCAGTCGCTGGGCCGGCTGTCTGGTGAGCGTTCCCCGGCCTGGAATCAGCGAGTTCAGGTACTGACCCCCTGCGCGGGCCTGATGGTGCTGGCCGTGGCGTTACAGCAGACGTTAATGCCTGCATTGCTTGCTGCGGCGTGTGCCCGGTTGTTTATTTCGTGAGATGAGGAGTTGAGCACATTGGACCATATCTTCGGTTATGAGACTTGGCTGACTCGGGAGAAGCGGGCCGCCGCCAACACGCTCAGCTCATATCTGCGGGACGTCCGACAATTTGCGGATTGGACTGATGAGGAGCGGCTGCCCCTCACCTCGGTAAACCAGGAGGACATAAAGCATTACGCTCAAAGCCTGGAGAAAAAGGGCAAGTCCAATGCCACCGTGGTCCGCTCCATCGCGGCGCTGAAGTCCTTTTACACGTATTTGATGTCCATCCGGGCGGTGCAGATCAACCCTGCCAAGGGTTTTACTCCCGGTCGGGTGGAGCGCAAGCTGCCCGCCATCCTTTCCAACCATGAGGTAGATTTGTTTTTGGAGCAGCCGGATCCCTCTGATTCCAAGGGCTGTCGGGACAAGGCCATGCTGGAGTTGCTGTACGCCACCGGCATTCGGGTATCCGAACTGATTTCCTTGGACGTTCAGGACCTGAATCTGTCCGCCAGCTTCCTGCGCTGCCGGGGCCGGGGTAAGGAACGGGTGGTCCCCCTTTATAAAGGGGCGGTGCGGGCCATGGCCGTGTATATCAACGATGTGCGGCTGCAGCTGCTGGGGGACCCAGGGGAGACCGCTCTGTTTGTCAATATGA
Source organism: uncultured Oscillospiraceae bacterium (assembly GCA_910587395.1). GTDB lineage: Bacteria > Bacillota > Clostridia > Oscillospirales > Oscillospiraceae > Enterenecus. The sequence goes on along the minus strand of CAJULJ010000007.1, from coordinate 74,008 downwards.
ACGGAGAGCGCATGAGCCGCCAGGGATTCTGGAAAATCGTCAAGTGCTATCAGGACAAGGCAGGCATCCACAAAGACATCACACCTCACACTCTGCGCCACTCTTTTGCAGCCCATCTGCTGGAAAACGGGGCGGATTTGAAATCTATCCAGGAAATGCTGGGCCATGCGGACATCTCCGCCACCCAGATCTACGCCCAGGTGGTCAACCAGAAAATCCGAGATGTGTACGCCAAAGCTCACCCCAGAGCTTGACTCCAAAACGCTTACGGCGGATGATGTCATCATCTGCCGTTTTTGCTTGTCTTTGTTCTTCGTTTGTGGTATGATAAAAGAAATTTTGCTGGGAGGTGTGCCGGTGCTCATCCTCGGAATCGATCCCGGTTACGCCATTGTGGGTTTCGGTCTGGTGGAGTCTGCCCAAGGGAAATACCATATGACGGCCTGCGGGGCCATCAATACCCCGGCGGGAGTGCGGTTGCCCGCCCGGCTGTGGCAGATTGCCACCGATTTAGAGGCGCTCATCAGTCAATTTCACCCAGATGTAATGGCTATTGAAGAGCTATTTTTTAACCACAATGTGACCACCGGCATCGGTGTTGCCCAGGCCCGTGGGGTTATCCTCATGACAGCGGAAAAAATGGGCCTACCCATCTGTGAGTACAACCCCTCCCAGGTGAAGCAGGCGGTGGTGGGCTATGGTAAAGCGGAAAAGCGGCAGGTGATGGACATGACCAAGCGGCTTCTGAATTTGAAGGCCGTCCCCAAGCCTGACGACGCCGCCGACGCGGTGGCCATCGCCCTGTGCCATGCCCGGTCGTCCACCTCATTGCTGAAATCTTTACATTGAATTTGGAGAGATCAACGTGTTTTACTATCTGAACGGAACGGTGACCCATATTGAGCCCTATCTGGCCGTGATTGACTGTGGAGGAGTGGGCTATGCCTGCCGCACCACCAGCTATACCATCAGTAAACTTAATACAGGAAAAGCCTTTAAGCTTTACACCTATTTAAACGTGCGGGAGGACGTTTTTGAGCTGTACGGCTTTGCCAGCGAGAGTGAGCTGGGCTGCTTTCGTATGCTCATCGGTGTGTCAGGCGTGGGTCCCAAAGCGGCGCTGGCTATTTTGTCCTCTAACAGCCCAGAGGGATTGGCTATGGCTATCGTTTCCGGAAATGAGAAGGCGCTGACTTCCACCCCCGGCATCGGTAAGAAGATCGCCCAGCGAATCATCCTAGAATTGAAGGACAAGCTGGCCAAGGGCCAGCTGACTGCGGCAGGGGGAGAGGCTTTTGCCGGCGGCATCACTGTGATCCCGGAGAACAAGGCCAGCGAGGCGTCCACAGCCCTGGCGGTGCTGGGGTACAGTCAGAGCGAGATTACGGCGGCCCTGAAAGGGATAGATCTGGACGCACTGTCTCTGGAGGATGTGATCAAACAAGCGCTGAAAAAGATGGTGAAGGGGTAACAATCACAACTCCATAGGAGGAGATTTTGGCATGTTGATTATTAGTAGTATTGTGGCAGCGCTTTTTGTGCTGCTGGGAGTCATTTTTTCCTGCGGCAAAGGTGGCTTTCTCATTGCGGGCTACAATACGTCCTCTCCCGAAGAAAAGGAAAAATATGACGAAAAAGCCCTTTGCCAGGCCACGGGCCGTCTGATGTTTGCCCTTGCCGCCTGCACTGGTGTGACGGCGCTGAGCGATGTATTTGACCATATAGCATTTCTGTGGGCCGGCATCGTGTTGTATGCCGTTGTGACCATCGGCGGCGTGACCTACATGAACACCTCGAAAAAAGTCAAGAGGAAGTGAATCCTTGAGCATCGATTTTTCCGACAACGGCGGCTTTGAAACAGAAGCTCCTCTGGTAACCACCTCCCTGACACGGGATGATGAGGGAGAAGGTTCTCTGCGCCCCAAAACCCTTGGAGAGTATATTGGTCAGGAGAAAGCCAAGGGCAACCTGTCGATTTTCATCCAGGCCGCTAAAATGCGGGAGGAACCTCTGGATCATGTGCTGCTCCATGGCCCTCCGGGACTGGGCAAAACAACCCTGTCCGGCATTATCGCCAATGAGATGGGGGTCAATATCCGCATCACCTCCGGCCCAGCCATCGAAAAGCCCGGAGATTTGGCCGCACTACTGACCAACCTCCAGGAAAACGATATCTTGTTTGTGGATGAAATTCACCGGCTGAACCGCTCAGTGGAGGAGATTTTATATCCCGCCATGGAGGATTACGCCATTGATATTATTATCGGCAAGGGTCCTTCTGCCAACTCCATCCGGCTGGATCTGCCCAAGTTCACCCTCATTGGCGCCACCACTCGGGCCGGTCAGCTGTCCGCGCCTCTGCGGGACCGCTTCGGCGTCACCCTCCGACTGGAGCTGTACACCCCGGAGGAGCTGGCTCACATTGTCACTCGGTCCGCCGGAATCCTGGATGTGCCCATTGAAGGGGAGGGAGCGTTGGAAATCGCCCGCCGCAGCCGGGGCACCCCCCGTATCGCCAACCGGATGCTCCGACGTGTGCGGGATTTTGCCCAGGTTACCGCCGGTGGTGTGATTACTCGAAGCGTGGCCGACCGGGCCCTGCGGGCGTTGGAAATCGATGAGCTGGGCTTGGACAATGTGGACCGTCGGATGATGCAGAGCATTATCACAAATTACAGCGGAGGACCGGTGGGACTGGACACCTTGGCTGCCACCATCAATGAGGAATCTGTCACGCTGGAGGATGTATATGAACCCTATCTCATGCAGCTGGGCTTTTTAACCCGCACGCCCAGAGGACGCTGTGTCACCCCCAAAGCCTATCAGCATTTAGGGCTGACCCCGTCAGGAGGAAACGGAATTTTGGAACAATTATCTTTTTAATATAACATTTGTTTAAAAACGAGCTGAAATTATCCGGTGTTTTCCAGTTTCTTTCAGTTTCCTGGGAATTTTAGAATATTTTCTAAAAAAATTGCTGAAAACAATTGACAATTCGGCAGTTCTGTGATTAAATGTATAAGGTCAAGTTATGAGTAAAATTACGTTCCAAATAAGTGAATACAACGATGAGGATCTCTGTGCGCTGGTGGCCGACGGCCAGCGGGATGCGGAAGAAGAACTGGTCAAGCGGTACCTCCGTCCGGTGCGCGTATGTGCCCGCCCCTATTTCCTGGCTGGAGGAGACAGTGAGGATTTAATCCAGGAGGCCATGTTCGGTCTGTTGAAGGCTATCCGGGAATTTGATCCCAGTCATGACGTTCAGTTTAAGACCTTTGCAGAGGTGTGTATCCGCAACCGAATCCGCTCTGCCGTCACCAACGCCGCTCGAAGCAAGCATGCCCCTTTGAATGACAGTGTGCCTATTGAATCACCCATGCTGGGTTCCGAAGCAAGTCCGGAGGAATTGTACATCAGCAGGGAGGAGGAGACAGAACGCTTGGCGCGTCTGGGGCAGCAGCTTTCTCCATTAGAGCGCAAGGTACTCAATCTCTTTTTACTCGGCCTGTCCTATCAGGAAATCAGCGAGCAGGTGGGACGTTCGACCAAATCCGTGGACAACGCAGTTCAGCGGATCCGGCGCAAGGTTGCCGGTAGTTTTGGCGTTTTCAGCGAAAGCTGACGCAAATATTACAGTCCCAGCAGGTTGTATTTCCGATTCTGGGCATCAAAAGAGAGGGTATTTCCATGTACGAAGACAAGACCTTAGTTTGCAAAGAGTGTGGCCAGGAGTTCGTGTTCACCGCCGGTGAGCAGGAGTTTTACGCCGAGCGCGGCTTCCAGAACGAGCCCCAGCGCTGCAAGGCCTGCCGCGATGCCCGCAAGGCCGCCGCCCGTGGTCCCCGCGAGTATTTTACCGCTGTCTGCGCCGCCTGCGGCGGCGAGGCCAAGGTTCCTTTTGAACCGAAGTCTGACCGTCCGGTCTACTGCAGTGAGTGCTTCGCCAAGATGCGCGGAGAGGGCTGATTAGTTTATCCAACGGAAAGGGCCGTGCCTATGGCACGGCCCTTTTTATGTTTTGACGGTAAACTTTTTTAAGAACAAACTTGTATGGGTAGGTGGGATATGGTATAATGTCGGCAGTGTAGAGAACGCTGTACCACGTTCAATTAGGCACATAATTGCTCACGTTTTTTATAATTGCTTTTAAAAACTCTGAGACCGAGGAAATATTCCAGAAATATTATTGGGTGAGGGTGATACTCCAGCATGAATAAATCTATTTACGAAAGTCCGTTGTCCTCCCGTTATGCCAGCGACAAGATGCAATACATTTTTTCCCCGGATAAAAAGTTTTCTACTTGGCGGCGGCTGTGGGTCGCCTTGGCTCGGGCCGAAATGGAACTGGGGCTGCCCGTGTCTCAGGAGCAGGTGGACGAGTTGGAAGCCCACCTCACCGACATTGACTATAATTTGGCGTCCCAAAAGGAGCGGGAGTTGCGCCACGATGTAATGGCCCACATTCATACCTACGGTGCGCTGTGCCCTAAGGCCATGCCTATTATTCACCTGGGAGCTACCAGCTGCTACGTAGGAGATAATACCGATATCATTATCATGCGGGAAGGGCTGGTCCTTGTCAGGGACAAACTGGTACGCGTACTCAATGCATTGGCTCAATTTTCCGACAAGTATAAATCCTTGCCAACCCTTGGATTTACACATTTTCAGGCCGCGCAGCTGGTTACAGTGGGTAAGCGCGGCACTTTATGGATGAATGAACTGCTTCAGGACTTGGACGAGCTGGAGTATCGAATCTCCACGTTAAAACTGCTGGGTTGTAAAGGCACCACCGGCACTCAGGCGTCTTTTCTGGAGCTGTTTGAAGGTGACCACGAAAAGTGTAAGGAATTGGACCTCCGCATTGCCCGGGAAATGGGCTTTGAAGGTACTGTACCTGTATCTGGTCAGACCTACTCCCGGAAGGTAGATGCCGCCGTGCTGGCTACCTTGTCCGGTATTGCCCAATCCGCTTGTAAATTTGCCACTGATGTCCGGTTGCTTTGCCATCTGAAAGAGGTGGAGGAGCCCTTCGAGACCAGTCAGATTGGCTCGTCAGCCATGCCTTACAAGCGAAATCCCATGCGGTGTGAGCGCATCTGCTCTCTGGCCCGCTATGTCATCGCCGATGCCGCCAATCCTGCCTATACCACTGCGACTCAGTGGTTTGAGCGCACTCTAGACGACTCTGCCAACAAACGCATTTCTGTGCCCGAAGCTTTCCTGGCTGTGGACGCCATCCTCAACATCTACGAAAATGTGGCCTCTGGCTTAGTGGTCCATAAAAAAGTAATTGAAAAACACATCATGGAAGAGTTGCCCTTTATGGCCAGTGAAAACATTATGATGGATGCAGTGAAACGGGGAGGAGACCGTCAGCGGCTCCATGAGCGCATCCGGGTCCATTCTCTTGAAGCCGGACGTAATGTAAAGGAGTTAGGGCTTACAAATAATCTCATTGAACTGCTGGTTGCCGATCCCTCATTTGGAATGAGCAGGGAAGAGCTCTCTGTCCACATGGAGCCTTCTCGATATATTGGCCGTTGTCCGGAGCAGGTGACTGATTTTCTGAATGACTATGTCCGTCCTGTGCTTGAATCCCACTCATCCGCCCTGGAGACTGAATTTGTTGAATTAAAGGTTTAAGTTAGAACTATCATCATAAAGTTAGAAATTTGAAAGGATCTGATTGTAATGAAACCTGCGGTTCATCGTATTGGTGTATTTACCAGCGGCGGTGACGCTCCCGGCATGAATGCGGCCATCCGCGCCGTGGTCCGTGCCTCTTTGTACTACGGTGTGGAGTGTATCGGCATCCGTCGTGGCTACCATGGCCTACTCAACGGAGATTTTACTAAACTGGATTTTGAAAGCGTCAGCGATATTTCCCGTCGAGGCGGAACCATGCTCTACTCAGCGCGCAGTTTGGAGTTTATTGAGGAGTCTGGACGAAAAAAAGCCCTTGCTACCTGTAAACTGTTAGGCCTTGACGCCTTGGTTGGCATCGGCGGTGACGGTACTTTTAAGGGCTTGCTCAGTCTGGCAAACAGCGGCATTTCCGTCATTGGCATTCCCGGAACCATTGATAATGACATTGCCTGTTCCACCTATACTATTGGCTACGATACCGCCTGTAACACCGCGCTGGAGAGCATCGACCGTCTGCGCGACACCATGAAGTCTCATGAACGCTGCTCCGTGGTGGAGGTCATGGGCCACCGGGCTGGCCATCTGGCCTACTCCGTGGGCATTGCCTGCGGCGCTACGGTGGTGCTGGTACCTGAGAAGGAAGTGGATTTTGACCTGGATGTTATCGAGCCGATCCGTCGAGCCCGCCTGGGCGGACGCACCCACTTCATGGTTATCGTGGCCGAGGGGGTCCCTGGCGGCTCTTTTCGCGTGGCCGAGCAGATCAAAGAAGCCACCGCTCTGGATACCCGCGTCACGGTACTGGGCCATGTTCAGCGGGGCGGATCTCCCAGCGCTCGGGATCGCCGTGTAGCCACCTATATGGGACATGAAGCGGTAAAGCTCCTGGTAGATGGAAAAACCTGCCGGGTGGTTGCCATGCAAGGCGAAAGCATCGTGGACTACGATATCACCGAAGCCCTGGCCATGAGCAAGGGTTTAGACGCCCGGGGACAGGCTGTCACCCAAGCAATGACCGGTGTAGCCAGCCATGAGCATAATTGATTCCAAACAATCAACGTCAGAAACGTTTCTATCATAAAAAGCCCGGCAGTTTACGACTGCCGGGCTTTTTATGATGATTTCTTATTTCACCAGTACCTTTTTCAGCCGAGCAAAACGGGGCAGACCGTTTTCGACAGCCCGATGATTCTCGCCCTGGATCAGGGGCAGGGCGTAGTCGATGAAGCTCTGGGTCACGCCGTTGCCTTCTTTATTGATCCACTCCAGCGGTACCTTTTTCTCGAAGTTAGCCACATCAGAGAGATTGAACAGCTTGGTCTTGCAGGTGTACTTGCCGCCCTCACGGGTGCACTCAAAGCCCACCATCTTGTCGGTCTCACCAGACACAGCGGCCTCCACAGCGGTCTTACCCGCCAGGAAGGACTCGTCAATATCGGTCTGAGAGGCCAAGTGTGCGCCGCAACGCTGAAGCAGGGACAGTTCAATGCCGCGGACCTTGGCGCCGGTCTTTTCCTTCACGATATTAGCCAGCAGCGCGGCCAGACCACCCAGTTGAGCATGACCAAAGCCATCCGTGGCGGAGGTCTTGGCTTCAGACACGAAGGAACCGTCGGCGTAATGGATACCCTCGGAGACGGCCACGATGCAGTTGCCATTCTTCTTATAGATGGTTTCCACGTCAGCAAGGAACTGATCCATGTCAAAGTTTACCTCGGGGAGGTACACCAGATCGGGAGCGCAGCCCACCACACCCGCCAGGGCGGCGGCGCCAGCCAGCCAGCCGGCATGACGGCCCATGATCTCAATGATAGTAACCATACCTGTATCATACACCCGGCCATCCTTGTACACTTCAGCGCAGGAGGTGGCGATATACTTGGCGGCGGAGGCAAAACCAGGGCAATGGTCGGTGCCGAACAGATCGTTGTCAATAGTCTTGGGCACACCCATCACCCGGCACTCATAGCCAGACTTGGCCATAAAACGGCTCACCTTGGCGCAGGTGTCCATGGAATCGTTGCCGCCATTGTAGAAGAAATAGCGGATATTGTACTTTTTGAAGATCTCCAGGATACGCTTGTAATCGGTGTCGTCCACATCGGGATCGGCAATCTTGTAACGGCAGGAGCCCAGCTCAGAGGAGGGGGTATTGAGCAGAAGCTCCAGCTCCTTGGCATCTTCCTGGCCCATGTCGTACAGCTGATCGTTCAGCATACCCTTGATGCCGTGGGCCATGCCGTAAACAGCGGTGATGTCTGGGCAGTCCAGAGCCGTGCGGATGACACCATACGCGCTGGCGTTGATAACAGAGGTGGGGCCGCCGGACTGACCGATGACGCAAGCGCCCTTTAACTGTGCCATAGTAAGAATTCTCCTTTGTTATTTTGGTTAATCAGGCCTTGCCATTGCAGCCCAGCACATCCACCAGCTTGTGGCGCACCAGCTCCTTGATGTTGGCGCGGGCAGGCTTCAGGTACTCACGGGGGTCAAACTTGTCGGGATGCTCGGTGTAGAACTGACGAATGGTGCCGGTCATGGCCAGGCGCAGGTCGGAGTCGATGTTGATCTTGCACACAGCGCTCTCAGCAGCCTTACGCAGCTGCTCCTCGGGGATACCCACGGCATCGGGCATCTTGCCGCCATTGGCGTTGACCATCTTCACATACTCCTGGGGTACGCTGGAGGAGCCGTGGAGCACGATGGGGAAGCCGGGCAGACGCTTGACGACCTCGTCCAGGATATCGAAGCGCAGGGGAGGGGGAACCAGCTCGCCCTTCTCATTGCGGGTGCACTGAGCGGCGGTGAACTTGTAAGCGCCGTGGCTGGTGCCGATGGCGATGGCCAGGGAGTCGCAGCCGGTCTTGGACACGAACTCCTCAACCTCCTCGGGGCGGGTATAGTGGGAGTCCTCAGCAGAAACACTGACCTCGTCCTCCACGCCGGCCAGAGCGCCCAGCTCAGCCTCGACCACCACACCGTGATCGTGGGCGTACTCGACCACCTTCTTGGTAATCTCAATGTTCTCATTGAAGGGTTTGGAGGAGGCGTCGATCATGACGGAGGTGAAGCCGCCGTCGATGCAGCTCTTGCAGGTCTCGAAGCTGTCACCATGATCCAGATGCAGCACGATGGGGATCTCGGGGCACTCGATGACAGCGGCCTCAACCAGCTTGACCAGATAGGTATGGTTGGCGTAAGCACGGGCACCCTTGGAAACCTGAAGGATGACGGGGGCCTTCTCCTCACGGCAGGCCTCAGTGATACCCTGGACGATCTCCATGTTGTTGACATTGAAAGCGCCGACGGCGTAACCGCCGTGATAGGCTTTTTTGAACATTTCAGTAGAGGTAACCAGTGGCATAGTTGACCAACTCCTTAAAATTATATTTGCGGGGGTATATGTTATCATTTTAACATTTGGGGCAGGGAATTGCAAGCAAAAGCTCCAGCTTTTGCAGGTCAAAACCCACAAAACAGGGGGATTTTTTTCAGAACAGTGTCAACAAAATGACGGCGCGCATAGGATGGCTGGAAAGGGGGAGAGGCAGTATGATCCAGCTGCTCCCATATAACCGCCGGGCGGCGGTAGCTTATGCCCATAAATGGGCCTACAGCCGCAACCCGGCTTTTTATGATTTCAGCGAAATCGGCGGTGATTGCACCAATTTCGCGTCCCAATGCCTCTACGCTGGCACAGGCATCATGAACTTCACGCCGGAATACGGCTGGTATTACATCGACGCCACTGATCGAGCGCCTGCCTGGACGGGCGTGCCCTTTTTCTGGGATTTCATGACCCGATCCCAGCCTACAGACGGTCCGGTGGGCATTCAGGTACACATGAATTTTCTTCGTCCCGGGGACTTTGTTCAGCTTCGGTTTGAGTCCAGCGGTGAGGTGTTCGCCCACACGCCGGTGATTGTTTCGGTGGGCGCCACACCCAGGCCAGACAACATTCTAATTGCGGCTCATTCCAACGACGCCGACTATCGCCCTTTGGACAGTTATCAAAATGTGGTGGAATGGCGTTTTCTCCACATTATTGGGGCACTTAAAGTGACAGGTGGTTCCACGCTGTCCGGCCCAAGGCAGGTAAGCAGCGCGGAGGGGTAAGAATCCTCCGCGCTGCCAACAATTTTATCTGAGCCATATTCAATTTTTCACTGGTTTTCCATGTCCAAAATGGATAAGCCTGGGGCCAAGCCTTTCAATTTTCTCCGCACTTTTCTGCATGGCTTCCTTATCATGATACAGCATAGAAACAGTGGGGTAGAACATATTCATCAGAGCATCTCCGACAATCAGGTCCTGTCCGGCCACATCCAACCCGATGGAGCCATTTGTGTGGCCTGGAAGACCCACGATTTTGATATCAGGGAAACCATAGGAGTCCAAAGAGTCGCCGTCCTCCAGAAATACAGCTTGGGTGATTGCAGGGATATATTCCGCCATCTGGAAGGTCTTAATGGAAGCGGCCAGCACAATTTTGCCTAAAATACTATGCGCGGATAGATGCTGCTTCAGATTATCCTCCAGCAGTTCAAGGTCGGCTTGATGCATGGCTATAGGGATATTCAGGGATTGTGACAAAAAGGCGGCATTTTCCACGTGGTCGAGATGCCCATGGGTGAGCACCAGCAGGCGAAGCTGAAACTGCCTACAGGCATTCAGCACTTTTTGCCGGTACTTTCCCCGGCAGGTATCCACCAAGATCGCGTTCTTACCGTTGAAAACCAAATAGCAGTTTCCGTTCCCGCAGGCGATCCTCAAAACATTCGACATGGTTATTCCTCCTTCGTTTTGGGACGGCCGCGCCGGGGCTTTGCTTTGATTTGCCCCAGCGGATTGGACTGTGCCGCATTTTGCAGCGCGTCGCTGTCCACATGGGTGTAAATTTGAGTGGTGTTCAGGTGCTCGTGCCCCAACACCTCTTGGAGGGTCCGCACATCCACGCCGTTTTGCAGCATCAGCGTAGCAGCGGTGTGGCGCAGCTTGTGTGCGGAATACTTGCTGCTGTCCAGCCCCGCAGCGGTGAAACGCTGCTTGAGCATATAGTGGACTCCCGCCTTGGTGATGCGGGTGTGCTTACGTGTGATAAACAGTGCGTAAGGATCCGCCGCGCCGGACTGAGAGCGCACCTCCAGCCAGTCTTCAATGGCGTTTTGGCAAGCCGCATTAAGGTAAACGATCCGCTCCTTATTGCCCTTGCCCAGCACCTGCAGACGGTCTCCCCGAACGTCAGAGAGATTTAAGCCAACCAGTTCAGAAATTCGTACGCCGCAGTTCAAAAATAGCGTTATAATACAGAAATCACGCTCTGCATTGTCCCCGTCAATAGATTCCAAAAGCTGGATGCTCTCGTCCAGTGTGAGGTACCGCGGCAGGGTTTGCCGAATTTTCGGGGAGTCCAGCTCCTGGATGGGACTCTCATCTATAAGCTTTGCTTTTGACACTAAATACTTATAAAAAGACCGAATAGTTGCCACTTTTCTGGCTCTGGAGGACACTTCCAGTCCATATCGGGAATTGGGCGCATTGGCGTTCTTTACACGATCCCGGCTGAGGAAGCTGAGGAACGCGTAAATATCCGTCAGCGTAACCGATTTGACCAGAGCCAAGTCCACATCATCAATGGAGATCTCATCCAGCGGTGTGCTGCGCGGCACACCGCCTTTTTCAATCTTCATGTAACGGAAAAATGTACGCAGGTCCAGAAAGTATTCATCTACAGTTCTTCTGGAGTGTCCCTGGATTGTTTCATGGTAAGCCAGGAAATCCCGCAAAATTGGCGGAGCCTCAGTACGATAATCTGTCATGGTCAAAAGTGACTGGCACATTCATAAGACAGAAACAGTTGGGCAGACTAAACGGCAGAACAGCAAACCAATGCTGAATAAGAGCCAATACTCAAATTGGCTCAGATGCAGCAGTCCCGGTCAAAACGGCCATAAAGCTAATTTTACCCGGTTTGCCCTCCTTCCAACTCAACAAAATTTTTATTTTGTTGAGTTGGATATGTGCCAGCCTACGCCTCCTTCCGATATGATCTATTCGACCTTCCATTGAAATCCAATGATTCAGGTGATTAATATGAGCTTCATCCCCTGCACGCAGAACTGCAAATTCCAGGACGAGGGCCTGTGCACGCTGGCCCAGGCCCAATCAGTCAGACAGGCAATTCCCAACGACGCCTGTCTCAATTTCACGCCTCGTCTATCCAGCCAGCACAGCGATGGCCTCACGAATGCTGCTGACCCGAATCAGATCTAAGCCTTCCGGCGCCATGAGCTTTCCGCTGCTTCTGGACGGTACCAGACACTTGGAAAAGCCCAGCCGGCGTACCTCGCTGAGACGCTGGTTGATGGCGTTCACAGAGCGCAGTTCTCCGGTAAGCCCAACTTCTCCAATAGCCGCCAGGTCAAAAGGTACGGGCTTGTCCCGGAAGCTGGACGCCAGTGCCACGATGAGCGCCAAATCGGCGGCAGGCTCGTCCAATGTCAGCCCGCCAATGACATTGACATAAAAATCACAATTGGACAGCATCAGCCCGCCCCGCTTTTCCAGCACAGCCAGCATCATCATGGCCCGATTGTAGTCAAATCCATTGCTGGTTCTGCGAGAATTCCCATAGGCCGACGGTGCCAGCAGGGCCTGCACCTCCGCCAGCACCGGCCGCACTCCCTCCATTACACAGGTGACGCAGGAACCGGGCATATTCTCAGGTCGGCCGGACAGCATAGCTTCCGACGGGTTTGGCACCTCTACCAGCCCTTTATCGACCATTTCAAACACACCAATCTCATTTGTGGCACCAAAACGGTTCTTTGCGGCCCGCAAAATACGATAGGAGTTGTGCTCTTCTCCCTCGAAGTGGAGTACACAGTCCACCATATGTTCCAGTACCTTCGGCCCGGCCAGAGAACCTTCTTTATTAATATGTCCAACCACAAACACCGTCACACCCATACCTTTTGCCAGATGCATCAGCGCCATGGTGCACTCCTTCACCTGGGCCACACTGCCCGGTGAGGAGTTGGAATCACCATTGTAAATGGTTTGGATAGAGTCTACAATGAGGATATCTGGTTTTTTTTCCTGAACTGCGGCCACAATATCATCTAGATTAGTTTCGGAAAAGAGGTACAGTCCCTCGTCACGAATACCCAGCCGCTGTGCCCGCAGCTTAATCTGCCGCTCAGATTCCTCACCAGATACATATAAAACATCCGAAAACCGGCACAAATTATCACAGATTTGCAGCATCAGCGTGGACTTTCCAATGCCGGGTGCGCCTCCTACCAGCACCAACGAGCCCTTTACCGCACCGCCGCCCAGCACCCGGTCCAGCTCGTTCATACCGGTGTTGAAACGCAGTTCATCCACTGCCTCCACCTCGGCCATTGGCCTGGGGCGGCGTGCCCCAACCCCAGCAGAAACAGAGGACGCTTTTTTCTTCACATCCTGGGCAGGCTGCTCCACGATGGTGTTCCACGCCCCGCAGGCAGGGCACCTTCCCTGCCATTTCAGGGTCTCGTTTCCGCAGTCTGTGCAGTAAAACAAGGACTTTGCCTTTGCCATATCATTCTCCTCCCCCAATCGCGGGTATCATCTGTAGTTCATGAAAACATGCCCCAGCCAATGCCACCGCCACCTTTCGCTGATAGGCATCCGTGACCAGAAGTGCCGCCTCTTCCCCGTTGCTCAGAAAACCGCACTCCACCAGGATGGCCGGACAACTGACATGATCAAATAGGTAGATACCGTCCGGCATTGGTTTCGCTTTTCGGTCGTTATCCGAGTCCAACACCTGCCGTAGCACCTCTTGGGTGTTCTCTCCCCATTGACAGCTCACATCTCCGTCATTAAAAAACACCTGTGCCCCGTCATACCTGGAATCTGTAAAGTGATTTTGGTGTATACTAATCAGCATAGCGTTTGGAATTTCCTCCACCAATGCCACTCGATATTTCAGGTCAGATACTTTTTTCTGGCGAATGGTCTCCGCCCCACCGCTATGCAGAGAGATATCCTCCTCCCGCGTCAGCCTGGGCTCCACCCCTAGAAATACCATCAGCGCTCGGGTCTTACGCACGATGGCCAAGTTGATGTCACTCTCCTTCTCCCCTGCCGCTGTGCTGGCTCCGCCGTCCTCCCCGCCGTGTCCGGCGTCCAGGATCAACGTCCAATGCCTTCCTGTACCAATGGCGGCAGAAACAGGCTCCGCACGCTCATCGCTCAGCCAATTCACCACAAGCAGTACACATAGACATAGCGTCAGCAATATAATATCCCGTTTCATAAGCCAGTCCCCCTTTCTTCCACCATATGATGGCGGGGAACACTTCATGTCAGAGTCAGAGGTAGGAAAACACCTCCGCATGTTTTTGAGAGATGAATACCGACACATGAGGGAATCGTTTGGACAGCCAATCCCGAAGCACAGGGCACACCACATCCTCCGTGGGGAAATGCCCCGCATCCACCAGATTCAGCCCCAGTGCCTTGGCCTCCAGAAATTGGTGGTATTTTACATCAGAGGTGACAAAGGTATCGCAGCCCTGGGCCAATGCGTCGCCCATCATGTCGGCGCAGGCACCGCCGCCCACTGCCACCATGCGGACAGGCTTCCCACCGTCCACCAGCCGGATACCATTGGCTCCCAGCAGCTGCTTTACCGCCATGGCAAAGTCGTACAAGGGCTGCTCCGGCACAAACCCAACCCGACCGATGCCATAGGGCCTTCCCTGTCCGTCCATACCAGCCTGCCTAAGCTGTCCTATGTCGGTCAGCCCCAAGCGAAGAGCCAGTGCGTCATTGACACCGCCCTCCACCGCGTCCAAGTTGGTATGGGCACAGATTGCGGCGATACCACTCTCTACGAGGGAGAGAAGGATGCGCCCAGTGGAGGTCTGATCCGTCACCGATTTAACACCGCCAAAAATCACAGGATGGTGGGCCACGATGAGCTGTACCCCTCGCTCTGCGGCCTCCTGGACCACCTGTTCTGTAATATCCAGTGTCACCAGCAGCTTGCTGACGGACGCTTCTTCCCTGCCCACCAAAAAGCCGGCATTATCAAAATTCTCTTGCAACTCGAAGGGCGCTTTTTTCTGCAAAAACTCATATACCATCCCCACTGTGGTCACAGGAATCAACTCCTTTTTCATTGCTCGCAGCCCGGCAGTCACTGCCTCCAGCTGGGCGACGGCCACCTGATCCGTTGACTGTGCCGCCAAGTGGCCTTGCAAGGCTCGCTCTGCCTTTCGTTCCATCATATCCAGGAATTCCTTGCGCAGCGGATTCGGACGGTTCTTCCCTGCCCACAGCTCTGCCGGAGTCAACGGAGGCATATCACCGCCCGTTACCGTCCAAATACTGTAAAGTTTTTTCCCTTCCTGGGCAATATTCTCATCCAGAATGACATATCCATTGATTTGTAGCCATTCTCGAAGCTTGGACGCTCCAGTCATAGGCTGCAACAGCAGCAGCTTATTCTGCTTTGTCCAGGGAGCGGCTTTTAAAATGGCGGTGATGGTCTCTCCGCCCATGCCCGCAATGGACACTGTATCCACTTCGTCCGCCTTAATGTCCGACAAGCCATCGCACAACCGGAAAGAGATCCAGTTGGTTTGCTGGAACTGCCGAGCCGTATCCCTGGCCCGATCCAGTGGCCCCGCCCGCAGGTCGGCGGCAATAGCGCTCTCAATCTGACCGTTCAGCAGCAGCCACACCGGCAGATAGCCGTGGTCGGTCCCCACATCTGCCAGCCGTGCACCTTGAGGTACCTGCCGGGCAATGGCCTGAAGCCTTGGCGATAATTCCATATCCTCTCCCCTGTTTCGTTCAGAATAAACGAAAAGAGCGGAACTTCCGCTCTTTTCAGAAGATGCCGCTCAGGCGATGGAGCCGTTCAGCTTGTCCAGCAGAGCGTCCACATCCACGCCGTGGACCATGCAGGCCTGTTCCACAGTCTCCCCGCGGGAGGACGGGCAGCCCAGGCAGTGCATGCCGATGGACAGAAAAATGGGAGCGGTGTCGGGTGCGATGTCCAGAATATCGCCGATAATGGTATCCTTGGTAATCTGAGCCATGTCGGGATAACCTCCTTGCAGTTTTTGTCGAACAGATATAGTATACCCAATATGGTGGCAGTTTGCAAGTGTTTACAGAAGATTTCACAAATTTTCAATGGAAAGCAAAGATTCGTGCCAATGCAATCACTCCTCCATGCTGTTTTGGATGCAGTTGAATTCAGCAAAGATTATTTAAATATGAAACAGCTATTGTTTTCAACTTTGTGGGGAAAATCAATTTCCTTTCTTAGAACCTGTTTAGTATCTATTTAAAAGCAGACGAATAAAGGCAAGAGAAAACATTTGAAAAGAGTTCTGTAATTTGCGTTCGCAGTTTTTCCAGAGTCTCCGACATTTGTCGAGCCAGGCAAAAGAGCGCTCCACAAACCAGCGTTTTGACAGGACAGCAAATGTATGGAGCTCGTTGCGCTTAACGACCTCAACCTCCGCACCAGAAAGAGCCTTGATTGTGTTTGCAAACGTTTCTCCGGTGTAGCCTCCATCTGCCATAATCTTTTTGAGCGCAGACAGATGATCGGTTACATCACAATAATAATCAACCATATCAATTGCGCCGGTTCGACCTGTTACATTGGCAGTCGTCACCATAATTGCGTGGGGCAGCCCCAAAATGTCTACGCCAATATGTAGTTTTATCCCAGATACTTTTTCCCCGCATCATAACCCTTTTCTTCTGCGGTATCAGCATTTTGGATGCTTTTGGAATCGACAATTATCATTGTTGTTTGTGCCTTGCGTCCGTTTTTTTCCCGCTCTGCTTCCACCAGTTTGCGTAAAACCCTGTCAAGAACACTGATCCCATTTTCATCTGGATTTGACCATATGTCGTAATGATACCGCACATTTTGCCATTTAGGGAAATCATGCGGGATGCCTCGCCATGTGCATCCTTCTTTCAGCAGATACAAAATTGCACAAAATATGTCATACAGGTCGTAACTTCTGGGATGCGTTATCTTTTTGACTTTGGATAATTCCTCACGTATTTCTTCAAATTGTTCCCGACTGATGTCGCTTGGATAGCTTTTCCTCACCTGTCTCCCCCCTCGTCCCCTCTATTCTATCACTGGACGGGATGGTTGGCTAGATACTAAACAGGTTCTAACACGCAATCCAAACGGCAAGGCGCATAGGAACTCAAAGAGACGGTACAGCCCCTGTAATCGGGCCTATACCGCCTAATCGAAACTTACTTCCCTCTAAGCGTAAACATGTGGTTTCAGATTCCACTTTCGGTACCCGCTTCCGGCGTTTCATTTCCTTATCCGTTTCAGCGGAGCGTTGTACATATATTCATTTCCTTAAAAGCCATGATGTCATCAAAGAAAAGCGCGGTCACATCAAATATCCTGCCCTATACTATCTGCTTCAATACTTCCTCGCGGATAAAGTGAGCCGTACAGCTTCCCGTATTGCTCTTGTACGTTGCACAGCGGTAATGGTCTTGTGAACCGTTAAACTCTTGCAGGTGGCAAAGTGTAACTTGCTCCCACAGTCAGCACAGTACACCAAGCCAGAGAACAAGCCCTGTCTTTCCGCTTTTATGGGGCTGCGTTTGTTTGCCCGAAGTTCCTGCACCCGCTCAAAAACAGCGCCTCTACAATCGGTTCATGGGCATTATAGAAAATTGACTGCTGTTCCTTTGTGGTTGGAATCCGCTTTTTCAGCTTATGGGATTTGGAGTAGCTTTTGAAGTTCACCGTATACCAACAATAGTCCATATGTTCCAAATACCGACTGTCCCCGCGCCCGTTTGATGCCCGCACCTTTTTGTTTGTGTCTTTGGTGTAGCAAGCGGTACGGTTCTATGATAAAAAAATCGTAGAGAAATGGGTACAAATTTAGCGAAAAAATTAGAATACAGGGAAATGGTGATACATGGTGGTCAGAAAATTTACCTGTGACCTCCTATGACACGCCGTCTATATCAACGCATCAGAAACCTATGTTTGTTGGTATGTTTCCCTGCGTTTGCAATACCAAATATGAAAATAACGCAGAAAAGATAACAATTTAGGCGAAAGCCAAGCCAAAGGGCGTTCCAAGCGGGACGCCCTTTTTATATTTGAAAGGAGGGCCTGAATATGGCCCCTGAAACATTTTTCGACTATTATTATGGTGATGAAAGCACTCAATTTTCATTTTATCGTATCCCTCAAAAACTTATTACAGGAAAGCACTTCAAACATATATCTGTCGAGGCCAAGCTGTCCCCCAATGAGACTTTGCCCATCTCACCATCAGAATCTACCCCTGCTTCCCTTGATGAGCCAACTTATTTTGTCCTTGACTTGGGGAGCAGTTTCAATCAGGTAAGGGTCAGCATAAGGGTAAAATAAATATGAAAAACCCCTTGGAACTATGCAGCTCCAAGGGGTTCAGTGGCAGCGGATGAAGGATTCGAACCCTCACAAACAGAGTCAGAGTCTGGTGTGCTACCATTACACTAATCCGCTATCTTCTCGCTCTCTCAAGCGACGTAGGTTATTATACCAGAATAGCGGCATTTGTCAACCCTTTTTGTGAAAATTTTCTGAAAAACACGATAAATATTTCAAGCTGTCATGAAAATCTCAGATCACCTGTGTTTTCAGCACTCCGATGCCCTCAATATCGACCTCAACCACATCGCCAGGAATCATAGGCCCGATTCCCTCCGGTGTGCCCGTAGCGATCACGTCTCCTGGCTCCAGCGTCATAGACGCGGTAATAAACTCAAAAATCTGTGGAATGGGAGTAATAAAATCCTCCGTATTCCCCTGCTGTACAATTTTTCCATTCAGACGGGTAACCAGCTTTAGCGCAGCAGAGTCCACCTCATCCGTCACCCAGGGTCCCACAGGACAAAAGCCGTCCATAGACTTGCCTCGGGTCCATTGACCGTCATGCCTTTGAACATCCCGAGCGGTAATATCATTCAAACAGGTGTAGCCCAACACATAATCTGCATAGTCTTTTTCCTTTACGTCCTTTGCGCGGCGCCGAATGACAACCGCAAGCTCTCCTTCATAGTCCAGCCGCTCCACAAACTCAGGGGCATGGACCGCTCCATCAGGACGATTGAGGGCATTGAATCCTTTCATAAAAAGCACAGGAAATCCAGGCGGTTCTGCCCCCATTTCCTTGGCATGTTCGACATAATTCTTTCCTACACAAACGATCTTCGTTGGTTCACAGGGCGCCAAAAGCTTGCACTGGCTTAAAGGCAGTTTTCCACCGTCGTAATCCAAGTCCTCGTAGGGAGGTTTGCGCAAAGTGAGTACCTCGTCTCCCTTGACCACACCCCAGCAAGGCCCGCCCGTCTGGTCAATACGCACATATTTCATAGATTCTCCTCCAAATGGTCTAAAATCTGTCCTAAAAGCTCACCTTTTCCATTTCCCTTTTCCGCAGAAAACAGGATAAGCGGAACTCTGTCGGACAACGCCAAGGTGTCTCGGATCAGCTGTGTATTACCCTCAATTTCACTTTTTTTCAACTTGTCAAGCTTATTTGCCACCACAATAAACGGTTTACCTGAACACAAAAAGACTTGGGCCATGGTACAGTCATCCGCCGTGGGTTTATGCCGGGCATCCACGATGAGCATTCCCAAGGCCATTCGCTGAGTGTCCGCAAACCATGCCTCAATGAGCTTCCCCCAGCGGTCACGCTCCTGTTTGGACACTTTAGCATACCCATAACCGGGCAAATCCACCAGGTAAAGCTTCTGATCAATCAAAAAATAATTGATATGGGTCGTTTTACCCGGCGCCGATCCCACCCGTGCAAAATTTTTACGGTTGAGCAGGCGGTTGATCACCGATGATTTTCCCACATTGGACCGTCCGGCAAACACCACCTGCGGAAGCCCATCCCGGGGAAAATCCGCTGGTTTTGCCGCAGAGCGGATGAATTGTGCCATATTCCAGTTGACAGTCATGGCAATCTCCTTATTGGCGCAAATTGACGGCGTGTCCCGCAGTCCGTGGAGCCTCCGGTGTTTGCCTGGAGGTGCTGACTGCCTGAACGGGCAGACGGTTCACCAGCGCCTGGGCCAACACCTCATCCACCTGACTTACCGGCACAAAAGCAAGCGCCGCCCGCACGGTCTGATCGATGTCCCCCAAATCTTTTGCATTGTCTGCCGGAATTATCACCGTGGTCACCCCGCCACGCAGAGCACCCATGGTCTTTTCCCTCAGGCCGCCAATGGCCAGCACCCTGCCTCGGAGCGTGACTTCTCCAGTCATGGCCACATCCCTCCTCACCGGAATACCTGTAAGAGCAGACACCATGGCCGTAGTAATGGCAATACCAGCCGAGGGACCATCCTTTGGCACCGCTCCCTCCGGGAAATGGACGTGAATATCCTTTGTGCTGTGGAAATCCGGGTCCACCCCCAACTGTGTGGTCCGGCTGCGCACATAGGACAACGCAGCTTTGGCAGATTCCTTCATCACGTCACCCAGATTGCCGGTGAGGGACACCTTTCCTGACCCAGGCACCACATTGACCTCTACCTCCAGGATCTCACCACCCACAGAGGTCCAAGCCAAGCCGTTCACCACACCCACCAGTGGCTCTCGGGAGGTCATATCGTCCAGATAACGTCGATGGCCAAGAAAGTCCTGCAAATTCTTTTCTGTAATGCAAATCTGCTTTACATTATTTTTTGCAACTTGCGCCGCACTTTTCCGGCACAGAGCAGCCAGCTTGCGCTCCAGCAGCCGCACACCAGACTCTTTGGTGTACCCGGCGATGAGCAGCTCCAGCCCCTTGTCATTGATCTTCATATCTGTCCGGGTAAGTCCATGCCTTTTCAATTCCCGAGGCAGCAGATGACGCTTGGCGATTTGAAGCTTCTCCTTATCCGTATAGCTGGGCAGCTCAATGACCTCCATACGGTCCAGCAAGGGTTTGGGTATGGTGTCGGTGGTGTTGGCAGTGGTAATGAACATCACATCGGAAAGGTCAAAGGGAAGCTCCAGATAATGATCCCGGAAAGCGCTGTTCTGCTCCCCGTCCAGCACCTCCAGAAGAGCCGCCGCAGGATCCCCGCGGTGGTCGCTTCCCACCTTGTCAATCTCGTCCAGCAGCAGCACCGGATTGGCACTTCCCGCCTGCTTGATCCCGGCGATGATGCGCCCAGGCATGGACCCCACATAGGTTTTGCGGTGGCCCCGGATGTCAGCCTCGTCCCGAATGCCTCCCAGAGAGATTCGGGCCAGCTTGCGGTTCATAGCCCTTGCCACACTCATGGCAATAGAGGTCTTGCCCACTCCCGGTGGACCTACCAAGCAGATGATCTGTCCTTTCAGCTCTGGGGCCAGCTGCTTTACCGCCACAAATTCCAGAATGCGCTCCTTCACCTTTTCCAAGCCGTAATGATCGGCCTCCAACACCTTGGACACTGCCGCTACGCTTACCCGCTCCCGGGTTTTGACCTGCCAGGGCAGCTCCAAGCAGGTGTCCAAGTAGGTTCGAATCACCGCCGCCTCTGACGAGCTGTAAGGCTGCTTTTCCAGGTGCTTCACCTCTTTAAGCAGCTTCTCACTCACCTCCGCCGGTAGCTTTGCCTCTGTAATGCGGCGGCGGTAGTCGGCGATCTCATCGTCCTCCTCACTGTCCCCCAGCTCCCGCTGGATGACCCGAAGCTGTTCCCGCAGAAAATAATCCCGCTGGCTGGCGGCCACTTGCTCATGGATCTTGACAGCCAATTCACTCTCTACCTCTAAGATCTCCACTTCTCTGCTCAAAATGCGGCACAGCCGGTCCAAACGCCGGGCAGGGCGCAGCTCCTCAAGAACAGCCTGCTTGTCCTCAAACCGCAGCGGCAGATTCTGGGCCGCATAGTCGGCAATATAGCCAGGATCGTCGCTGGCAAGGAGCTTCAAATAGATTTCCGGGGTGACCCGGTCGGAAAGCTCAGTATACCGCTCCATCTGGTTATAGATCTGCCGGATAGCCGCCTCGATCCGGGGAGAATTTCCTTTCGCCGAGGCAGGCTCCATCAGGTACTCCACCTCAGCGGTGATATACGGCTGCGTCTCCACCAGGCGCAGCAGGCGGCCGCGACTGCGCCCCTCTACCATCACCCGGACGCCGTTCTCCGGCAGACGCAGAATCTGTTTCACGTCGGCCACAGTACCGATAGCATACAAATCTCCCTGGTCAGGGTTTTCCACTGTAAGATCTCGCTGGGTCACCAGAAATATTTCCCGTTTCTCCCCCATCGCTTCCTCCAATGCCTGGATCGAAGCGGCACGGCCCACGTCAAAGTGGAGCATCAGCTGAGGGAACACTGTCAATCCCCGCAGTGCCAGGACCGGGATGGTCACCACTGTCGGTTCCGCTGTTTGCTTATCCGTCATCAGGAGCACTCCTTTCCTACTCAAAAGAGGGGCAGGCTGCCGCCCACCCCTCCGACACGTTTAATCTCAGGACACGTTTCCTCTGGGGGAAGCCTGCCCACCTTTTTCCGCGCGCAGTGCCGCAGCGCCCAGCCTGGGCCGCGCGGGGCGCCCCTCCTGCCGCTGGATGTCCGCTTCACTCTTGCCGCAGATGGCCTCCGCCGTAATAGTTACCTTGGCAATGCTCTGGTCAGATGGCGCATCGTACATTACTGGGGTCATAACCTCCTCCAGCACTGCACGCAGACCACGAGCGCCGATTTTGCGCTCCAGCGCCTTATCAGCGGCGGCGTCCAGCGCCTCAGGCGTAAACTCCAGCTCCACATTGTCGTAATCCATCAGGCATTTGTACTGCTTCACCAAAGCATTTTTCGGCTCGGTGAGAATACGCACCAGCTGCTCCCGGTCCAGCGCCTTCAGGCTGGTAATGATGGGCAGACGGCCAACCAGCTCCGGAATGATGCCGAACTTCAGCAAATCGTGGGGTTGGACATTTTTGAGCACGTCCTCCCTTTTTCGCTCCGCCGCAGTCTTGACATCGGATCCAAAGCCGATGGTTTTCTGATCCAAACGGCGCTCAATGATCTTATCCAGTCCGTCAAAAGCTCCGCCGCAGATGAACAGGATGTTTTTGGTGTCGATCTGCAAAAATTCCTGGTGGGGATGCTTGCGCCCGCCCTGGGGCGGCACATTGGCTACGGTGCCCTCCAAAATTTTCAGCAACGCCTGCTGCACACCCTCTCCGGACACGTCCCGGGTGATGGATGTGTTCTCACTCTTACGGGCAATTTTGTCGATCTCATCCACATAGATAATACCCCGCTGAGCCAGCTCAATATCATAATCGGCGGCCTGGACCAAACGAAGCAGGATGTTTTCCACGTCGTCGCCCACATAGCCTGCCTCAGTGAGGGTAGTGGCGTCAGCGATAGCAAAGGGCACCTTTAAAATGCGGGCCAGGGTTTGGGCAAATAGCGTTTTGCCGCAACCGGTGGGCCCCACCATGAGGATGTTGCTCTTTTGCAGTTCCACATTGTCCCCACCGCCGAAATAGATCCGCTTATAGTGGTTATACACCGCCACCGACAGGGCAATCTTGGCGTTGTCCTGGCCAATGATATATTCATCCAGCACAGCCACCATCTCTTTGGGGGTGGGAATGACGTCGGGAATATCTGGCGCAACGGGGGCCTCGTCGTGCTCATCCCCAAGAATGCTCATGCACAGATGAACACACTCGTTACAGATATACGCGCCGGGACCGGCAATGATCCGCTCCACCTGCTCCTGATGCTTGCCGCAAAAGGAACAGCGCACCGATTTGTAGTCGTCTCTTGCCATATTCTGGTCTTCCTTTCAGGAGAGCACCAAAGAGCGGAGACGGTAGCCTCCGCTCTTTGGTCTGAATCAGTGATTGTAGATAATCTTATCAACAAGACCGTACTCCTTGGCCTCGTCAGCAGTCATGAAGTTGTCCCGTTCGCAGTCGGCGGTGACCTCCTCCACACTCCGGCCGCAGTTATCAGCCAGGATGACATTCATCCGCTTCTTGATAATCTCCAGCCGCTTCAAGTGGATGGCCATATCGGTGATCTGGCCCTGGGTGCCCGCAGAGGGCTGATGGATCATGATCTCGGCGTTGGGCAGAGCAATACGCTTACCCTTCGTGCCGGAGGACAGCAGGAACGCGCCCATAGACGCGGCCATACCTACGCAGACGGTGGACACATCACACTTGATGTACTGCATGGTGTCGTAAATCGCCATGCCGTCGGTGACAGAACCGCCGGGGCTGTTGATATAGAACTGGATGTCCTTGTCCGGGTCCTGGGCCTCCAGGTAGAGCAACTGAGCCACCACCAGAGACGCGGTGGTGGCGTTGACCTCCTCGCCCAAAAAGACGATGCGGTCGTTGAGCAGCCGGGAGAAAATGTCATAGGACCGCTCACCGCGGCTGGTCTGCTCTACTACGTATGGAACCAAACTCATAATGCTTCTCCTTTCAGACGGGGGAATTCTCCGTGTTCCCCACCGGCGCTGGCTATTATGCCCACTGTCCACCGGCAGTTATTCCCTCCCTCTCACAAAAAGCTGCGGATTACCGTTTATTCCTCGGTTTTCTCTGCCTCGTCGGCCTTCTCCTCGGCCTTATCAGCCTTTTTGGCCGTCTTTTTGGCGGGCTTCTTCACAGAGCTCTTCACCAGCTCCAGAGCCTTGCGCACCATCAAATCATGACGGACATCCTCAGCGTTGACAATGGCCTTGACCTTTTCCACTTCCATGCTGTACTGTTCAGCCAGCTTGCCGATCTCCTCGTCCACATCGGCGTCAGAAACCTCAATGCCCTCAGCGGCGGCCACAGACTCCAGTGCCAGATCGCTGCGCACCGCCCGGTCGGCGGCGTTTTTGGACTGAGCGCGCATGTCGTCCACGGACATGCCCATCATCCGCAAATAGTCCTCAAAGCCAATGCCCTGGCCCTGTATGCGGTTGGCGTAGTCCTCCAGCATCTTGTCGGCGCGGTAGTCCACCATGGCCTGGGGCACCTCGCACTCCAGCTTCTCCAGCAGGGCGTCAATGACTGCGGCCTCAAAGTCGCGGTCCGCCTGCTCCTGGCGGCGGGCCTTCAGCTTCTCGCCCAGGTCCTTCTTGAACTCATCCAGGGTCTCAAACTCGGATACGTCCTTGGCAAACTCGTCGTCCACATCGGGTTCCTGCTTCTCCTTCACCTCGTGGACCTTGACCTTGAATACCACAGCGGCGCCGGCCAGCTCGGGGGTGTAATTCTCGGGGAAGGTGATGTCCAGATCCTTCTCATCGCCGGCCTTCATGCCGATGACCTGATCCTCAAAGCCGGGAACAAAGGAACCGGAGCCCAGCTCCAGGCTGTAGTTCTCCCCCTTGCCGCCCTGGAACGGCTCGCCATCCTTGAAGCCCTCAAAATCGATGACCGCAGTATCGCCCTTCTTGGCTTTGCGCTCCACGCTCACCAGACGGGAGGCCCGGTCAATATAGGGCTTCAGCTCCGCCTTGATGTCGGCGGCGGACACCTTCACATCCGGTTTTGCAACCTGGAGGCCCTTATAGTCCTTGATGGACGCCTCGGGCTTCACGGTGACCGTGGCTTTGAAGGTGAAACCGTCGGCGCTGACATCCAGCACCTCCAACTGGGGATAGGCCACGGGCTTGATATCCGTTTCCCTCAGCGCGGCCTCGTAAGCGTCGGGATAGGCCAGAGAAATGGCATCCTCAAAGAAGATCTCGGCGCCGTACATCTTCTCCACCATCTTTCGGGGAGCCTTACCCTTGCGGAAGCCGGGGACGTTGATGCGGTTCTTCTGGCGGTTATAGACCTTGTCAATGGCGGCCTGGAACTCGGCGGCTCCAACCTCAATTACCAGTTCAAAGGTGCTGTTCTCTTTTTTCTCATTACTCTTAATGTTCATGGTGTGTTCCTCCAAGCTTGGCCCGCCGAAAAGCCGCTGGGCCTTCTTTCTAAGTAATCCAACCTATTCTATCAGATAGGCGCAAAGATTTCCACTGTTTTTTCACTTAAATTAAAATTTTTTTTGGACGGAATCCGACAAAGTCCGCAGACACCAGATGGTAATCCACCCCGCCCTGTGCTCCCTCAATAGCTAAGCGGTGGCTGGGACCATGGAGATGGCCGTAATAGCAGGCCCTTACCTGGTACTGCTTCAGCAGGTTGATGATCTCCTGACAGTGGTAGCCTCGATAAAGAGGCGGATAGTGGAGAAAGCACAGCTTTTCCCGCTCCCCCGCCGCTTTCAGCGACGCTTCCAGACGGATGAGCTCCCGTTTGAACACTTTTTCCGACTGAGGCGCACCGTTTTCCTCAAAAAACCATCCCCGGGTACCGCACAGGGCAATCTCCCCATAAAAGGCACAGTTGTTATGAAGGATGTGGAGGCGTTCGAACCCGTTGACCTGAAAAAAAGCGTTCATTTTGGCGGCAGTGTTCCACCAGTAATCGTGGTTGCCCTTGAGCAGCCACTTTTCCCCCGGCAGCTCATGGTCGAGGAACTCAAAGTCCTCCCGGGCCTCTTCCAGGCTCATTCCCCAGGACAGATCGCCGCACAACACCACCGTGTCGCTGTCATCTACCGGAGCAAAGCCCTCCCGCAGCTTGTCCACATAACCCTCCCAGCCGCCGCCGAACACGTCCATAGGCTTGTCCGAACTCAGGGACAGGTGGGTATCGCCGATGGCGTAAAGAGCCATCCCATCACCTCTTATTTCAGGAACTCCAATACACAGTTCTTCATGGCCGACTTTTCTACCCCGCCCTCAAAGCGGCGGCGGCGCTTTTTGAGTCTTGCCAGCGGCGCGGGAGTGGGTACGCCAGTGACCTCGGTGAGCTGGTCCAGAATTTCAAGCCCAGCCCTGTGTTCCTTTACGCCCAGAGCGTCCAGCACACTGTCACAAAACTTGAAGGGGCTGGCGGTGGACACCGCAATGGTCACCGTATCGTCCCCCGTCTCCTCCCGGTACTCCTCCAGCACGTGGAAGGCTACGGCGGTGTGTGGGTCGATGAGATAGTTCTGCTCGTTCCACATCTTGGCGATCATGTCCCTGGCCTGCTGGTCGTCGCAGTAACCGGCATTGAACTCCCTTTTCAGCTTGGTGCGGATGGAACTGTCCACTCGGTAGCTGCCATACTCCGCCAGCTGAGACATGTACTCACACACCAGCTTGTCGTCTCTGCCGGACAGCTCGAACAGCATTCGCTCCAGGTTGCTGGAAATCAGGATATCCATAGACGGAGAAATGGTGTTGTAGAAGGTACGGTTGCGGTCATAGGTGCCGGTGTTGATGAAGTCGGTGAGCACGTTATTCTGGTTGGAGGCGCAGATCAGCCGATTGATGGGAATACCCATAACTTTAGCATAATAGGCAGCCAAAATGTTGCCGAAATTACCGGTGGGCACGCACACATTGATGGCCTCACCCTTAGAAATGGCCCCGCTCTTCAACAGGTCGCAGTAGGCGGAAGCGTAGTACACAATCTGCGGCAGCACACGGCCCCAGTTGATGGAGTTGGCCGAGGATAGAAAATACCCCCGCTGCGTCAACTCAGCGACCAACTCCTCGTCAGAGAACAGCGTCTTTACTCCGGCCTGAGCGTCGTCAAAATTGCCTACTACGGAGCTCACGCTCACATTGCCGCCCTCCTGGGTGACCATTTGAAGCTCCTGGATCTCAGACACGCCATCCTTGGGATAGAACACCAGGATCTTAGTCTTATCCACGTTGCGGAACCCCTCCAAAGCGGCCTTTCCCGTGTCACCGGAGGTGGCCACCAGGATACACACCGTCTTTTTCTCATCGTTCTTCTCCAACGACGCGGTCAGTAAATGGGGCAGCACCTGGAGCGCCATATCCTTAAAGGCACAGGTGGGCCCATGCCACAGCTCCAGACAGTAGGTGTTGTCGTCCAGCTTACGAACAGGGGCCACATCCTCGTGGGAGAACTTCCCTCCGCCGTAGGCCTCAGCGGCATAGGCGGTCAATTCAGAGGCGGCAAATCCCTCTAAAAAGCTGTTCATGATATAGACCACCCGCTGCTGGTAAGACATCTCCTTCATGGTCTCCACCGCAGAGGCGGGCAACCGGGGCAGCACCGCCGGGGTCATCAATCCGCCGTCGGGAGCCAACCCCTTAGCGATGGCCTGGGACGCGCTCATACGCAGGTCTTTATTTCTCGTGCTCAAGTAATTCATGGTCATCTCACTACTCTCATTAAATTATTGTAAAACAGGTCTTGGACGACCGTTTCTCTATAACCATGGCGCAGCAGGTACTCGTAGAACCGGGGCAGGCTGTCAATGGTGGGCAGATTGGTAATGGTATCGCAGCCATCCCAGTCTCCGCCAAGAGCCACGTTCGACTCACCGCCCAACTCCAAAATGCGGTCCAAATGGCCTCGGACTGCGTCCAGGTCCCTGCTGCCTCCCACGAACTCGGTGTAAAAATTGAGCCCTATCACACCTTGATTTTTTATTATCGCATTTATTTGTCCATCCGTCAAGTTCCTTGTGTGATTCCACACAGATTTTGCGTTTGAGTGACTGGCGATAAAAGGCCTCCGGGCCAGCTCCGCCACGTCCCAGAATCCCGCCTCGGACAGGTGGGATACGTCCACCAGGATATGTAGATCCTCCATTTTTGCTACAAATTCGCGCCCAACAGAGGATAATCCCCGCTCCGGTTCCTCACAATTGGACCCCGACAAGGTATTGGCATGGTTCCATGTTAAAGTGATGGACACCACCCCGTCTGCTGCCGCTTGATCCAAACGGGCCGGGTCACAGCCCAGCAGCTCCGCCCCCTCCACTGACAGAAACGCCGCCGCTTTCCCCTGCCGGGTGGCGTGTTCGGCCTCATCTGCTGTGCGGCACGGAACAATTTTGTCCGCATTGCGGGCTATCTGGTCTTTGAAACAGCGCAAAAGCACATGATAGGCAAGTTCCACCGAATTCTCTCCCAACGGATAGCCGGTAAAGCCATCCGCAGTCCACAAAGCAAAGAATTGGCAATACCGCCCAAACCCCGCCGTCCGCTCCAATGAAATCATTCCGGAGTTGTGGTCCAGCCCCTCATATTCCCTCCAGCACCGGGAGACGGTATCACAGTGGGCATCAAATACAGAAATCGATTGCAAGCATCGCACCTCCTCAAAAAGCGTTCTCTATATAGCTTATGCTGGGACGTTCTGTATGGACTCCCTGGGGCGCGTATACCTCCGCCACATCGAACCGTGGCTGGAGCTTTGTGGGGTGACACATCAGGTAATATTGAGCCGCGGCCATCAGCTTTCTCTGCTTCAAGGGAGTCACTGCCTCACATGCCGCGCCGAATCTAGCGTTTTTTCGCAGCTTGACTTCCACAAAAATGAGATAGCGCTCATTTTTTGCCACAATATCCAGTTCTCCCATACGACAGTAAAAATTTCTGGCAGCCACTGTCCATCCCTTACGCCGCAAATCCTCTGCAACCAGTTCCTCGCCCCACTGACCCCGGATGCGGGCCTCTCCTCCGCTGCTCAAAGCTTTTTCAGGAAAGTGCGGCGGTGGATAGGACTCGCTCCATGCTCCCGCAGCAGCTCATAATGCCGCCTCGTGCCGTATCCCTTGTGCCGCTCAAATTCATATTGGGGATAGAGCTCAGCCATCTTCACCATATACCGGTCTCGGCTGACCTTTGCCAGAATAGATGCCGCTGCAATCGACATCGACAAGTGATCTCCCTTTACAACCAATTTGTGTGATGCCACAATGGAGCAACGGCTCCCATGGTCTCGGTTACCGTCAACGAGGGCAAAATCAGCTTTCGGTTCCAGCGCGTCAATTGCCAGCTGCATGGCCTTGATCCGGCTGTTCAGGATGTCAATTTCGTCGATTTCCTTTGGCTCCAGCCACGCCACTGACCAAGCCACAGCCAGAGCAATAATTTGGCTATAGAGCATTTCCCGCCGTTTTTCTGTCACCTTTTTAGAGTCATCAAGCCAGGGCAGCTCCAACCCGTCAGGCAGTATCACCGCAGCAGCATAGACCCGGCCTGCCAGCGGACCAGCCCCCGCCTCGTCACAGCCGCATATCGCCTGATACCCCTGCGCCTTGGCCTCATATTCCAACTCCCAACTGGGCATGGCTCCGCTCCCCTTTCTCTATAGCTTCTCCGGTATCTCTAGTGTAAAGCGTCCTAACTTGCCCCCTCGAAATTCGTCCAACAGCACCTTTGACATCCGCTCTGTGTCTACCTCACCGCCGGAAATCAGCATTCCCCGCTTCCGTGCGCATTGCTCCAGCAACTCCCAGCCTTGGATGCTGTCTGCATTCACTTCCAGTTTATACCGCTCCTCCAATGCCTTCGGATAACGTTCTCGAAGCAGCTCCAGCAAAGCGCAGGCCAGTCCTTCCACATCTGTGACCTCGTCCTTCACCGCGCCGGTAAAGGCCAGATGCAGCCCAGTGATCTCATCCTCAAATTTGGGCCAGAGAATACCCGGAGTGTCCAGCAGTTCCAGCCCTGCATCCACACTCACCCACTGCTTTCCCCGTGTGACCCCGGGCCGGTCACTGGCTTTGGCGGACTTACGCCGGGCCACCTTATTGATAAAAGTGGATTTACCGACATTGGGTACGCCCACTACCATAGCCCGAATGGGGCGGCCCACCTGCCCTTTGGCCTTCCAGGCGACCAGCTTATCTTTGAGCACGTTTTTAGCGGCAGCCGAAAACTGACTTACACCCTTGCCGGACTTTGCGTCTGTCTCCAGCACACCATATCCTTTTCCCCTGAACCAAGCCATCCAGTGAGCGCTCATAACCGGATCGGCCTGGTCCGCCCGATTGAAAATGATGAGCCGGGGCCGGTCACCCACCATCGTGTCAATATCCGGGTTCCGGCTGGAGACGGGGATGCGGGCATCCACCACCTCAGCCACCAGATCCACCAGCTTCACATCGTTTTCCATTTGCCGTCTGGTCTTGGTCATGTGTCCAGGATACCATTGAATATTCATTGGCCCCACCCTCTTTGGTATAAAATCAGCCTGTTTTAATAAAAGAGGAGCGGTCACCCGCTCCTCTTTTATTGCACAGCTCACAGGTCCTCTTTGACCTTGGCTGCCTTGCCCACGCGGTCACGCAGGTAGTACAGCTTGGCCCGGCGGACCTTACCCTTGCGAACGGTCTCCACCTTCTCAATAGTGGGAGCATGCAGGGGGAAGACCTTCTCCACGCCTACGCCGTAGGAAATGCGGCGGACGGTGAAGCTCTCCTCGATACCGCCGTGCTTCTTGGCGATGACGGTGCCCTCGAACACCTGGATACGCTCGCGGTTACCCTCCTTGACCCGGATATGCACCCGGACCGTATCGCCCACACGGACGGAAGGAGCCTCCTCCTTCATGTACTTGTCGCTGAATTGCTGAAGCAGATCCATTTGTATTTTCCTCCTATTTTCAGGCGTTCATGCGTCCCGATCTGTGGCCGCGCAGAGGACCGCCCTTTTTCAGACTTAGGTAGTTTATCACAGCCTCAATGGATTTGCAAGGGGTTTTTCCAGTTTCTCATCAAAAAATTATCCTCTCTCCCTCCGCAATACCCCTGCCAGCAGCCACAGGGCGGTGAACAGCAGCGTCACATTGGCGTATTGTGCCACAGCCACAGCCCCTACTCCCACCAACACCCCCACAAAGCACCCGGACAGGGCAGTCATTAACCGATCTGCCCAGTCGGGGTCCAAACGGCTTGCCAGCAGGCCGTACACCACACGCCCACCGTCCAAAGGGAGGATGGGCAGCAGATTGAACGCCCCCACCGCCAGGGTGAGTATTGCCGCCAGCTCCCAGTGCAGAGCCAAAGCCAAAGCCCCGAACAGCAGATTGACCGCCGGACCAGCCAAAGCCACCAAGCTGTCCTGCCCATAGGTGAGCGGTGCCTCGTAGCCGATACGCAGCTCCGCCCCAACCGCTGTCAGAGAGAATGCCTCCACCTGTCCCCCTAGAACGGCAGCTGTGGCAACATGTCCCAATTCATGGAGCAGACAGGCCAGCAGCCCCCAGGGCAGCAGTCCCACCCCCTCATCCAACCAGTACAGCACTCCCAGCAGCAGCAAAAAGCCAGGACTCATCTCCACCTTCGGAGGTTCACGATAGGTCCACATAATAAGCTGGATTCAACCGAATGTTATCTTTTTCTATGGTAAGGTGGAGATGGGACCCTGTGGCATTGCCTGTGTGTCCCACCAGCGCCACCGTCTGGCCGCAGGCCACCTGATCTCCCTTGTGGACCAGCAGTTTGCTGCAATGAGCATAAAAGCTGCTGACATTATTTTCATGGCGGATTTTCAGATAGTTTCCAAACTCATCGCTCTCCCCGATATATTCCACCGTTCCGGCGGCAAAAGCGCCAATTTCCGCCCCTTCCTCCGCTCCGATGTCCAGCGCCAGATGGAACTCATTGTTTCCATTGATGGGGCTGTCCCGGTAGCCAAAGCCGGAGGTGGCCGTTCCATTTACCGGCACTGTAGTTTCGCTCAACCCCAGCTCATAATACGCCAGACTCACGTTCCTTGGCAGCTTGACACCGTCATCGGTATACTCTTGCGCCATTGCTGTCACCACAACAGGCAGTGTCGGCTCAGACTGAGAAGGTTCTGGTCCAGGCTGGTCCGGTTCCCCCTGCCCTGGCATGTCCTTTTTGGGAAGAAAACGATCTCCCAGTAAAAGGCCGTGCTCATTGAGATAGCCCAATCCTCCGCCGGGGGTCTGGCTCAGCATAGTCAGTGACTGGACTTGGACTTCAACAGGAGACGGAGACGGTTCCTCCTCCACTTCCCCGCCCAGCAGAGTAACACACAGCGCTTCCAGCGCCCCCGGCACCGGCTCCCCTTGAGACAATGCCGAGCTGAACTGATGAAAAGCCGCTTTGAAATCCACATTGGCGGCAGCTGCCGCCCGCCACATCTCCAACTGAGCGGGAAACACCCCTCGCCCAATGTAAACCAACAGAAACAGCATCAGACTGGCCATCAGCTGGATAAACCTGCGCCGCTCCCCCTCTGCCCCATTGTTCTGGTTGGACCGTCTTGTCCTCTGGGGCGGTCTTCTCCTCCTGGCCGCCACCGTACGTCTGGATGCTCCGTCCATAGCCACCCCTCCTTGTCCATACGTATGGATTACTGTATGTCCCAGGTTAGGGTTTTATGCAAACCTACACATGCAAAAAGAAGGACACACAAAAATGTGTCCTTCTTTTTGGAGCGGGTGAGGGGAATCGAACCCCCGTGTTCAGCTTGGGAAGCTGACATTCTACCATTGAACTACACCCGCAAGTTTTTTATATTATAGCATGCTTTGGTGGAAAAAGCAAGCACTTTTTTCGCAGATGCGTGAAAAATATGGAACTTCAAATTTTTCACAAAAGCCTCTTTACAAATCCAGTTTTTATTGCTATAATACACAACAAGAAAGTTAGGAGGTGATGACAATGAAGGTCCTCTTTGTAGCGCCCGTTGATATCGACGAGTTGATCTTCGCCGGAGAGACTACCGTTCCCAGCGACCGCTGAGCACGACGTAATTTCAATGGTATAAGATTTGACTCGTCCCTTTTGGGGACGTTTTTATTTTACCTTATAAAAAGGACACCGCCGGGTTGGCGGTGTCCTTTTTACCAGCTTACCACGTTGTTTTATCTGCTGTTGCGCCCCCGTCCCAAAAAGCGCAGGAGATAAAGGAACAGGTTAATGAAGTCCAGGTACAGTTGAAGCGCAGAATAGATAGACGCTTTTTGCAGCATAACCTCATCGCCGCAAAAATACTCATAATTGGCCTTGATTTTCTGGGTGTCATAGGCCGTAAAGCACAGGAACACCACGATACCCACCATGCAGATCACGCGCTCCATGGTACTCAGATTGAGGAACATGGTCAGCAACCCTGCGATGAGCAGGAAGATCAGCCCACCAATCAGCAGAGGGCGCAGTCTGGACAAATCAGTCTTGGTAAACCTTCCATAAAGGGCAAAGGCGCCGAAAAACAAGGAAGTCAGGCCAAAGATGACAATCAAATCAGCCACACCATAGATCACAAAATACACTGAGAACACCATACCATTGAGGATGGAGTAAATCGTGAACAGCATCCGGGTGACACCCACTGACCGCTTCAAAATGCCCGTGGACATGACGAGCACCACCATAACCTCCGCAATCAGCAGAACCATCGGGATATAGGGGTTTATAAAAAAGTAGACGACCAATCCGGTCGTAGCCAGAGCCGCCGCCAGCAAAAATGTGATCATCAACCCAACAAACATCCAGCCGAAGGTGCGTGACACATACTGGTTCAGCGTCAATCCCGCATGGGCATAACTGCTGTCAAAATCGTACCTGTTCATATTGCGTTCTTCCATAATCAACTCTCCTTATCCACTTGCTTCATTTGCTTCAGATTTCCAATTTTTTGAGCACGGCGGTCCAACTCGGCCATCACATTCTCCAACGGGATATCCTGTTCCACCATCATCACCATCAGGTGGTAGATAAGATCGGAAATCTCCCCCACCGTATCGGCCGGAACGTCATTTTTGGCGGCAATAATGGTCTCCGAACACTCTTCTCCAACCTTTTTCAGGATCTTATCCAGTCCCTTTTCAAACAGGTAGCAGGTATATGACCCCTCCTGAGGATTGACCTTGCGGTCAAGAACCACATGGTACAGTGTTTCCAACGTATTGTCCATATCATATCCCTCCCGAACTTGCTTTCATACATTATAACTCTATTTGATTGAAAAAGCAACTATGCGCCCCTGTGTGGCAGGTGGGTCCGTCCGGCTTGCAGATGTAAAGCAGCGTATCAGTGTCGCAATCGGTAAATATTTCCTTCACATGGAGAAAATTTCCGCTGGTTTCTCCTTTGTTCCACAGCTTTTGACGGCTCCGGCTCCAAAACCATGCGGTTTTTGTCTGGAGCGTATGTTCCACGGCCTCCCGATTTGTAAAGCCCAGCATCAGCACCTCGCCGCTTCCCTGCTCCTGGATAATGACGGGGATCAGATCCGACTTTTGGAACAGCCGGTCCAAATCGAACATACCTCTCACCTCGCTGGTATATTGCGCGTTCTCAAAAATTCCTTTACTTGAGGAACCGTCAACTCTCCGAAATGGAACAGGGACGCCGCCAACGCGGCATCGCAGCCGGTCTCCTCAAAGACCTCGGCAAAATGCTCCAAGCTTCCACAGCCGCCAGAAGCAATCACGGGGATGGAAACAGTCTCAGTGACTGCTCGCGTCATCTCAAGGTCAAAGCCCTTTTTGGTGCCATCAGCATCCATAGAGGTAAGCAAAATCTCTCCCGCCCCCAGCTCCTGACCTCGCCTGGCCCACTCCACTGCATTGAGCCCCGTAGGCGTCCGGCCTCCGGCCACCACCACTTCGTACCATCCCTCTGAGCGAAGGCGGGCGTCAATCGCAAGCACCACACACTGGGAGCCAAACCGCTGTGCCGCACGAGCAATCAAGGTTTCATCCTTTACAGCTGCGGAGTTGACGGAAATCTTATCAGCTCCCGTCCTCAGCAGCCGATGAAAATCCTCCAGCGTACGGATGCCTCCCCCTACCGTCAAAGGAACAAATACCTGAGCGGCGGTACGCTCCACCACATCAGCGACGGTATCACGGGCATCACTGGTGGCAGTGATATCCAGAAACACAATCTCATCTGCTCCCTGATCGGAATAAAACTTGGCAAGCTCCACCGGATCGCCCGCATCCCGGATGTTGACGAAGTTGACTCCCTTCACCACCCGGCCATCTCGGACATCCAGGCAGGGAATAATGCGTTTGGCTAACATGAAAGCCCCTCCAAATATCGGTCAATTTCCTTTTGGCTTCTCAAGACAACGGCTTTTTCTGGATATAGATCTAACATCTGCTGAAAACATTCCTTTTTTTGCGGAGTGCGCCCTTCCCACAAAATCCACCACATGAATTCCCGGTCCATTTTTTCCATGCACCCCTCCGCCATATCCTCACGGGTCTGGCCACGATAGCGGAAAAAGCGTCTCATCACGCGAAAAAACAGACAAACCGGGAAAAATCCAGAAACATGATCTCATCTGCCTCCTCCATCCGGCGCTGAAACTCAAATTTTGTGTAATTCCCGTCGATGACCCAAGAGGAGTGCTCCATAAACTCGTGAACAAGCCGATGAGCCTCCGCCCGGTCCCGCTCCTGCCAGCCGGGAGCATGATGCACCCGGTCCATATGGAGCACCGGGATGCCGTACCGCTCCCCCAGTGCGCGGGCCAGGGTTGACTTCCCCGCCCCGCTGTACCCCATTACCGCAATCTACATCACTGGGGACCCGCCTCACGGACCGCCTCAGCCAGATCAATGGTTCCAGCATAATACGCCTTGCCAATAATCGCGCCATACACCCCCATATCTCGCAAACGCTTCACATCATCCAGGGTAGTAACCCCACCGGAAGCCACAATGTTGCATTTCACCGCTTTTTGCAATACGGACAGCTGCTTGAAACTCGGCCCAGAAAGCATCCCATCTGTGGCAATATCGGTAAAAATCAGGGTTTTGACCCCTCTCTCCTCCATGCTCCGGGCAAGCTCCAACCCACTCAGGCCGGAATCATGCTCCCAACCCGCTGTGCGCACCCGGCCATCAAGACAATCAATGCCTACCGCCACGCAGTTTCCATACATTTTCAAAGCATATTCCACTACCTCAGGGTGAGTAACGGCAGCGGAGCCAATGACCAACCGGACCACGCCCGCCGCAGCCACTGTGTCCACGTCCTCCTGCGCCTTGATGCCGCCGCCCAACTCCACAAACAGGCCGGAATGCTGAATTACTTCACGGATATAGGGGAAATTTATCCGCACTCCGTCCCGAGCTCCGTCCAGGTCCACCATGTGTACCCACCGTGCTCCCGCTTCAGCAAAGATCCTTGCCGTCTCCACTGCGCTGTCAGCCACTTGGCTGACAGTGGAAAACGCTCCTTTTTGCAAACGGACACACCGTCCGTCCTTCATATCAATAGCTGGCAACAAAATCATTGGATCAAATCTCCAAAATTCTTTAAAATTTGCAGTCCCACCTCGCCGCTCTTTTCCGGATGGAACTGGCAGCCGTACACCCCGTTATGTGACACAGCGGCCACCACCGACGGTCCATACTGAGTACAGGCGATCACGTCCCCTTCATCCTGCACATGGCCGCAGTAAGAATGGACAAAGTACACATACGCCCCATCCTCAAGCCCCCGGAACAGAGGCGATTCATTTTGAAATGTCAGGCTGTTCCACCCTATATGGGGCAGCTTAAGCTCCGTGTGAATCTGGTCTACATTTCCGCCGACAAGTCCTAATCCTTCACACCCTCTTCCTTCCTCTCCCCAATCGAACAGTAGCTGCATTCCCAGGCAGATGCCTAAAATAGGCTTGTGCCCTGCCTGACTGCGCAGTACCTTGTCCAACTCTTTTTCCCGCAGCTTGTCTGCCGCGTCGGGGAAGGCGCCCACGCCCGGAAGAATGATGGCATTCGCCCGCTCCAATTCCCCGGCATCTCCGGTAATCAAAGTTTTCCGGCCAATATACGCCATGGCGTTAGACACACTCTTCAAATTGCCTACACCATAGTCTACAATAGCGGTATATTTCATTATAGCGCTCCTTTGGTGGACACAACAGCATCCCCTTCTATCCGTACCGCTTCCTTGAGGGCCATGCCCAGGGATTTAAACAGTGCCTCAGTAATGTGGTGAGCGTTGTCTCCATACTCACATTTCTGGTGTAAAGTAATTCCACCGTTCACCGCAAATGCCCGCATGAATTCCACGGTAAGGCAGCTGTCATACCCTCCTATTATCGGCTGAGGCATTGCAGCGTCAAAAACCACAAACGGCCGGTTGGAGCAGTCAAGCACTGTACGGCACAGCGCCTCATCCATGGGCACAAATGCGGCGCCATAACGATGGAGTCCCTTTTTGTCCCCCAACGCCTCCTTGAATGCCTGACCCAGTACAATACCCACGTCCTCCACCGTGTGGTGGCCATCCACATGGAGATCGCCCAGGGCAGACAGCTCCAGTCCAAACCCAGCGTAAAAGGCCAAAGCGGTCAGCATATGGTCAAAAAAGCCGATCCCAGTGGACACATTCACCTCACCCCCATCCAAACAGAGGCTGAGGCTGATGTCCGTCTCTTTTGTCGTGCGCTGAATGGCAGCCTGAC
The DNA here is from genome assembly GCA_910587395.1 of uncultured Oscillospiraceae bacterium. Lineage (GTDB taxonomy): Bacteria > Bacillota > Clostridia > Oscillospirales > Oscillospiraceae > Enterenecus. The sequence continues at coordinate 36,090 of CAJULJ010000007.1, read as the reverse complement.
GCATAGCTGTGCTCTCCCTTCACTCAAATCGGACCTGAATGGAATTGGCATGGGCGGTTAATTCCTCAGACTGGGCCAGGGTGACGATCTCGTCCTTGACCTTGGCCAAATCATCCCAGCCAAATTCCAGAATGCTGGTTTTCTTGATAAACGCATCCACGGACAGCGGAGAAAAGAACCGGGCAGTCCCCGAGGTGGGCAGCACATGGTCTGGCCCGGCCATATAATCGCCCAAGGGTTCCGGAGTGCTGGCCCCCAAGAAGATCGCCCCGGCATTATGCAGGAGCGGTAAGACTTCCCTTGGTTCCTTTGTGACAATCTCCAGGTGCTCCGGAGCAATTTCATCAGCCAAATCCGCGCATGCTTCCATTGTTTCACAGACGACGGCACAGCCATAATCCCTCAGTGACGCCTCAATGATCTCACTGCGGCCGAGATAGCCGGTCTGCCGGACAATCTCCCGGTCCACCGCCTCTGCAAGCGCCTGACTGGTCGTCAGCAGCACCGCCGAGGCCAGCGGGTCGTGCTCCGCCTGGCTCAGCAGGTCCGCCGCCACATATTTTGGATCGGCGCTGTCATCAGCGATAATCAGCACCTCAGAGGGCCCCGCAACCATATCAATGTCCAAAATGCCATAGGCCAGACGCTTGGCCGCCGCCACATAGGCGTTGCCCGGTCCCACCAGCTTGTCCACCTTGGGGATAAAACCTGCGCCATAGGTGAGCGCCGCCACTGCCTGGACCCCACCCACAGCAATGACCCGGTCCACCCCGGCCACCCAGGCCGCGGCCAGTACCGCGTCATTTAAATAATCCGTGGGCGGCGTGACCATAACAACCTCATCCACCCCGGCCACCTTGGCGGGCAGCGCATTCATCAACACAGAGCTGGGATAAGCCGCCCGTCCGCCGGGGACATAGACGCCCACCCGGCGCAGAGGCCGGACAATACGTCCTACTTTGCCACCCATCGGGCTGTCCCAGCTCACTTCACCGAACCGGATCTCATCCCGCAGGCGGCCTTGATAGGCACGGATATGGTCTGCACTTCTTCGCAAAGCATTTAACAGCTCCGGAGAAATTCGCTTTGCGGCAGCTTCCAGCTCTGCTGCCATAAGCTCTCGGGGTTCGCTTTTGTCAAATTTCAGCGAGTATTCACGCACCGCCTCACCCCCCCGGCAGCGAACATCGTCCATAATGGCGGCGGCGGCACAATCGATTTCCTTGCCAGCTTGAGCCGCTCTTGCTCTCATGGCCTCCATCTGACGGCGCTCGGCTGTACCGTCGGCTTTGATGATGGTCATCATGCTCTTTCCCCCAATTTCTGCTCCACACGAGACAAAAAGTCTGTGATTTCGTTTTTATAAAGCTTCATCGACGCAGTATTGACAATCAACCGTGCGGACACCTGGGCCACATCCTCTATGGGTTCCAGACCATTCTCCCGCAGAGTGGCCCCCGTCTCCACAATGTCCACAATACCGTCGGCCAAATCAAGGATAGGCGCCAGCTCCACACTGCCCTCAATTTTGATGATGTCCACATCCATCCCCCTGCCCTCAAAAAAGGTCCGGGTGACGTTGGGATATTTGGAGGCGATTCTCCGTGTTTTATAGGTACCGTAAAAGTCGCTGCCCTTCTTCACCGCCAAGGCAAAACGGCAGCGTCCAAAGCCCAGATCAAGCACCTCGTAAAAGGCTCCGCCCTTCTCCAAAATGGTGTCTTTCCCCACCACGCCCAAATCGCACACTCCATGCTCCACATAAGTAATCACATCGGGAGCCTTGGCCAGCACCACGTCAAGGGGATAGTTGGGCAAGGTGTGAATGAGCCTTCGCCCCGGATTGCGCACTGGGGAGCAATCAAGCCCTATCGACTCAAACAGCTCCACCGATTTGTCCTGTAAGCGCCCTTTGGTCAGAGCAATCCTCAGCCACTCACTCATACCGTCAGCCACCTCTCTCCCTCGCTGTCCAGCAGCAACACATGGACGGCCCCCTTCTCACGGGCCAGATTCATGGTGCTGTCCAGTGTGCGGCAGGGAGATAGCTCACAGCTCCCTGCTGGCCGGCTGTCTACCACTGCCAGCGCTTTGCAAAGCAGACCGGGGCCGTAGTGGATCACTGTTTCCAGCCGGGGCGTCTCCATCGTGAGGCAAGCCCCCACCGCGTCCACATCCACGGCAAAGCCGGTGGCCTCCGCCGTTCGGCCGAACTGCTCCATCAGCCCGTCGTACCGTCCGCCGGACAGCACCGGCGCACCTGCGCCCTCGGCATAGCCCCGGAATACCATACCGGTGTAGTAATCCAACTGATGGACCAGGCCCAGGTCGAAGCGGACACAATCCCCGTATCCGGCCGCAGACAACTCGCCATACAGCCTGCGCAGATGATCCAAGCTCTCGCAGGGTCCCGCCAAAGCTTCCGCCTCATCCAGCACCTCTACCCCGCCGAACAGATAGGGCAGACGGCGCAGGGCGGCATAGGCGTCCTCTCCCCGGTAAGACTCCAGCAGGTCATTGAGCAGGGCAAAATTCTTGCCCTCAATGGCCCCCCGCAGCCGCTCCAACTCATCCCGGGGCATCCTCATCCGCCCGGCCAATGCACGGTAAAATCCAGCGTGGCCCAGCTCAATGTGAAACTGACGCAGCCCACAGCACCGGAGGGAATCCACTGCCATAGCCACCATTTCAAGGTCGGCCTTCTCCCCCACCGCGCCGATCATCTCCACACCGCATTGGGCAATCTCGCTGCTGCCACCCTGATGGGCCTGACCGGAACGGAACACAGTCTGGTCATAATATAACCTCTGAGGAAGGGCCAGGGCTTTTAATTTGGTTGCCGCTACTCTTGCGATAGGAGCCGTGCAGTCGGGCCGCATGACCATAATTTTCCCGGAACGGTCGATGATTTTCAGCATGGCCTCCTGAGGAATCGGATTGCCGGACTGGACAAACAGATCGTAAAACTCCACCTCGGGGGTGATGACCTCAGTGTAACCCCGACGGCGGAACAGCTCCACCAGAGCGGACTGCACCTGGCGGCGTTCCAAGCACTCGGAGAACAGACGGTCTCTGGTTCCCTCGGGGGTGTTGATGTGGATATTCATTGGGATAGCCTCCAAATTCTTTAGCTCGCTAATGTGACGAATGATACCATATCTCTCAACCCCTGTCAACCCCGAAGCTGCTGTTCCTTTCATCATCTGCCGCTCAGGCGTTGCTGTGAAAAAAGCGGTCAATCATTTTTCTCAGCTCATCAGGCGTGTCATGATTTACCTCATGTCCTGCAGTGGAGCAGAATACATTTACCCTCCTATTACAATATAATTTGGTTGGAACCCTCGGCAGCCAGCCGGGGGTTTCGTCCGTCTCGCGCCAAAGCTACAATAAAGGGAGCAACTGGCTGGCCGATCCCTCCTTGGGCTGTAAAGTCCGTTTTTTAGACTGTCAGCCATCCTCTTGCTGCGGCGTTCGGTTTAAGCAGGTTGAGCCTTGAGTTCGCGTCACCCAATAGATTGAATCGGCAGCGAGAAAAAGATGGGTTCCGGTTGCAAATTTTGTATTGGGGGAATGAACGTGAACTGTGTAGGCATTGATGTTTCCAAAGGCAAGAGCATGATCGCCGTCATGCGTCCTTTGGGAGAGATGGTGATCCCGCCCTTTGAGATGGGACACACCGGTGTCGAGCTGTGCGAGTTGTCCAGACGGCTGGGGAGCTTGGATGGCGAGACCCGCGTAGTGATGGAGGCCACGGGAAACTACCATATGCCGGTGGCCAGTTTCCTCTACGATTCCGGGTTTTACGTCTCTGTGGTGAACGCCATGCTGGTGCATAGCTACGGGAACAACAGTCTGCGGCGGGCCAAGACCGATAAAAAGGACGCGATCAAGCTGGCTAATTACGGCCTCAACCACTGGTTGACGTTGCCCAGATACATCCCGGAGGATGAAGTGAGGCTCATGCTGAAAACCACATACCGGCAATACCAGCAATGTGCCAAGGTACAGACCATGCTCAAAAACAACCTGATTTCCCTACTCGACACCGCATTTCCCGATGCCAACCGTCTGTTTGCCAGCCCTGCCAGGGCAGACGGCAGCGAGAAGTGGGTGGATTTTGTTGCTGCCTTCCCGCACTGTGAATGTGTCTGCGGGCTGCCCGAAAAGGCGTTTACGGCCAAATATCAGCGGTGGTGCAAGAAGCACGGTTACAACTTCAACCAGGATAAGGCGCTGGACATCTACGCCTCCGCCTGTGGGCGCTTCAGTGTCATGCCCAAGACTGATACGGCCAAGCTCCTGGTGGAGCAGGCGGTGTCCCAACTTCGGGCCGTTTCCGCCGCCCTGGCCGCACTCAGGAATGAAATGCAGTCCCTGGCGGCATCGCTGCCGGAGTACCCTGTTGTGATGGGGATGTTCGGTGTTGGCCCGGCTCTCGGCCCCCAGCTTATGGCGGAGATCGGTGATGTGCGCCGTTTCCACTCTAAAAAAGCGCTGGTGGCTTTTGCGGGCATTGACGCCCCGCCGTACCAATCCGGCCAGATGGAAGTCCGCAGCCGCAGTATTTCCAAGCGTGGTTCTTCTGCCCTGCGCAGGACGCTGTTCCTGGTGATGAGCGTGATCCTCCAACGTTCACCTGCTGATGAGCCGGTGTATCAGTTCATGGACAGGAAACGCGCCGAGGGCAAGCCCTATCGCGTCTACATGATGGCCTCCGCCAACAAATTCCTGCGCATCTACTATGCCACCGTGAAGCAGTACCTGAACAGTCTCGAAGCCTAACATCCAACCTCAGATCCACATTTCTCAGGCCAGCGCCAAAAATTTTCAATGGCGGTGGCTTGGCTTTGCTTACCCTTTTTGCGGTGCCTAAAAAATAGTGCTCCCCTCAATTTAGCTCTTGACATTTGTTAGCAGGTCTCAAAACAACGAGAACTGGCTGCTGTCCGGCAAATCCCCGAAAGCTCCTGCATCCTTGAGCTGGATCAAATGGGTACTGGACACCTTGGTACACGCCAGAGAGAACTCCTCAATAGACAAAAAGTCCTTCCCCTGCCGTTTGTCCATGATATCCCAGCCCACCGTCTCACCCAGCCCTGCCACCGATGTGAAGGGCGGAATCAACGCCTCCTTTTCCCAGTCCACTAAGAAATTGACGGCATGAGAACGAGAGATATCCATACGGGCAAAGCTGAAGCCCCGAAGATAGAACTCATAGCACACCTCCAGCGTGGTGAGCATATCCTCCTCCACCGCCGAGGGCCGGTCCTTTTTCTCTTTGGCGTTCTTTTTCGCGTTGATCTCCGCCATTTTGTGCTTTACCACGTCCATCCCCCGGCACATGAACTTCTCATCAAACGCCTTGGCTCGAATGGAGAAATAGGCAGCGTAAAACGCCAACGGCCTATGTACTTTAAACCACGCAATGCGGAACGCCATCATCACATAGGCCACCGCATGAGCTTTGGGGAACAGGTAGGCGATCTTGGCCAAGGATTCGATGTACCACTCCGGGACATTGTGATCCCGCATGGCCTCCTCCCAGCCGTCCTGGAAGCCGCCCTTTTTCACCTTTCCCTTCCGTACCGCCTCCATGATTTTAAACGCAACCTTTGCGTCAATTCCCTTGGAAATGAGGTAGATCATAATATCATCACGGCATCCCACGCACTCCGAGACACCCGCCGTCCCGTTGATGATGAGATCCCGAGCATTGCCCAGCCAGACGTCTGTGCCGTGGGTAAAGCCGGAAATCCGCAGCAGCATATCAAACTGGGTGGGCTGGGTCTCCTCCAGCACTCCTCTGGTAAAGCTGGTGTTGAACTCCGGCACCGCAACAGCCCCAGTTGGCCCCAGGATCGGATCATCGACATAGCCCAGGTGCTCCGAGCTGGTAAACAAACTCATGGTTTTCGGGTCATCCAACGGTATTTGCTGAGCATTTACCTCGGTGAGGTCCTCCAGCATCCGAATCATGGACGGGTCATCATGGCCCAGCATATCCAGCTTCAGTAGATTGGACTCCATAGAGTGGTATTCAAAGTGGGTGGTAATGATGTCCGAATCCTTGTCGTCGGCCGGGTGCTGGGCGGGGCAGAAGTCGTAAATTTCCTTGTCTTGAGGAATGACCACCATGCCGCCGGGATGCTGACCGGTGGTGCGTTTGACTCCCTCGCAACCCTTGGCCAGCCGCAAGATCTCCGCAAAGGGCACATCTGCCCGTCCCACCTGCTCCAAGTACTTCTTCGCGTAGCCGATGGCGGTCTTTTCCGCCACAGTTCCAATGGTGCCTGCCCGAAACACGTGCTCCTTGCCAAACAGCTCAAAGGTGTATTTATGGGCGCTGGACTGGTACTCGCCGGAGAAATTCAGGTCGATGTCGGGCACCTTATCGCCGCCAAAGCCCAAAAACGTTTCAAAGGGAATGTTGAAACCGTCCTTCTCATAGTCCGCTCCGCAAATCGGGCACTTCATGTCCGGCATATCCGCTCCGCAGCCGTAAGGATGGGCGGGGTCCTGGGCATAGTCGAAATCGGCGTGCTTACAGTTGGGACAGCGGTAGTGGGCGGGCAGGGAGTTCACCTCGGTAATGCCCGACATGAACGCCACCAAAGACGAGCCCACCGACCCCCGTGAACCCACCAAATAACCATGCTCCAGGGAATTCTGCACCAGCTTTTGAGCGGACATGTAAATAACATCATATTTACATCGGATGATGTCCACCAGTTCTGCGTTGATTCGGTCCACCACAATTTGGGGCGGCTCATCTCCATAAAGGAGATGAGCTTTACCCCACACCAAATCCTTTAGCTCTCCATCAGAGTTCTCCAGCTTTGGTGCGAACAATCCATCGGGCAGAGGCCGCACATTGTCACACCAATCCGCAATGAGCTTCGGATTGCTGACAACCACCTCATGTGCCTTTTCACTGCCCAGATAGGCAAATTCCTTCAGCATCTCATCCGTGGTACGGAAATACAGCGGATTGGGCTTGTCCGCATCCTCGAACTCCTTTGCCGCCAACAGCACATGGCGGTAGACCTCATCCTCGGGCTCCATAAAGTGGACATCTCCCGTCGCACACACCGGCTTGCCCAACCGCTCCCCCAGCGCCACCACCCGGCGGTTGAAAGCCCGCAGGTCCTCCATGTCCCGGGCAATGCGCTTACCGCTCTTATCGGGCTGGAGCATATAGGCATTGTTAGACAACGGCTGGATTTCCAGGTAATCGTACCAGGACGCTATGCGCTCCAGCTCCCGGTCCTCCCTGCCGTTAGCCACTGCCTGGAACAGCTCCCCCGCCTCACAGGCAGAGCCAATGATGAGCCCCTCTCGATTTTCATCCACCAGAGACTTTGGCATGATGGGGAACCGGTTGAAGTGTTCCAAATGGGCCTTGGACACCAATTTATAAAGGTTGCGCAGCCCGATTTGGTTTTTTGCCAGGATAATCAGGTGGTAAGCGGAGCGCCGTCCCCGGCCTCCCCGCTTCTGCCCTGTAAAGGCCGCATTGATGGCGGCGGCCCGCTCCACCCCCTGCCCTTTCAGCATAGGGATCAATGCCGCCAAAATCAGCCCGCAGGTCTCCGCATCGTCATAAGCCCGGTGGTGTTGAAACGGGGGCAGGCCAAGAGCGTTTGCCACCGTGTCCAGCTTGTGGTTGGGAAGCTTAGGACAAAGGTATTGCGCTAAAATCAAGGTGTCAAAATACAGCGGATCGAACCGGCGGCCTGAACCAGCGCAATACTCCCGGATAAAGCCGGTGTCAAAAGCTGCGTTATGGGCACACAAAGGCGTATCTCCTGCCCAATCCAAAAACGCATTCACCGCAGCCTCCGGCCTGGGCGCTCCCTTCAGCAGTTCATCAGTGATCCCCGTCAGGGAAACCGTGATTGCGCTCAGCGGCTGACCCGGCTGGGCAAAGGAAGAAAATTTATCCACCACCTTCCCGTCCCGGATGCGCACCGCGCCGATCTCGATAATGGCGTCGCTGCGCGCGTCCAGGCCGGTGGTCTCCAGATCAAAGGCCACAAATTCCCCGTCCAGCGGCATATCTCCTGGTCCATGGACCGCCGTCTGCTCGTCCACATCGTTCTGATAGTATGCCTCTACACCATATAGAATTTTGATCTTTTCTCCCCGACCGGAAGCGCTATAGGCGTCCGGAAAGGACTGCACCACTCCATGGTCAGTGATGGCAATGGCGGGATGCCCCCACTCAATGGCTCTTTTTACCACCGTTTTGGTGTCGCATAGAGCGTCCATCATGGACATTTTTGTGTGCAGGTGGAGCTCTACCCTCTTTTCTGAGGCTGTGTCCTTCCGTCCCTCCGGCTTTGCCACCTCGCTGATCCCATAGGGCTCAAGCACCAAGTCATTGTTGTCAAAACGCCCCAGGGTCAGCCGCCCCTGAACCTGGAGGCGCTGATCCTTTTTCACCTGATCAATAATGGGTTTTGCATCTTCCCCTTCTAGAAAGCGAGTGACCCGGATGGAGCCGGTGAGGTCCGTAATATCAAAGCACACCACCCAGGCTTTGCGGCGGGGCAGCTCCCGATGCTCGATATTGAACACCTCTCCCTCCACCAGCACACTGCCCATATCCAGCGCCAGCTCCCCGAGAGGAATCGGTTTTTTTCTGCCGCCAATGTTGCCATATATTGACTTTCCCCGTTTCTTTTTTCCATCAGGGGCACCGGATGTTGGGACATTCTTCTGCATCAGCTTCCGGCGCATGGCCTTCATTTGAGCCTCAAGATCTTTCGGCTCATTTTTTTGTGGCTCAGGACACTTTGCCAAATCTGCCGGACCGCCCTCAACCGGTGTAAAAACACCTGCTTCTTTCGGTGCAGGAGCATTCGGTCCCGCCCCTTTCTCTTGCTCGTGTCCCTCCGGCTCTTTCGGAACAGGCTCCTCCTGTACGGAGGAACCCGATGTGTCCACCTCTATTGAAGCCGCACTGAGGCCGAAGGCCCGTTTCAGCACACCCGACGCCTGAACCAAGATTTCCTGAGAAACAGCGGTACCCTTCGCCACCACCTCCATGGCCCTCTGGGCTTTGACCACGCGCACCTGAACGGGGTATCCCCCCAAAACAGCCAACACCCCTTCCGGGAAGGAACAGTTGGCAAAGGTCTGTTGAAATGTTGGCATACCAGCCGTCATATGTCTCTCTCCCTATCTATCGCCGGCTTCAATGGCATAGCAGGCGCAGTCACACTCGCCCTGGTTGTTCCGGTTCGCCTTTTCCTGAATCTCCTCAAACTTCATGCCGCACTTGCGCATAACGCCGCCGGAATGGGGGTTGTTCACGTCATGGCGGGCCACAATCCGCTCCACCCCCACCCGGTCGAACAGGAAATCAATCACCGCGCCCAGCGCCTCGGACATGATCCCCTGATGCCACCAGCGACTACCCATGCAGTAGCCGATCTCCGGGCTATCCCCATTCTCACGCCAGTGGCACACATCGATGCTCCCGATGGGCTGAGGGCCGTTTTCCTTTAAAACAATCGCCCATCTGTAACAGTCATCCTTTGAATACTGAGGGACCCACTCCTCCAGTATTTTCCTGGTCACCGACACATCGCTGTGGGTAGGCCACGTTAAATATTTTGTCACTTCTGCGTCACCGGCCCAGTTATCAAACATGGCCTGGGCGTCCGACAGATCAAACCGGCGCAAAACCAGCCTCTCAGTCTCTATGTACTGTGCTCCAACATGGTTCATGATGCTCTCCCCCTATAATTCTTCGATCAGCCTCATCAGCCCAGGCACCAACTGATCCTCAGGCACCTTGGCCACAATCTGGCCGCGCTTGAACAGCACGCCCTCGCCTTTGCCGCCTGCCAGCCCCACGTCTGCGTGGCTGGCTTCGCCGGGGCCATTGACCACACACCCCATCACCGCCACCGTGATAGGCTTGTCCACATTTTTGAGTAATTCCTCCACCCGCCGAGCCATGGGAATCAGATCAATCTGCGTCCGTCCGCAGGTGGGACAAGAAATCAGCTCCGGTCCCTCCCGGCGCAGGCCAATGGCCTTGAGCAGCTTTCGGGCAGCCACGATCTCCTCCACCGGGTCGGCCGTGAGGCTTACCCGAAGCGTGTCCCCAACGCCCAGGGATAGAAGCCCGCCAATGCCCGCGGCCGCTTTCAGCTCTCCCAGTTCCCTCGTGCCCGCCTCCGTGACTCCCAGATGCAGAGGATAATCGTATCGCTCCGCCATGAGCTGATAGGCCCGCATGGTGGTTGGCACACAAGAGGTTTTCAAGGACACGCAGATATCCTCAAACCCGTACCGTTCCAGTAGCTTGATGTGTCCCAGCGCACTCTCCACCATGGCCTCTGGTGTGGGACCACCATATTTGTCCAGCAGTTCCTTTTCCAGCGAACCGCCGTTCACCCCCACCCGAATGGGGATGTGCCGCTCCCGACAGCGTCCAGCCACCGCCTCCACCCGGTCAGGAGAACCAATATTGCCGGGATTGATGCGGATTTTATCAATTCCTTGCTCAGCCGCCTCTAAAGCCAGCCGATAGTCAAAGTGGATGTCCGCCACCAGCGGCACCGGGCTGCCCGCTTTCAATGCACCGATGGCTTTTGCCGCCTGCATGTCGGGCACCGCCACCCGAACAATGTCGCACCCCGCTGCCGCCAGCGCCCTGATTTGAGACAGGGTGGCCTCCACATCATGAGTCGGGGTGTTGGTCATGGACTGGATGGAAACAGGCGCGCCTCCGCCGATGAGAACGCCGCCCACATTAATTTGTCTGGTCATACCCGCACCTGCCTAAGCAAAGATATTCCACACATCGTGAAGGGCCACCACCGCCATCAGCGCCAGCAGTACCACAAACGCCCCGGCGTGGACATAGCCCTCGTATTTCTCCGGAATGCGGCGGCGGCTCACCATGTAGAGAATGCCGTTGAGCAAAATAAAAAAGATCCGTCCGCCGTCCAGAGCCGGGATGGGCAGCATATTCATCACCGCTAAGTTGACGGCAATAAGGGCCATAAAATAGAATACATTCTTCATCCCCATGGCCACCGTCTCCGACCTGGAACCCATCTCGGACACCACATCCACCACACCGATAACCCCGGACAGCTCAGACACCGCCACCCGGCCCGTTACCAGATCACCCAGGCTCATCCAGACGATGCGCACAAAATAGCAGGTCTGGGCAAAGCCCTGGCCGATACGCTCCGGGATGGACAGCTCATCTACCTGGCCGAAAACCAAGCCGAAACCGTGGTATTGTCTGCCCTCAAACTCATAGTCGTAACGGCCCAAGGGGAAATCATTCAGCGTGATACGCTCTTCGTCCCGCAACACCACCAGATCGACGCCGTTTCCATCGTTCCGGGAGAGGTAGGTCTGCATATCATCATACAGCCAAATTCCGTGGCCGTCCACCTCAACAATACGGTCACCAAGCATCAAACCATCTGCGCCCTCATGCTGAAACCCATCGGCAAATTGAGTAATCACCGGCACTCGAGCCTGAGAAATACCTAGAAGCAACACCACCGCGATAACCAGTCCCAGCACAAAATTCATAAACGAACCGGCGCACAAAATGACAATCTTCTTCCACCCCGCCTGCCGGGAGAAGGCCCGAGGGTCTCCGGTATCCTCGTCCTCCCCCTCCATAGCGCAGTAGCCGCCGATGGGAAACAGCCGCAGACTGTAAAGTGTTTTTTCTTCCTCCCAGGGTTCACCCGCCGCTTTCCGGCTCTGCCAAATCGCGGGGCCCATGCCGATGGCAAACTCATTCACCTTCACCCCCAGCAGCTTGGCAGTAAAAAAGTGCCCGAACTCGTGGATGGCAATCAGTACACCAAAGAGCAGAATAGCCAGCAAAACATAGAGAAATCTCGCCAAGATCAAGTCACCTCACAGATTGATACACCGCCTCACGGGCGGCACGATCAGCATCCAGAATGTCATCCAAACCGGGAGCCACCAGCACAGGCACCCGGTCCAGCGCGGCCTCAACCAGCCGAGGAACATCCAAGAAAGAAATCTTGTCTTCTAAAAACAGCGCCACTGCCGCCTCGTTGGCGCCATTGAGGACAGCTGTGGACGTCCCCCCCTTCTCCGCACACTCCAGTGCCAGTCCCAGACAGCGGAAGGTCTCCGGGTCGGGCCTTTGGAATGTCAGCGGCGGACAGGACAGCAGGTCCAGCGGCTTGGCAGGGCCAGGCGTCCGCTCCGGCCATGTGAGGGCGTACTGGATGGGCAGGCACATATCGGCGCTGCCCAGTTGGGCCAGAATAGCTCCATCTTCAAACTCCACTAAGGAGTGAACAATACTCTCCCGGTGAACCACAACCTGAATGCGTTCAGGAGGCATGGCATACAGCCGCATGGCCTCAATGAACTCCAGTCCCTTGTTCATCAGTGTGGCGGAGTCGATGGTGATTTTCACACCCATGGTCCAGTTTGGGTGCTTCAGTGCCTGCTCTTTTGCGACAAGCGAAAGCTCTTTACAGCTTTTTCCGTAGAACGGTCCGCCGGACGCGGTGATGATGAGCCGCCGAACCTCACCCCGGTCCCGGCATCCTTGCAGGCATTGGAAAATGGCCGAGTGCTCCGAATCCACAGGAACAATCTCCGCTCCCTTTTCCTTTGCCCGGGCCATCACCAGCTCCCCGGCGCACACCAAGGTCTCCTTGTTGGCAAGAGCGATGCGTTTGCCGCAATCAATGGCGGCAAGGGTGGGTTTCAGCCCGGCAACTCCCACAATGGCGGTGACCACCGTATCCGCCTTGGGCAGAGCGGCAGCCTCAAGCAGTCCCTCCGGCCCAGACCGCACCTGTACCTCAGTGTCCGCCAGCCGCACCCGCAGATCTGCGGCGGCCTTTTCATCCACCACCGCCACCAGCTGTGGGCTGAATTTTCGAGCCTGGGCCTCGGCCAGCTCCACATTGCGGTTCACTGTAATGGCCGCAACCTTATGGCCGCAGGTTTCCGCAACCTTCAGCGTCTGCTGACCAATGGAACCGCTGGAGCCTAAAATGGAAAGGGTCCTTCTCATAATGGCCGCTCCTCAAAATACCGGCAGGCACTGCACGATGAACAGCACCACCGGACCACAGAACATCATGCTGTCAAACCGGTCCAGCATCCCGCCGTGACCGGGCAGGATGTGGCCGTAATCCTTCACACCGTACTGCCTTTTAATAAAAGAGAACGCCAAATCGCCCACCTCTGTGGCCAGCGCACCGAACAGTCCGCACAGGGCCAGAGGCAGCAGTCTAACGCTGTCCCCTGCAATTTTGCTGGCCACCAAGCCGTAGAGAACCGCAAACACCACTCCGCTGATGAAGCCGCCGATGTAACCCTCCACACTCTTGTTGGGACTGACCTTTGTCACGCCCCGGTGCTTCCCCAGAAACACCCCGGCAAAATAGGCCCCGGCGTCGGTCGCAAAGGTCAGCAGCACCGCCAGCAGCACCAAATATTTCCCGTGGTCCATCCGACGCAGCTCCACCAGGGCAGACAGGGCCAGCGGAATGATAATCCCGGCAAACAGCGCGGCCAGCACATGGAAAAATCCGATGGGTACGCCATCCTCATCATAGGCCCGAATGGCACACCAGAAGCACACCGCCATCACCACAAAAGCCACCAGATTCACATAGGCCATCCCCAGATCCGCCCAGCTTCCAAAGGGCAGCAACGCAGCAGATAAAATGGTGACCACCTGCATGGGAAGGGTGATCTTCCCCTCCCCAACTGCCCTGAGCAGCTCAAAGGCGGCCATCGCCGAAATAAAGCACACCAATGCCGTCCACGCCAGTGGAGGCGGAATCAGCATGATCCACAGCATGACAGGCACAAAAATACATGCCACGATGATCCGTTTCGCCATCTCACACACCTCCATACCGCCGGGAGCGGCTCTGATAGACCGCCAAGGCGCGCAGGAAATCATCCTTGCTGAAATCAGGCCAAAGCACATCGGTCACGTAAAACTCCGCATAGGCCGACTGCCACAGAAGGAAATTGGACAGACGCATCTCTCCGCTGGGCCGGATGATAAGATCTGGCTCAGGTACTCCGGCAGAGTAAAGATACGCTCCAAAGGCCTCCTCGGTCAAGTGCCCCGGGTCGGCCCTGCCTTCCACACAGTCCAGCGCATAAGCCTTTGCCGCCCGCACCAGCTCTCCCCGGCCGCCATAGTTCAGACAGATGTTCACCTGACATCCGTCATAGCCTTTGGAGATTTCCTCCGTTTCTCGGCACAGAGCCTGAAGGTGGGGCGCCAGCGGGGACAGGTCTCCAAAAAACGCCATCTTCACCTTATCTTTCGCCATGGTCTCGATGGCCTCATGAAGATATTTCTCCAGCAGCTTCATGATGGACGACACCTCATCGGCAGGCCGCTTCCAGTTCTCCGTGGAGAAAGCGTACACCGTCAAATACTCCAGCCCCAGTTCCTTGGCAAAAGTGGCGATGGTCCGAAAGGTTTCCGCCCCGGCGGCGTGACCCGCCTTTCGTGGCAAGCCGCGGTTTTTGGCCCAGCGGCCGTTGCCGTCCATGATGATAGCCACATGGCCGGGCAGATGCTCCATATCCACCTGGAGAGCCTTGGACTCCCGGCGGCGAAAGAATGCCATACACACTCATCCTAACTTTATTGGTAGTGTAGACAAAAAAGAACCATGTCATAAGTTCCCGGACAGCATACAAGGGGGGCGCGCCCCCCTTGTATGCGCTCAGTCAAAACTCAAACCGCCATCAGTTCCTTTTCTTTGGCGGCAGTGAGGGTGTCAATCTCCTTGCAGCGCCTGTCCGTCAGGTCCTGGAGTTCCTTTTCAATCTGCTTGCGGTCGTCCTCCGTAATCTCCGACTTCTTTTCCTGGGATTTTAAAGTCTCCATGGCGTCCCGGCGGATGTTACGGATGGCCACTTTGCCGTTCTCGCCATACTTGCGCACCTGCTTGGTGAGCTCCACACGGCGTTCCTCAGTGAGTTGAGGGAAGGCCAGACGGATGACGCGCCCGTCGTTCTGGGGGTTGATGCCCAGATCGGAGGTCTGGATGGCCTTCTCAATCGCCTTAAGGATGCTGCCGTCCCAGGGCTGGATCTGAAGAGTGCGGGGGTCAGGGGTGGAGATGCTGGCCACCTGTTGGATAGGGGTGTGGGTGCCGTAGTACTCCACCTGGATGCGGTCCAGAACACCGGCGTTGGCGCGGCCCGCCCGGACACTGGCGAAGTCGCCCTTCACCACTTCGATAGTCTTGCCCATTTTCTCGTCGTAGCTCTTGCAGAAGTCATTCATGATCCTTTCCTCCTATGTGCTTTACAATTGTACCTATTTTCTCCCCGTGAACCACACGGAGAATGTTTTCCGGGTCTTTCAACGCGAAAAGAATGATGGGGATATTGTTGTCCATGCACAGGGACGTGGCGGTGGAATCCATCACGCCCAAATGCCGGGCCAGCACATCATCATAGGTAATACTGTCGTACTTCACCGCTTCCGGGTCTTTCAGCGGGTCGGCACTGTACACGCCGTCCACATTCTTAGCAAGCAGGATGATGTCCGCGTTGATCTCCGCCGCCCGGAGCACTGCCGCCGTGTCGGTGGAAAAGAAGGGACTTCCGGTGCCGCAGCCAAAGATGACCACCCTCCCCTTCTCCAGATGCCGGATGGCCTTGGAGCGAACATAGGGCTCCGCCATGGCCCGCATCTCAATGGCGGTCTGTACACGTACATCCACCCCCATGCGCTCCAACACGTCGGCCAGAGCCAGACAGTTGATGGCAGTGGCCAACATACCCATGTGGTCCGCCCGGACCCGCTCATGCATCCCCTTGCCGTCCTTCAGTCCGCGCCAGAAATTTCCGCCGCCCACGACGATGCCCACTTGAACGCCCTCGTCGGCGCAGCGGGCCACTACGTCACACACCTTTTCAATTACGTCGAAATCCAGACCTCGGCCGGCCTCGCCGCCCAGCGCCTCGCCGCTGACCTTCAACAGCACACGCTTGTATTTCAACTCGCTCATAACTCTCATCCTCTCCTGAAGCCAGAATCATATCGTACTCATGGCAGTATTATACTGGAAAACCTTCCTTTTGCCTAGGGGCTAAATGAAAATTTTCCATGTATTTTTCCACAAAGGCGGATGGAGCACATCCCCGCTCTCATATGATTGGGTGGAAAAGGGAAAAGGAGGGTATACTATGACCTGCCGCATCGCGGAACTGCAATATAAGGAAGTTATCGACGTCGCCGACGGCACTCGATACGGGTTCGTGGGTGACATAGAACTGGACCCGGAACGCGGAGCCATCGTGAGCATTGTGGTGAAGGGACAGCCCCGGCTATTTGGCCTGCTGGGCCGGGATGAGGATATTGTGTTCCCCTGGTCCGCAGTCAAACGGTTTGGCGAGGACATTATTTTAGTGGACAGCGGGGGTGAGGCCCGCAGGGAGCTGCGGGGACACTGACTTTTTCTCAAGAAATTGGAGAAAAACACTTGCGCTCCCCCATGGCTTGTGGTAAAATATCCAGGCATTCCGCACGAGAGCGGATTTTTCGCCCGGTGCTTTCCCAGAAAAGTGGGCGGGAAAAATGAAGCTTTCGGAGGTAAAAACCAAAATTTAGGAGGAAAAAAACAATGGCAGTCGTATCTATGAAGCAGCTGTTGGAGGCCGGTGTGCATTTTGGCCACCAAACCCGCCGGTGGAACCCCAAAATGGCCACCTACATCTACACGGAGCGCAACGGCATCTATATCATCGACCTGCAAAAGACCGTGAAGAAGCTGGAGGAAGCCTACTCTTTCGTGAAGGAGCTGTCCGGCAACGGTCAGTCCCTGCTGTTCGTGGGCACCAAGAAGCAGGCCCAGGACGCCATCCGCGAGGAGGCTGCCCGCTGCGGCATGTACTATGTCAACGCCCGCTGGCTGGGCGGCATGATGACCAACTTCAAGACCATGCGCACCCGCGTGGACCGTCTGAACCAGCTGAAGAAGATGCAGGAAGACGGCACCTTCGACATGCTCCCCAAGAAGGAAGTCATGAAGCTGCTGGGCGAGATCAGCAAGCTGGAGAAATACCTGGGCGGCGTGGTGGAAATGCGCAAGCTCCCCGGCGCTCTGTTCGTTGTTGACCCCCGCAAGGAGCGCAACGCCATCAATGAGGCACGCAAGCTGAACATCCCCATCGTGGCCATCGTTGATACCAACTGCGACCCCGATGAGATTGACTACGTCATCCCTGGCAATGACGACGCCATCCGCGCTATCAAGCTGATCTCTTCTGTCATGGCCAACGCCGTGCAGGAGGGCCGCCAGGGCCAGGACGCCGCCCCCGCCGAGAAGTCTGAGGAGTCCGCTCCCGTTGCGGAGTAAGTCCCCTTCCCTGCTGGACGACTGATGCCACAGCGCCCGCCCGAAGCGGGCGGGCGCTTTCTTTTACAATTTTTATGGAGGTAACGATATTATGGCAATCACTGCACAGGATGTAAAGGCCCTGCGGGAAATGACCGGCGTGGGCATGATGGACTGCAAAAAGGCTCTGGCCGCCTCTGACGGCGACATGGACAAGGCCGTCGAGTGGCTGCGTGAGAAGGGTCTGGCCGCTTCCGCCAAGAAGGCTGGCCGCATCGCCGCCGAGGGCATGGCTTACGCCGCCGACATCAACGGCGTGGGCGTGGTGGTCGAGGTCAACGCCGAGACCGATTTCGTCGGCAAGAATGAAAAGTTTGTGGACTTCGTCAAAGGTGTAGCCGCCACTGTGGCCGCCTGCGCTCCCGCCGACCTGGATGCGTTGATGGAGTGCAAGTATAACGGCACTAATCTGACCGTCACCCAGCAGCAGCAGGAGATGGTTCTGGTCATCGGCGAGAACATCAAGGTCCGTCGTTTTGCCCGCTTTGTGGACGGCGTGTCCGTACCCTATATCCACGCCGGCGGCAAGATCGGTGTGCTGGTCAACCTGGAGGTCACCGGCGGCATTGATGCCACCGAGGTCGGCAAGGACTTGGCTATGCAGATCGCGGCCCTGAATCCCCGCTTCCTGGACAAGAGTCAGGTCACTCAGGAGGTGCTGGATGAGGAAAAGAAGATTCTCATGGCCCAGATGGCCAACGACCCCAAGATGGCCAACAAACCCGACCAGGTAAAAGAAAAGATTGTCATGGGCAAGCTAAACAAGTTCTACGCTGAGAACTGCCTGCTCCAGCAGGCTTTCGTCAAGGATGGCGACGTCACTGTGGAGCAGTATATGAATGCCGCCGCAAAAAAGCTGGGCGGCGCCATTATCCTGAAGGATGCTGTGCGTTTTGAGAAGGGCGAGGGCATCGAGAAGAAGCAGGAGAATTTTGCTGAGGAGATTGCCAAGCTGACGCAGTAATAGCTTTTATATCTGCTCCACCCAAAACCATCCCAATTCTGCTCCCAATTTTGTCCCTTTCAGAGCAGCGTTGAGAGCAAGCCCTGAGTAAAATTTGAGAGTCCAGAGTAGTTCATTGCGAATTGCTCTGGGCTCTTTTTTGTTGTCCTTTTGGCGGCGGGCCGGGGTAATTCGGAGGGTTTTTGAGAGAAAAAATTGAGAGCCGGTGCCTGACCATTCTTTGGACAAGCCCTGTTGGGAGGGCGTTGGGAGTGAGTTTGGGAGGGTGCGCTGGAGGACAAAATAAGCCACACAAAAGGGCCAAACGAAAAAGCACAGCAACAGCTTTTGATGTTCTTGTCATTCCAATCTTGAACATGTTTTCACTCAAATAGCACCCGCAAAAGGGGTCCAGGAATTCGTTTCCTGGGCTCTTTTTTTGTGCGCACCCCCAGGCAAAGCCCCCGCCAATCCTCTCATTTTTTCTCCTTCGGGGGCATCGGAATCGTTAGCATTATAGGCTGAACAGCTTTTCGAGAAATACTGGCACCTCATGTGCCACATCGCCATGGAGATACTGCAAAATCCCGCCGACGCTGAGGACGCCGCGCAGCAAGCGCTGCTCTACCTGCTTCCCCACATGGAAAAGCTGGGGGATATCGACTCCCCCGCCACGAAAGCCTATGTTGCTCTCACCGCCAAGCATCGGGCCATTGACCTCTACCGGAGCCGGCCACACTGCGAGCCGTTGGATGTCAGCAATATGAAGGCGGCGCAGGTTCATCCCGAACGGTTGGGCGTGATGGAGGCCATCTCCCAGCTCCCACCCCGGGACAGGGATGTGCTGCTGCTCCGTTTCTGGGCCAGCTACACAGCAGAAGAAATCGCCGGGATGCTCCACATGAAGAAAGACGCCGTGCAAAAGGCCATCTGGCGGGCAAAAAAGAGGCTCTCCGAAAAGCTGACGGAGAGCTGAAAACGAAAAAAACGCAATTTCTCCCATAATAATGGGAAAGCCTCTATGGGAGAAATGATACCAAACTTGCCCCAAGGCGAATACGGCACAGTCCGGAATTCCGAGTGCCGCTACCAACAAAGTTTTCTGTTGCCCCAACACGAATGCGAGGTGAAAAATCATGCGCTCTCTATTTCCAAGGTTCCGATGCCGGGACTGCCCCTATCTCCTGCAGGTCGGGCCATCGCTGGCCCCCACCTACTACTGCGACGGGTTTCCCAGCAAACGGAAGCCAAAACGGTTCCCCAGGTCCGGGCCTACATACCCAAAATCGTGGTGTCCAAGGCTGATTTCGCCGCCAATTTGCCGCGTCTATTACTTCATCGATGACAGGCACCGCTTCATGGATTGCCTGACGCGAGAGGCATGGGAAGCCCGTCCCAAGAAGTGCATCAGCCCCGAACGCTGCCGCTATGAGGTGAAAGCAGTTGCTACACTCGGCCTCACAGCGAAGCAGTTCTTCGAAAACATGCGGGATTACCGCCTCAGCGATGTCATTCCGGACATGGAATTTCGTGGCGGCGAGGTCATTGAAATCGATGACGGCCTGCGTCCATATCAATTCTACGTGTATAGCAATTCGCTGGTTATCGCCGTGGAACAATACTCTTGGGGCGAATAAAAGTGCCCCCCAAAGAGGTACGCCGCAGCAGGCCGTTCCCCTGGCCTTAAGTGCAAAGCATTGTATGGCCATGCGAACGCGAAGCGTTCTTGTTGGGGCCCCCAATAGTTTTCCCTAATCCAATTGCCTTTTGTCACCCAGGCTGTTGGGCCAGCCTCAAAAGCTGGGCCAAAAAGCCTGGAAAGTCCTGCAGGAGTCAGTAGTATAGTGTTCCTTTATAAATTATTTCTTTCTTTATAGCTCTCTTTAAAAGAGCTATAAAGAAAGATAACTAAAGTAATTTGAATCAAAAACATCTCACAATCCCTCCAGCGGATTTGAGAGGCAGCTTTCTGTATCCGGTTTTCCCTTTACAGTTCTTTTCGGATCCGGTTCAGCGCGTTCTTTTCCAAACGCGATACCTGGGCCTGGGATATACCAACCTCGGCAGACACCTCCATTTGCGTTTTACCTTGGAAAAAGCGCAGGGCAAGGATGCGCCGTTCGCGCTCATCCAGCTTGCTGATCGCGTCCTCCAAAGCGATATGCTCCAGCCATGCTTCGTCGGTGTTTTTCTTGTCCTTCACCTGGTCCATCACACACACGGTGTCCCCTCCGTCGGAGTACACCGGCTCGAATAAGGACACCGGGTCCACCACCGCATCCAGCGCCATCACCACATCCTCTCGCCGCAGCTCTAAAATCTGGGCGATTTCGTCCACAGTCGGCTCCTTCTGGTGCTCCGCCATGTACTTCTCCTTGGCCTGGAGCACCCGGTATGCAGTATCCCGTACCGACCGAGACACCCGAATGGCGCTGTTGTCACGGAGATAGCGCCGGATCTCTCCCACGATCATCGGAACCCCATAGGTGGAAAAACGCACATCCATCTCAATATTAAAATTGTCAATTGCTTTGATGAGCCCGATACAGCCCACCTGAAACAGGTCATCCACATTTTCTCCCCGTCCGGCGAATTTCTGAATCACGGACAGCACCAGCCGAAGGTTACCGGAGATAAGCTCCTCCCTGGCCTGCATGTCCCCTGCCCTGGCCCGGCGCAGCAGCTCCATGCTCTCCTCACTTTTCAGCACCTTCAGCTTAGCGGTGTTGACTCCGCATATCTCTACCTTGCCCTGCACCACAGACACCTCACTACTCGGAATGGATTCAAAATCAGTATTTCCGATGAGCGCCCTTTCATACGGCGGCAGAGCAGGCTATATTTTTTATCGTCAGACCGCTTTCGATTGACTTTGCATGTCTTGCTTTTTGGCCTTACATCATCCGTAATATCTCCTTTTTCAACCGGTCAATGATGCGTTTTTCCAGCCGGGAGATATAAGATTGACTGATACCCAGCTGATCGGCTACCTCCTTCTGGGTTCGCTCCCGCTTTCCGTCCAACCCAAAACGCATGGTGATAATGGTACGCTCTCGAGGAGACAAGCGGGTGATGGCGGTGAACAGCAGGTCACGGTCCACATCGTCCTCCAGTGGCTTTTCGATGCTGTCGCTGTCTGTGCCCAACACATCAGACAACAGCAGCTCATTGCCGTCCCAGTCAGTGTTCAGTGGCTCGTCCAGAGACACCTCTCCCCTTCGGTTGGCATTTTTCCGCAGGTACATCAAAATCTCGTTCTCAATACACCGGGAAGCATAGGTAGCCAGCTTAATATTTTTGGCCGGTTTATATGTCTCTACTGCTTTGATGAGTCCGATGGTCCCGATGGAAATCAGGTCCTCGATTCCGACACCTGTGTTCTCAAACCGCCTGGCTATGTATACCACCAGCCGAAGGTTATGCTCAATCAGGCGCGCGCGCGCCTCCTCACGGCTATCCTCCCCCTCCAGCTGGACCAGCAGGCGCCCCTCCTCCTCCCGGGTCAACGGTGCGGGCAGCGTATCGCTGCCGCCAATGTAGTGAAGCGACCCATGAAGCGGTATGCCAAGACGAGTCAGCAAACGGTATAGCCACATATATGTATTGGTCAAAAGCACTTTAAATTCCTCCAATCAATGCTTGATACCCTCCGCCATCGTCCACCGTCGTGGGAGACAGCGCCACCAGCAGCTGTCCCAGCGGCTTTCCATCCACCATAACCTGCCGGGCGCGTAGTGCCAGCAGCATCCCACACTCCACCCCCACCGCCCGATAGGGCAGCAGCCGAGCCTGATGGGACCCAGCGGCGTGGCATCGCTCCACTGACTGAATTGGGTCGGATGGGTCTGCCCAACTGGGCAAAATCCCGGCCAGCGTCTGCCAGCAGACCACCACCACCGGACGGTTGTCGGCGGGGTCCGTAAGCGTGTGCCCTGTATCCCGCAGGGCGTTCAAATCAACTGCACCTGTATCAAAAACGATTTTCAATTGGGCCAGCTCATTCCGGCGCCGCCCCGTTCGGCGAAAAAACAGGGACAGCACAAAATAGCACGCCACAAACACCAATAGAAGCAGCCGGATGTCAAGCGGTGTATAAAAAACTCCATGCTCCAAGGTCAGCGACACATTTCCCAGAAGCTCTAATCCCAATACCGCTCCCGCCAGGGCGGCTGAAGCACCAAAAAAAAGCACCGTAACTCGCAGGAGATGCCGCTCTCCACCGTAAGCGATAAGGGTTATCAACACTCCTGCCGCCAACTTACAGGACCAGTGCGCCAGCCACGTCAGCCCAGGGAGGAAAACCAGCGCCGCATACAGCGCTCCAGCAGCAGCACCCAGGCCAATCCGCCAGCGCAGTAGAGCCGTCCCCGCCATCCGGCCTACCGCCAGCAGCAGCAGATAGTTGGCGATCAGATTCAGCAAAAACAGCAGATCTACGTAAACCACCGTCACAGGGCCAGCCTCCTCTCACCAGTCTGTCCAAAATTATAGTCCCTTCCTCCATCAAAAAAAGCCGAAGCAAGTCCAATGAAAATAAAAAAGCGGCCCGCCGGATTTCCGGCGGGCCACAATCTTATTCACATCAATTCTTTCAGTCCGGCTATTAAGACCGTCATCTCTTCATCCGTTCCGATGCTGATACGCAGCCAATCCTTGATGTCCGGCTTGTCCCACCAGCGCACCAGCACACCCCGCTCCCGCAGGCCGTCCAAAAGCTCCTTTCCTGCATGTCCCGGGCATCTGACAAACAGAAAATTTGCTTGGCTCGGAAGAACTGTAAAGCCTTTTTCCTTTAAGGCACTTTCCACCCATTTTCTCGTTTTCATAACCTTCACGCGGACAGATTGGAAATAATCCTCATCCTGAATCGCCGCTGCCGCGCCCGCTTGAGCCAGCCGATCTACAGTGTAAGAGTTGATGGAGTCCCGCACACAGCGCAGACCGTCGATCAACCCCGCATCGCCCATGGCCCAGCCAACCCGCAGCCCTGCCAGCGCTCGGGACTTGGAGGTGGTCTGAACAACCAGCAGGTTGGGGTAACGGTTAATGAGCTTCGCAGCACTTTCCGCGCCAAAATCCACATAAGCCTCATCCACGATGACCACCACATCCGGGTTGGCCTTCAGCAGCTTTTCCACAACCTCCAGTCCCACAGCAATACCAGTAGGGGCGTTCGGATTTGCCAGCACCACGCCGCCGTTCTGTCCGCACAGCAGGTCGATTGGGTCGGAAAAATCCGGGTTCATAGGCACTTCCCGACGCTTTAATCCAAAAAAATCGGTGTAAACGGGATAAAAGCTATAGGTGATTCTGGGAAACACCACCTCCCGCTCCGGGTCAAAAAATGCCTGAAACGCAAAGGCCAAAATCTCATCCGAGCCATTGCCGCAGAACACTTGATTGATGTCCAATCCCTCGCGCTTGGCAATAGCCGCACGCAGTTCCACACATTCCGGATCCGGATAAAGCCGCAGCGTATCCCCTGCCGCCGCTTTAATGGCCTCAATCGCCTTAGGAGATGGCGGATAGGGGCATTCATTGGTGTTTAGCTTGATAAGCTGACGGTCCTTAGGCTGCTCTCCGGGGGTGTATGGCACGACGTCCTGAATTCGTTTACTCCAGAACCTGTTCATAGAGCCTCGTCCTCCCGTTTTATCTTTTTGATGGATTTCTCCGCCTTGCTCCGGGGCGTCATTACCTCGTGACCGCACCCCAGGCATTTCAGCTTAAAGTCCATGCCCACCCGAAGCACCTTCCACTCTTTGCTGCCGCAGGGATGGGTCTTTTTCAGTTCCAGCACATCGCCGGTATGAATATCCATGGGCACAAAAACCGCCCTCCTTAGCTGTCTCCTTTGATTTTGCTCCAGTAAACCTTCGCCGCCTGCTCGGTCTTGTTGGGACCATACTCGTAGTACACATGGCTCCTGATGGCATCCGGAAGGTACTGCTGCTCTACCCAATGATTGGGGAAGCTGTGGGGGTAGAGATAGCCCTGCTCCCGCTCAAAACCCGCACCATCCGCGTGAACATTCTGCAAATGCCGGGGATAATCCCCCGTTCTGCCCGCGCGCACATCGGCCATGGCTGCGTCGATGGCCATCAGCACACTATTGGACTTGGGCGCGGTGGCCAGCAGGATAACCGCCTGCGCCAAGGGAAGGCGCGCCTCAGGCAGCCCCAGCTGAAGCGCACTGTCCACGCAGGATTTCACAATGGATGCCGCCTGGGGATAGGCCATGCCAATGTCTTCACTGGCAGAACACAAAATCCGTCGGATGGCAGTGAGCATATCCCCCGCCTCCAGCAGCCGGGCCAGGTAGTGAAGCGCCGCGTCCGGGTCGGAGCCCCGCATGGACTTCATCAGTGCGGAAGCAATGTCGAAATGGTCGTCCCCATCCCGGTCATACCGCATGGCGGAGCGCTGGGCCACAAGCTTAGTGTCATCCAATGTAATCGTGAGTATACCATCCCGGATGCGGCTGGCGGTCATCAGCAGTTCCACTGCGTTAAGGGCCTTGCGCACATCCCCGCCGCAGGAGGCCGCCAAATGCTCCCTCACACCAAGTTCGCATACAGCATCCACACCCAGCTCCGCCGCCTGAAGGGCAATGCCCCGGTCCACAGCGGGCAGAAGATCCTCTGCCGTCAGCATTTTAAACTCAAACACGGTCGAACGGGACAAAATAGCATTAAAAATGGTAAAGTAGGGGTTTTCTGTGGTGGATGCAATTAGGGTGATCTTACCATTTTCGATGAATTCCAGCAGGGATTGCTGCTGCTTTTTATTGAAGTATTGAATCTCATCCAGGTACAGCAGCACCCCATTTGGTGCCAGCAGGGTGCCCACCTGGTCCATCACATCGCGAACGTCCGCCAGGGATGCGGTGGTGGCGTTGAGCCGACGCAGGGTACGGCCCGAACGCTGCGCGATGATATTTGCAACGGTAGTCTTGCCGGTGCCCGAGGGACCATAAAACACCATGTTCGGAATCTTTCCGCTGTCAATCACCCGGCGAAGCAGGCCATCCTGGCCCAAGATATGGCTTTGACCCAGCACCTCATCTAGGTTTTGCGGGCGGATACGGTCCGCCAGCGGCTGGTACATGGACAGCCCCTCCCTTCTTTTGTATCCAAGGCATTATACCACATAATACAACCGTTCGCAATAGAACCTTTTCAAATCAAAAGCCCCAGCAATGTTCTGCCGGGGCTTTTGCGCGTTGGCGCTATTTATCTTTCCAATTCCACCACTTCAATTGTTCGGGGCTTTCAATGCGCCCCTCAGCGTAGGCCGCCGCCAAACGGTACACATAGAGTACACAGCGGTCCACTTTGCAGCCCTTGAGCCAGCATTCCTTTTCATAGAGTGCCTCAGGGTTCTTGCCTTTTAAGTCCTCAATACGCTCGACGCCCAGCGCATTCAGATGCGCGGCCATATCTACACCCACGCCAGGAATGGCGGTCAGCTCTGATTTCGGATGTTTCGCCATCAGCAGTAGATGGGATGCTTCGCCGTCAGCTCCGCCACACCGTCTCGGATATAATCCGCTTTGGCCTCAAAGTCGGTGGCCGCCAGGGCGATATACTCCGCCACCTGGTCCATATCCGCCTCCACAAAGCCGCGGCTGGTAACGGCGGGGCTGCCCACTCGCAGGCCGCTGGTCTGGAAGGGAGAGCGGGGGTCACCGGGCACCTTGTTCTTATTGGCGGTGATGCGCACCTCGTCCAAACGGCGCTCCAGCTCTTTGCCGGTCAGGTCACCCATATCCCGCAGGTCAATGAGGGACAGGTGGTTGTCGGTACCGTCGGACACCAGCTTCATGCCCCGCTTGGTCAGTCCGTCGGCTAGAGCGGCGGAGTTTTTCACAATCTGCTCCTGATAGGCTTTGAACTCAGAGGTCAGCGCCTCACCCAGAGCCACGGCCTTGGCGGCAATGACGTGCATCAGCGGGCCACCCTGGGAGCCGGGGAAAATGGCGGAGTTCAGCTTTTTGGCCAGCTCCTCGTCGTTGGTCAGCAACAGTCCGCCGCGGGGACCCCGGAGCGTCTTGTGTGTGGTAGTGGAGGTCACATGCGCGTAGGGAATGGGAGACGGATGGAGTCCCGCGGCCACCAGCCCGGCGATGTGAGCCATGTCCACCCAGAGATAGGCCCCCACTTTATCAGCAATGGCGCGGCAGCGCTCGAAGTCAATGATCCGGGGATAGGCGGATGCACCCGCAATAATCATCTTTGGTCTGCACTCCTTGGCCTTCTTCTCCAGCGCATCGTAGTCAATGCGGCCGGTGGCCTCGTCCACGCCGTAAGCCTCCATTTTGAAATACTTGCCGGAGAAGTTCACGGGACTGCCATGGGTCAGGTGCCCGCCGTGGTCCAGGTTCATGCCCAGCACGGTGTCCCCAGGCTGGCACAGGGCCATATAGACGGCATAGTTGGCCTGAGCGCCGGAATGGGGCTGGACATTGGCAAATTTCGCGCCGAACAGCCGGCACGCCCGGTCAATGGCCAGGTTCTCCGCCACGTCCACGCACTGACAGCCGCCGTAATACCGCTTGCCGGGATAGCCCTCGGCGTATTTATTGGTCAGCACGCTGCCCATGGCGGCAAGCACCGCCTCGGATACGATGTTCTCCGACGCGATGAGCTCAATGTTGTCGCACTGGCGCTGGTACTCCGCCTTGATGGCCGCGCCCACCTCGGGGTCGTGCCGGGATACAAAATCCATATATTCCAAAACCATGTCTGTCTCCGCCTTTCAAGATTTAGTCCCCTCATTATATCCTTTTTCCAAGAAAAACACAACTGACGGGAGGAAAAAAATAGGGTCGATTTTTTCTCCGAATTGTGGTATCCTTGACAACGAGGTGAGACAAATGACGACCGAAACCGACGTGCGCGCCATCGTGGACGCGCTGAAAGAGCTGTACCCCGATTCCCTGTGCTCCCTGCAATACGAAAAGGACTACGAGCTTTTGTTCGCCGTGCGGCTGTCCGCCCAGTGCACCGACGAGCGGGTGAATATGGTCACCCCTGCCCTGTACGAGCGCTTCCCCACCTTGGAAGCCTTCGCGGAAGCTGACCCGGAGGAGGTGGGCGAGTACATCCACTCCTGCGGCTTTTTCCGGGCGAAAAGCCGCGATATGGTGCTGTGTGCCCAAATGCTCCTGAACGAATACAGTGGCAAGGTGCCCGGCACCATGGAGGAGCTGCTCCACCTGCCCGGTGTAGGCCGCAAAACCGCTAACCTAATCCTCGGGGATGTGCACAACACCCCCGGCGTGGTGGTGGCGGATACCCACTGCATCCGCATTTCCGGGCGGCTGGGCCTCACCGACGGCACCAAGGACCCGGCCAAGGTGGAAACCCAGCTCCGGGCCGTCCTGCCGCCGGAGGAATCCAACAATTTCTGCCACCGGATGGTACTCCATGGGCGGGCGGTGTGCACCGCGCGGAAGGCCAAGTGCGGAGAATGCGTATGTGCGCCCTGGTGCAAGTACGCAAAAACCGAGTTCAAAGTGTAAATCAAAAGCCCACCCAGTCCACGACACGGACTGGGCGGGCTTTTTGCTTTGAAACGTCAGTTTTACGGCTCCACTGGCGTCAAATCATCCAGCGGAATGGTGACTGTGCCGCAGCCCAGGTTAAGGGTGATGCTCCCGCCCTGGAAGCTGGCAGGGTTGGTGATCTCAGACAGGCGGAACATATTTGTGCTTTCCGTGTCCTCAATCATTCCACTGCCGGACTGACTGTCTCCCATGGCAATCGTATTCCCATCCTTGTCCTTAAGAACGATATCCTTCACGCCGAGCAGGCCCAGCCAGTGGAACTCGACGTCGCCGCTAAGGTTCTCTCCGCCCTCCCGGCCCAAAGTGACCAGCAGGTTTACTGGAGACAAGTACAACTCCTTTACAGTAATTTTTGCCCCGTCCAGTTCGCCCACGGCGCGGTCGACCTGCTGAGTCCAGCCGATGTCCTTCTGAGGCAGGGGAACATCGCAGCTCCAGTCGCCGGAGTAGACTTCGACAAAACGTGGCTTTTCGGTTTCCTCATCCCAAACCGAGTAGCTCAATGTCCCCACAGGCACCCGCATGGAAACCGCCTTTCCGCGCAGCATATCACCCTGGGGCAGCTTGATGACAAACATGGCGGACAAATGGTTATCCGCTGGATCATCGTCCTCTAAAATCTCCCATTGGTAGATATAATTGCGGTAGATTCTCAGATCGATCTTTTCCCCGGCTTCGTCCATGAAATAGTGTTCGCCGCCGCCATAAAAACCGTCGCTCCCAATAAACACCTTTTCGGAATCCGGGTCCCCCATTTTCAGGGACGTCCCTTCCGGGGCGGTGAAGTCGGCCAGCACCATGATAGAGGTGCGGTCCCGCAGGACCTGGGTGATGTGGAGCTTGGCTCCGTTGTCCTCCTTAACGACATCCACCGCCATGGCCCCTGGGGCCAGTAGACCCGCCGTCTGGGCATTCTCCGGCGATACGCCGAGATACGACAGCAGCCGCTGGCTCAGCCCCGGCATCGCGGCGGCGGTTGCTCCCGTCACCAGCAGAGCGGCCGCTGCCGCTCCCGCAACGATCTGTTTCCAATTTTTCATCGGTTTTTTCCTCCTTGCACCGTCCTGGAGGAGTTTTTTCAACATCTCCCACTCCTGCTGCGGGTCAGGAGTCAGTCCATCGAACATCCTGTTCAGCTCATGCCTTTCCATAACCTTCCTCCTCCAGCTTGAGTTTCAGTTTCCTCCGGGCCTGGGCCAGCCGGGAGCGCACCGTGGAGGAATTCTCCCCCAGCATGTCCGCGATTTCTCCGGTGGTGTAGCCCTGATAGTAGTGGAGATAGAGCACCAGCCGGTGGTGCTCGGGCAGCGCCGCCACCTGATCCCATACCTCCTGGTCCCGGGGCTGCTCCCAGGTGAGGGAATCCAATGCCCCGCTGTCCGCCCTCCGGGTGCGCCACCAGTGCTTGAGCTGATTGCGGCACTCATTCCGGGCGGTGACGATAAGCCAAGCCTTCTCGTGCTCCGGATCACGGAAGGGCTCGGCCCGCTCCATCGCCTTGCGAAAGACGGTCTGGGCGGCGTCCTCCGCATCGGGCACATTTTTCATCAGCACCAGACAGATTTGGTAAACCATTCTGAACTGCCGCTGATAGAGGTTGGCCAGCTCCTCCTGGGAAAATCCTGTGTGCCCCATGGAAATCGCCTCCTTTCATCTCTCTGCCTACTACACAATCGACGAGGGAAAATTGTTGATGATACGAAAAATTTTTTGCCTTCGGCGGCTCCCCTCTATTTTCATTTCGATTGTTCAAGGCGGGGCAAAAACCGATTCGTTTCTGCCCCGCCCGAAAAATCATTGATTCAATTATTCTCCATATGACCGCCCTGTTTTCGTTGTCGCACGGAAACGCAACGGTTTCCACCCGCTTTCGTCACGGTCTAAAAGTTTCTTTCTGCCTGCTTTTCTTTTCAAAGAAAAAGCAGATGGAGCTTTGCCGCCGTCAGGGTATTTTTCATCAGCATGGCGCGGGTCATGGGGCCTACGCCTCCAGGAACTGGTGTGATGTAGGATGCCTTTACAGCTGCTTCTTCAAAGCATACATCACCGCACAGCTTTCCCGTGTCGCTGCGGTTCATAGCCACGTCGATCACCACGGCCCCTTCCTTCACCATGTCGGCTGTAACCAGACCCGTCTTACCCACAGCGGACACTAAAATGTCGGCGGAGGCTGCCAGCTCTTTCATGTCCGGCGTCTTGGAGTGACACATCACCACCGTGCCGTTGGCATGGAGCAGCAGCAGAGCCATCGGTTTGCCCACAATATTGGACCTGCCCAGCACCACGCACCGCTTCCCTGCCGGGTCGATCCCGTACTCCCGGAGCATTTCCATCACACCGCCGGGGGTGCAAGGCTGGAACACCGGCGTGCCGATGGTGAGCTGGCCCACGTTATAAGGGTGGAAACAATCCACATCCTTGGCCGAATCGATGGCCAGCAGCACCTCCCGCTCATCCAAGCCCTTGGGCAGGGGCAGCTGAACCAGAATGCCGTCAATGTCCTTACGGCCATTCAGCTCAGCTATCAGGTCCAACAGCTGTGTTTGAGTGGTCTCAGCAGGCAAAGCATACTCTTCGCTGTAAAAGCCGCACTCCTCACAGTCTCTCCGCTTGCTGGTCACGTAAACACGGGAGGCGGGGTCGTCCCCCACCAAAATCACCGCCAGTCCAGGCCTGCGGGGCAGAGTCCCCGCCTCCTCCAGAACGCTCTTTTTCAGCTTGGCCGCCAGGGCTTTTCCATCAATCAGGGTCGCCGCCATCTCGCTTCTCCTCCTTGTTTTCGTCCTTGAGCTCCTCCGCCAAAGCGGGTTCCGCCGTCTCTGCGGTTTCCGGCGCGGCTTCTTCCATCACCAGCTGGGACGCCGCCGCCTTTTCCCCTTTCACAAAGGGGGGCGAGGCAGGCCCGGCGGTTTTCAGGCGCAGTACATACAGGCCAATGGCCGCCAGCGCCGACATAATTCCCACCATCTGGGACGAGCGGATAGGTGTGCCGAAGAAATACAGGCTGTCTGTACGCAGACCCTCGATGGCCGTTCGGCCCAGGCCGTACCAAATCACGTAGCTGAGGAACATCTGGCCGTTGAATTTCCGGCCCTTTTTCGCCAACAGGACCAGCAAGATGAAACCCAGCAGGTTCCACATGGACTCATACAAAAATGTGGGATGAACGCCCAATGTCCCGTCCAAAATACTCTGATACATCTCCTGGGACTCCAGCAGGCCCTTCCGCCACAGCTCACTGGCGATGGACTCGGAGCACATCCGCCATGGCAGGTCGGTAACGCTGCCGTAGGCCTCCACATTGACAAAATTCCCCCACCGGCCGATCATCTGCCCAATGAGCAGGCCGTAGACGGTGATGTCCATGCCGCTCCAGAAATCCACTTTGCGGACCTTGCAAAAGATGAGGGCCGAAATCACCGTGGCAATGACGCCGCCGTAAATAGCCAGCCCACCGTCCCAAAAAGCGATCATGTTCAAAAAGCTGAACGAGCCGTCTGGATTGAAGCATACCGATGGATTGAAAATCACGTAGTAGGCCCGGGTGCCCACAATGGCAGACGGCACCACCACAAAAATGGCGTCGGTAATGACATCTGGGTCCATGGAAAACCGAGGCGCCCGCCACAGCCCATAGGCCACCGCCAGCAGGAAGCCAGCGGCAATGATGATGCCGTACCAGTAGATATTATGGCCGAACACAGAAAATGCCACCCGGTTCAGCTCAAATTCCAGCCCCAGGCCGGGAAAAGAAACGATGTTTGTCATGGTCATTCCTCTTTATATCTGTTTAGTTTTCCGGCGCGATAATCGACAAAGCCGCGCGCTCCTCCACGCACCAGGACCGCAGAAGTCCCTCTCCGTCCGGGCGCTCAATACTCTGGAACACCTGAGGGAAACTGAGGTAGTCCTCCCCGTCAAAATAGGCCTCGGCCAGTTCGACACAGGTATCTTCCATGGAATTGAGACGGCGCACCATGGCGCCATAGGCCGCCCTTTTCAGCCGGTCCCACAGCTCTTGGCCGATGCCCTCCGCTGCCAGACGGCCCGCTTCTTTCAGCACCTCGTCCCGTACCCGCTCCGGGTCCCGGCTCTCTCCATCCGCCACGATAAAGGCACAGCCGGGGCCGTCGCTGTAAAAGCCGCCGAAGGAGCTGTTGAGCAGCCCCTGCTCATACAGCCGGTTATAGAGTGGCGCGGAGGGACTGAACAGCACATCACACACAAGCTCCGCCACCAAACGCTGGCGCAGACCAGCCCCTTTTGCCGCCGGAGTCCCCTTAAACCCCAGCGCAAACAGCGGCATGGACACCGGCATCGTCCGCCGGGTGAGCCGCTCCTCTACTTGATTCGGCTCCATCTGACCGTGATCGGTAAGCGCTGCCGAGGAGGGCTCGCTGGCCAGGACTTCCCGGGCAATGTCCACCACCTGCTGGGGGTCGATATTTCCCGCCGCGCACAGCACCATGTTCCCCGGCCGGTAGAAAGCCCGGTGACACTGATAGAGGGTGTCCGCCGTGATATGGGAGATGGATTCCACCGTTCCCGCCACCCGGTTACGCACAGGGTGGTTCACATACATGGCCTCCAGCAGACGGTAATACGCTTCATCGTTGGGGTCGTCCTCACACATACGAATTTCCTGTCCGATAATGCCCTGTTCCTTATCCACGCTCTCAGGGGTGAACCACGGCACGGACACAAAGGACAGCAAAGTGCGCAAATTTTCCTCAAAGCCCTGCACTCCGTCGAAATAATAGCCCGTCATAGAGGATGACGTGAACGCGTTTGGGTCCACGCCGTTGGCGGCCATACGCTGGAGGGCGTTCCCATCCTCCGTGTCAAAGGTCTTATGCTCCAGAAAATGGGCCACTCCCGCCGGAGTGTCCAGCCACTCGCCGTCCTCTCCCCGGAAACGCAGGTCCATTCCACCGTAGCGGGTGGCAAAAAAAGCAAATTGCTTGCCAAACTCCGGGCGCACATCCACATAGATGTTCAGCCCGTTGGGCAGAAGGCAGTGGTGGACAGTCTGGCCCAGAGTGGTGTATTCCAGCTTATCCATGGTGTCAGTCCTCCTTCCCTGTCAGGCGGTAAACAGTATCCAGCTTCAGCTTCTGCGCTGCCTCCACCACCTGATCCGCCGTCACCGACTCCACCGCCTCAATCAGGTCCTCTCCATCCTGGTCAAAGTGAAACAGAAGCCGGGTGAGCTGGTCGTCCTCCATCTGACCCTGACTGTCCGCCCGGCCTCGGAGACTGTTGGACACTGTTCGGGCAGCGGCGGTCAGCTCCTCTTTGGTGAAATTGCCCTTTTGTACTGCGCTCAACTGGTCTAAAATGGACTCCTGCGCCCGGTCAAACTGGGAGAACTCCACCCCGGAGGATACCACCATCAGCCCTTTGATTTTATCCAACATGGACGAGGCATAATAGCAGAGACTTTGCTTCTCCCGCACGTTGACGAACAGCTTGGAGTTGGCGCTGCCGCCATACAGGGCGTTGCAAACCAGCAGAGCGGGATAATCTCCGCTGCCGATGGTTACCCCGCCGGTGCGAAACCCCATGGCCAGCTTCCCCTGGGTCACGTCCATGGAATCGGTTACCGTACGCACGGGACCTTTCGGTTCCGCCACCACCAGACAATCCACCGGCGCAGTCCGTCCTGTCAGAATCGGCGCAAAGGAGCGGCGAACAGCGTCCTCCACCCGCGCCGGCTGAGCAGCGCCGCCGTAATAAAACGTCACTTTTGCGCCGGAACACAGGAACTGGTAATCAGCCCAAAGCTTTTCAGCCGTCATATTCCTGGCCTGTTCTGCATTTCCCAGTTTGTCCAAGGCATAGGCTTCCCCGGCGCACATCTCCTGGATGAGCCGGAAAATCGTCCATCCCCGCTTATCATTGACCCGGGCCTGGATTCGGTCGGCCAGATTTGCCCCCTCTGACTCCACGTAATCCCGACGAAACACACCGTCCTGGAGGTCCGGGTCCAGCAAAACCTCCCCCATGAGGGCGGCGGCGGGCTCCAGCACCGCCGAGCCGTCCAGCGCATAACGGTCATCAATGAAGCTGCACAGCACACTGACGCACTGGCTCTCCCCCCGCTGGCGCACCCCGGTGCTCAGCGACGCGCCGTACAGCGTATCAGTGGCGGCAGACAGCTTTTCCATATCCGGATACTTTCGGCTGCCTCGGTAAAGCACCTCCGGAATGAGCGCCCCAGTCGTGGCAGTATCCGCACTGAGCGGAACGGTGAGCGCAACCGCCAACAGTCCAGTTTTGAATTTATCTGTTTGAGTCACGGCCAGCTCCACGCCATCCGCCAGCCGCTTCCAATGCTGCTGCATAGCCTTCCTCCTCATTGGTGAAAAATTCTCTGAATCAGTATTATACATCATAGCTCATGGTTTGACACCTGTTATTTTGCTCAGAATGGTAAATTTTTTTGAAACAGCGTGCAAATGGAGAAATCCGGGTATTTTCTTCTTGACTTTTTGCAGCGTTTGTGGTATAGTACCACATTGTAAAGTTCATAAACTTTACACAACATCTTGTGGAGGCGGGGTTCCATGAAAAATCAGGCATACCGTATGGCCATGCTGTTTGATTTTTACGGCGATCTGCTCACTGAGCGCCAGCGGGAATTCTATGACCTCTATTACAACGAGGACCTGTCCCTGGCCGAGATCGCGGAGAATTACGGCATCTCCCGCCAGGGCGTGCGGGATGTCATCGTCCGTGCCGAGGCGGCCATGACCGAGATTGAGGACAAAACCCATATCATCCGCCGCTTTCAACAGTCCAGATCGGCCATTGCCGCCATCGACGCCGCCGCCGACCGGCTGCTCCAGTCCATTGACCGGCGCAGTTACAACGACGCCATGCTGGACGAAATCGCCCGCACCATCAAGGAAAACACGGCCAAACTGGAGCAGGAGTAACTGTTATGGCATTTGAAAGTCTCACCGACAAGCTGTCCAACGTATTCAAGCGTCTGCGCGGCAAGGGCCGTCTGTCCGAGGCCGACGTAAAGGAGGCCATGAAGGAGATCAAAATGGCCCTCCTGGAAGCGGACGTCAATTTCAAGGTGGTCAAGAGCTTTGTGGCCTCGGTCACTGAGCGGGCCGTGGGGCAGGACGTGATGGAGTCCCTCACCCCCGCCCAGATGATCGTGAAAATCGTCAATGAGGAGCTCACCCAGCTCATGGGCGGCGGCGACAGCAAACTGACCATCTCCTCCGCCCCGCCCACCATTGTGATGCTGGTGGGTCTCCAGGGCGCGGGCAAGACCACCAACGGCGCCAAACTGGCGGGGTTGATGAAAAAGCAGGGCAAGCGGCCGTTGCTCGCCGCCTGCGACGTGTACCGCCCCGCCGCCATCAAGCAATTAGAGGTGGTAGGCGACCAGCTGGACATCCCCGTGTTTCAGATGGGTCAGATCGACCCGGTGGATATCGCGAAAGCCGCTGTGGAACACGCCAAGCGCCACGGCAACGACATGGTATTCCTGGATACTGCCGGCCGGCTCCATGTGGATGAAACGCTGATGGATGAACTGCGGCGGGTCAAGGAGGCGGTAACTCCCACCGAGATCCTGCTGGTGGTGGACGCCATGATCGGCCAGGACGCAGTCACCGCCGCAAAAGCCTTTGACGACGCGCTGGACATCGACGGCGTCATGCTCACCAAGCTGGACGGCGACGCCAGAGGCGGCGCGGCTCTGTCCATTCGGGCAGTCACGGGAAAGCCCATCAAATTCGCGGGCACCGGCGAAAAGCTGGACGCGGTGGAGGTGTTCCACCCCGACCGTATGGCCGGCCGCATTCTTGGGATGGGCGACGTGCTCTCCCTTATCGAAAAGGCGGAGCAGAACCTGGACGCCAAAAAAGCAGCCGAGCAGATGGAGCGGCTGCGCAAAAACAAGTTCACCCTGGCTGATTTCTACGATCAGCTCATCCAGCTCAAGAGTATGGGCTCCATGGAGGACATTGCCGGGATGCTCCCCGGCATGGGCGGCAAGAAGCTGGACCTGTCGGTGGATGAAGGCAATCTGGCCCGCATTGAGGCCATCATCCAGTCCATGACCCCTTATGAGCGGGAAAACCCCTCTGTACTCAACTCCAGCCGGAAAAAGCGCATCGCCGCCGGGTCCGGCACCCAGGTGGTGG
>CAJULJ010000006.1 GCA_910587395.1 uncultured Oscillospiraceae bacterium | reverse complement strand
CCATAAAACAGCTTCCTTCATGCGTACCTTACAACATTGCTCTGATAAGGTCTCCACTTTCTTTCAACACAACCAGATTTCCTATGTTCTAATTCGGGAGTAATATCTGTATAAGAGATTCCGTGATAGGATTCGTCCGGCTCTGTCAGGCCGGGAAATTTTCCGCACATCCAGTCAAAGTTTCCGCTGTCTACAATCGCTCCGCCGATCTGCACTGCATGGCCGTCCATATATTTTGAGGTGGAGTGTACGATAATGTCCGCCCCATATGCAAAGGGCTTGCAAAGAATTGGGGTAGCAAAGGTATTGTCCACGATCAACGGAACTTGATGCCGGTGTGCGATTTTGGCGAACCGCTCAATGTCAAAAACCGTCAATGCCGGATTTGCCAGCGTTTCCCCAAACACTGCCTTGAACTTCATTGGAATCGTCACAATAGCAATATTCATGTGCTTTCATGGGAACTGGCTGCTCTGCCCCAAGAGGGAGATACGTTTCTGTTCCATCCGAAAATCGTACCGTCAAATTCCCTTCAACCTTATCCAAATTGTGCGCTGCTACGCAAAGGCGGCTTTCCATTGATATGACGTTGTAAATGTCCACTACTTGATTGATGAATGGTATATTTTGGTGCTTCAGCAGCATTTTAATCAGGTTTTCACTGGAAGGAACATTTTTTCTTCGCTTTACACCCGCCTTATCGTGTAGGATATTGTAGCCCTCCAGAATAGAATCCTCATGAACATCCAGATTCTCATAATGCTTGCACAGGTTGGCCAGCCTTGCCGTGCGCTCCACATTCCATTTTGAACTTCTACCAGTATTATCTACCCCGTTGATGGTTGCAAAAATGACTTTTACACCGATTTCTGCAACGTTCTGTGCGATTCGGTATTCCATAGCTGATACTCCTTCATAAATGTGCTTGCTCGGATAAGCATTTGCGCAGCACCTCAATTCCACCAGCGCAAACGACAGGGTTTCCACCGAAGGTGGAGCCGTGTTGTCCCGGCTGAAAATCTCCCCAGCAGTTTCATCCATGAGGATAGCGCCAATTGGAAGGCCGGCGCCCAGCCCTTTTGCAAGGGTAATAATATTGGGGCGGATATGGTACTGCTCACAACAGAGGAAGGTTCCCGTTCTGCCGATGCCTGTCTGCACCTCGTCCACGATCAGCATAATGTCATTTTCCTTGCAGAGCGTTTCCAGATATTGCGCGTACTCTTTGTCCATAGCGGTCACGCCGCCCTCGCCCTGGACAAGTTCCACCATGATACCACAGACAGATGCATCAATCGCATCGGACAACTGCTGACAGTCATTGATCGGCACATACCGGAATCCTTCCGTAAATGGGAAAAAGTGCTGATGGAAAGAATCCTGTCCGGTTGCGGCCAGTGTTGTGATTGTCCTGCCATGGAAGGAATTTTGCAGCGTAATGATCTGATTGCACCGCTCACCCTTTTTCTCCCTGCCATACTTGCGCGCCAGCTTGCGCGCCAGCTTGATCGCGCCTTCATTGGCCTCTGCGCCGGAATTACAAAAGAAAACCTTGGAATATCCTGTGATTTGGCATAAATTCTCTGCCAACTGAGTGTTTGGCAGGGTATAGAACAGGTTCGATGTGTGCTGCACCAGCCGGAGCTGCGTAGTAACAGCGTTCACCCACTCGTCATTGCAGAAGCCCAGGGCGTTTGCGCCGATGCCGCTGCCGAAGTCGATGTACTCTTTCCCATCAAAGTCCCTCGCGGTGGCTCCATGCCCGCTTTGGATGGCGGCGGGAAAGCGGTTGTAGGTATGGGATACATAGGTGCTGTCCTTGCTGAAAACATCTTGATTTGTCATAATGGCCTCCACATTAACATTTGATGTTTACTATTTCAGGATGCTATACACACATTCCAGCAGAGTGAGTGCCAGAATGATATTGATGGGCCTATAATGTTGAAGATAGACCTTCTGAATGGCCACGCCTGCTCCAATCCACGCCGTGGTTGCAATCGTTCCTATGGTGGCGATAACCAGTTCAAAGAAAAGCAGCATCCACAGTGCTGTACTGTAATTGGTCACATAGCCGGTCAAGGCAGTAATGCCGAACAGATATATCTTTACATTGACGAATTGCAGCATGAAGCCCTTCCAGAAGGACGCTGATTTCTCGCTGCCGTCCCCGCTCGGGCGGCTGAGTGCAATATGTAGGGCCAGCCAGAGGATATATGCTGCGCCAACATATTTCATCACTCCCAACACCCCAGGCAGGAAGGTACTGACACCATAAACAAACACCGCGCAAATCAACTGAACAACATAGTAACCAGCAAAGATGCCCAGAAACAGAGGGGTTCCTTTTTTCCACCCGTAGTTCGTCACCGTGTTCAGCGCAAGAATGTTCCCCGGCCCCGGAGTAAACGCATTGATTACAGAATAAACAAAAAAATTACCTATCGCATAGCCAGGCATAATAACGCCTCCTTCCGCTCGTCATTATACGACGGAATGCTATGGGATAGGTAATATTGATTTGTTATGCTAAAGCATAGGGCGAGCCTATGTTTGATCCTGCTGATATTGCATCAGAGCCTCAATATAAATTCTGCCCAACTCGGACAGTTCCCGATCCTTGTTCAGAAGATACCCGATTCGCATCGTCTCCTTTTCCGCAAGAGGAATGGAGACAATAGAATCACCATGCAAATATCTTGGGAATATGCCGCTTGAAATTGTGTAGCCGTCCAGTCCTACCATGAAATTGACAATGGCGGCACGGTCGCTGATTTTAATGCTTTTGTCAGCAGCTTCATTGCTGAACAATTCCTCTGCGAAGTTAGAGGATTCATAAGCCCCCTGTACAAAACTTAACCGGGGGTAGGGCTTCAAGTCCCTCAGCGTGATCTCTCCCAGAGTTGCCAATGGATGCTCCTTTCGTAAAAAGACGTGGGGAGCAGCGGTAAATAATTCGTGGAAATCAAGTCCATATTCCTCAAAACTTTTACGCAGTACGTTTTCGTTGCTCTGGCTAAGAAAAAGAATACCTAAATCACTGAAGCGGTTCCTGACATCCTCAATAATCTGGTGGGTCTGCGTCTCATTTAGGATAAATTCATACCGTTCCTGTCCAAAACGCTGCACCAGTTCAACAAAAGCGTTCGCTGCAAACGTATAGTGTTGGGTGGATACGCAAAAACGCACTTTTTCCGGCCGGCTCTCAATGTATCTGGATTCCAAAAGTTCCATTTGCTGCACAACTTGTCGGGCGTATCCCAGAAACTCCATTCCTTCCGTTGTCAAGGCAACTCCCGCACGGCAACGGTTGAAGATCATAAGCCCAGTTTCCTTTTCCACCTCTTTGACTGCGCCGGAAAGGCTTGGTTGGGAGACATACAGGTCTTTTGCCGCCTCTGTGATGGAGCCCTTTTCGGCAATGGTTATCACATATTTTAGCTGTTGCAGTGTCATTGTGTTACCTCAATGCCATATCAGAATAGCTTTATCATAGCAAAATATGTGCTGCCGTGCAAGAGTGTAGTAGACCAAAATGCAACAGCATGGGGCGCAATCAGCTCCCCATGCTGCTACATAGCTCCATACTTTAGGAATATATCAATTCCGCAAAAATGACTTCCTCCACCTTGGCCTTGCAGATGTTTACCAACTCCACCCACGCCATCTGATCACAGGCTTTTAATGCCTCGGTCACACCAGCAGACTTCATTATCTGTGGCAGCATCCTATCCATCCACTCGTTGGCTGTTTCATCAATATCCAGCAGGTGGGCTTTTAGTGTTCCATTGCCGGCTAATTCCCTCCACAACTCATGCTTGTACTGCTTGAGATAGGTACGTCGAAGATCACCATACTTGCCATAGAATACATCCTGCTTCGGTTCCCCGTCAAGTATCAGATCGGGGACGTAGTAGTCTCCAACTTTCGTATAGGTTAATTTTGCTGTTTTAGCTGTCCTTTCGCCAGTCGCTTCATTCTGCCACAAATGAGCTGACTGTATGTTATATTTGATGCACTTGAAATACATCCCTTACAGCATACATCGTCGGTTGAGATTTTTTCGCAGTCCCCGGTAAACGGTCTTTCGGAACCCAAAGAGGTTCTTTACGATTCGATAGGGGTGTTCCACTTTACAACGCACAGGGGACTTGCGGTTCTCGATGTGCCGGTCCCAGTCAATGGCGTTGTCTGAGACTTTGGGCAAGCGGCCCGGCCTGCGGTTGATACGGCACTCAATGGACATTTTTCACGTTTTGCAGGAGGAGATCCACTCCACCGTGTTCGCCGCCCTGGACGGCAACGGCCTGTCCCAGACCTGCGTCATCGACCTGATGCTGGCGGACGGGGACGGCCTGTATTTCCTGACCGCCCGGGGGAAATCCTTCTATGAGCGGCTGACGGCCCGGCCCTTCGCGGCCCTTTCCGGGATGAAGGGCGGCGACACCCTCTCCACGGTGGCCGCCTCTGTGCGGGGATCAGTGCGGAACATCGGGCGGAAGCGGCTG
Source organism: uncultured Oscillospiraceae bacterium (assembly GCA_910587395.1). Lineage (GTDB taxonomy): Bacteria > Bacillota > Clostridia > Oscillospirales > Oscillospiraceae > Enterenecus. Next base: position 76,912 of record CAJULJ010000006.1, on the reverse strand, counting down.
GAGGAGACTTTTGAGAAGAATCCCTATATGGCGAAGATCTATTCCACCGAACAGAGCCGGGAGGCCCTGGAGGTGTTCCAGATCTACAAGGGCGAGGGAGAATTCTTTGACCTGTCCCAGTTTCCGCCCTATCGCCAAAGCTTTTCCTTCGGCGGCGAGGCCGTCCACAAAACGGGCTACCGCATCGACGCCGGGAAGTGCATCGGCTGCCAGGGCTGCCGCAGCGTCTGCCCCCAGGTCTGTGTCAGCGGCGCCGTCCCCCGCACCATCGACGCCAGCCACTGCATCCACTGCGGCAACTGCTTCCGGGCCTGCCCGGTGAAGGCTGTGGAAAAGCTGGGCTGAACAGGAGGTTCCCATGAGCAAACTGGAATAACTGCAACATCTGAACCGGCTTCTGTTGGAGGAGCGCAAGGGGCTTCAATCCCAGGCGGACCAATTTCCCATGGAGGAAATTACCCAGCGCAGGCTCCTGCGCTCCCTGATGAACACCCGTCACCCTGCGCCGCTGTCATCGGGATTCCTGGCGCTTCAGGACGAGTTGCTGTCGGTGGAGCGGGAGGAAAAGGGCATCGTGGCGGCGGACGCCCTGCCTGCCACCGCCGCCCACCCCCAAATCGCACTCTGGCAGGGAGACATCACCCGCCTGCGCTCGGACGCCATCGTCAACGCCGCCAACTCCGCCCTGCTGGGCTGCTTCCACCCCTGCCACGGCTGCATTGACAACGCCATCCATTCGGCGGCGGGCTTTCAGCTCCGGGAGGCGTGCAATCAGCTCATGGAGGCCCAGGGCCATCCCGAGCCCACCGGCCAGGCTAAGCTGACAAAGGGCTATAACCTCCCAGCAAAATATGTCCTCCACACCGTGGGACCCATCATCCAGGGCCGGGTGACCCAGCGGGACCGGGAGGAGCTGGCCTCCTGCTACCGCTCCTGCCTGGAGCTGGCGGCGGAGCACGGTCTGGAAACCGTGGCCTTCTGCTGTATTTCCACTGGGGAGTTCCGCTTCCCCAACCGGGAGGCGGCTGAGATCGCGGTGAGCACTGTCAAACAGTTTCTGCAAACCCCTACGTCCATCAGGAAGGTGATCTTCAATGTTTTCAAGAATATTGACGCGGAAATCTACCGGGAGCTTCTCGGAGAAAATAGAACGGCTGAGGGATGCCCTTGACAGCGCCGGCGCTGTGGTCATCGGCGCGGGCGCGGGGCTGCCCACCTTGGCGGGGCTGGCCTGTTCCGGTGAGCGGTTTGAGAAAAACTTTGGGGATTTCCAGGCGAAATATGGTATCCGGGATATGTACTCCGGGGGCTTCTACCCCTTTGACACCCTGGAGGAATACTGGGCCTTGTGGAGCCGCCACATCCTAGTGAACCGGTACAAAAAGGCTCCCAAGCCGGTGTACGACGACCTGCGGAAGCTGGTGGAGGACAAAGACTATTTCGTCCTCACCACCAATGTGGACCACCAGTTCCAGCTGGCGGGTTTTGAGAAAGAGCGGCTGTTCTACACCCAGGGGGACTACGGCCTGCGGCAGTGCTCCAAGCCCTGCCATCAGGAGACCTACGACAACGAGGATACCGTCCGGCAGATGATTGCGGAACAGAGGGACATGAAGGTGCCCACGGAGCTGATCCCCCGGTGCCCCGTCTGCGGCAGGCCCATGACCATGAACCTGCGCGGTGACGGCGCCTTTGTTCAGGACGAGGGCTGGTACGCCGCCCAGGGCCGCTATCAGGAGTTTCTCTCGGAACATGAGGGCGCGCAGGTGCTGTTCCTGGAGTTGGGCGTGGGGATGAATACGCCGGTCATCATCAAATATCCCTTTTGGGAATACACACGCCAAAATCCCAACGCGGCCTACGCCTGCGTCAACCTGGGGCAGGCCGCCCTCCAAAGCCCTCTTCATGATGGCGTCCACCCGTTCCCGGTCCACGCTTTGGAAAGGCGCATAATCCAGGCCGCGGCCGGCGGCCCGCCGCGTCCAAGGCTCTCATCCGCTCAAAATGACCTCTTTATCCGTCCGTCACCGGGCGGAGACATACCTGTGCAGGGTGCGGCGCACCGCACCCGGCCCGGTAAAGAGCTCGGCAGCCATGGCTTCGATCCGCTCTCCCAGGCCCGCCTCGTACAGGTCCACGCCGAACACGTCCTTGCGGCGGTACAGCGCCTTTAGGCAGCTGAGATCCTGCCCGCCCTCCTTCACCTCCAGCGGGGCCACGATGGGCTGGAGCTCCGCCAGCAGGGGGTCGGGGGAGGGTGCGAAAGCGTTGCCCTCATCGTCCACGCCCTTGAGATACCGGGCATAGCCCGCCAGCACCAGAGGGATGAGGACCAGATCGTCCAGATCAAGCCCCTTGGCCTGATAGGCCTTGATGGTCTCGCCGAAGCGGATGGGCAGCTTTTGGGAGGTGTCGGTGGCGATGCGCTGGGGCGCGTCGGGCATGAACGGGTTGGGCAGGCGCTTGTTCAGCACCGCGTCGATAAAGTCAGCGGGCTTGAGCACCCCCGGGTCCACCACCACGGGCATGGCCTCAATGTGCCCCATCTTGGTGATGAGTCCACGCAGGTCCTCATCCTTCATCTCGGCGGAGATCAGGGTGCAGCCCAGCAGACAGCCGTAGATGGCCAGGGCAGTGTGCAGGGGGTTCAGGCAGGTGCACACCTTCATCCGCTCCACCTTGTCCACGGTGGCCTGGTCGGTGTAGAGCACCCCGGCCTTGTCCAGCGGCGGGCGGCCGTTGGTATAGCGATCCTCCACCACTAGATATTCCGTCTCCTCTGCGTTGACGAAGGGGGCGGTGTAGGTGTTCTTCCCGGTGATGATGGTGTCCCGGTCCTCAAAGCCGTCCTTCTCCAGCATCTCCTGGACCAGGGCATCGGGCCGGGGGGTGATCTTGTCGATCATGCTCCAGGGGAAAGACACCTTGCTGGCGTCGTTCAGATAGGCCAGGAAGCCTTCGTTCACCAGCCCCGCCTTGCGCCACGCCTCGGCGTAGGCCAGCACGGCGGCCTTCACCTTGTCGCCGTTGTGGGAGCAGTTGTCCATGCTCTGAAGGGTCAGGGGCAGGGCTCCGGCCTGATAACGCTTGTAGAGCAGGACCGCCACCTTGCCCATGATGAGCATGGGGGAAAGGCCTTGATCCAAATCGGCGGGGGCGACAGAGTAACCCTTCTCGGTGATGGTGAAGCTGACCACCTGGAGGGACGGAGCGGTGATGATCTCCTCCAGGCGGGCCCAGTCGGCGGTGAATTGGGGGTCGGCCTTCAGGCTCTCAGTGACGGCGGCCACCACCTTCTTCTGAATGGTGCCGTCGGACTGGAGCACCACCAGCAGGCTCAGATTGTCGTAGGGGGTGTAAGCCTTGTCGATGATCTCGAAGTCGAAGCCCTCGGCCACAATGACGCCCCGGTCGTAGGCTCCCTGGTCCAGCAGATCCTCCAGCAGGGCAGCGGGGAAGGCGCGGAAGATGTTGCCCGCGCCGAAATGGAGCCAGGTGGGCTGGTCGTGGGTCTTGGCCCGGACGGCCTCCAGGTCGAACTTGGGGAGTTGGTAGCCCTCCCAGGCCTTGGCGTCATAGCCGGGCTTCAGCAGATCGGTGAGTTTCATTTCTGTTCCGCCTCCTTATCCATCATGTCCCAGGCGCCCAGCATATACATGATGCCCAGGGCGCGGTCGTACAATCCGTAGCCGGGGCGGACCTTGCCGGGGACCTCGTCCCAGAGATGACGGCCGTGGTCCGGGCGGATGTAGCCCTCCCAGCCCGCGTCATGGTACGCCTTGAGGATGTCCAGAATGCCCGTGTCGCCGCAGCAGTCCCGATGGGCGGCCTCGGAGAAATCGCCGTTGTCAAAGTGCTTGATGTTGCGGATGTGGGCGAATGCGATTCGGTCCGCGTGCCTGCGCACAATGGCGGCCACGTTGTTCTCCGGATTGGCGTTCAGGCTGCCGGAGCAGAGCGTCAAGCAGTTGTACGGGTCATCCACCATAGATAAGAACTTGTCCACAGCGGCGGCGTCCACCATGAGCCGGGGCAGGCCGAAGATGTCCCAGGGGGGGTCGTCCATGTGGATGGCCATTTTGATACCGCACTCCCGGCAGGTGGGCATGATGGCCTCCAGGAAGTATTTCAGGTTATCCCACAGCTTTTCCTTGGTGACGGGCTTGTACTTCTCAAACAGCTCATCCAGCTTGGCCATACGCTCCGGCTCCCAGCCGGGGAAGGTCATGTGGTACTTCTCAGTGAAGGACATGACGTAATCCGCCATCTCCTTGGGGTCCTCGTGGATTTTGGACGCCTCGTAATACAGCGCCGTGGAGCCGTCCCCCACCGGGTGGAACAGGTCCGTCCGAGTCCAGTCGAACACCGGCATGAAGTTGTAGCAGATCACCTTCACCCCAAAGGGCGCCAGGTTGCGGATGGTCTGCTTGTAGTTCTCGATATACTGGTCCCGGCTGGGCAGGCCGATCTTGATGTCGTCGTGGACATTGACGGACTCCACCACGTCCATGTTGAAGCCGTACTCGTCCAGCTGCTTCTTCACCGCCGCGATCTCCTCGGACTGCCAGATTTCCCCCGGCATTTTGTCGTGAAGCGCCCAGACAATGCCCTCCACGCCCGGAATCTGCTTGATGTCGGACAGCTTGATCTGGTCGTTGCCCTCGCCGTACCAGCGCCAGGTCATTTGCATTGGCATATTATCACCTCATAAAATTATTGTGTGATTGTGCTGTGAAAGGCTGCGCTTATTTGCCGTCTCCGCCGCCGATGCCGCGGCCCCTGCGGGCACAGCCGGACAGGCCCATGCCCAGGTCCCCGGTCCGCACGAGGGTGATGGCGTCCGTTTCACCGCCCCGGCCACAAATGATGTTGCCTTCCGGTACAATATTACCAAGGCATCCAGGTGTTGTCAAATGCTTTTGGGCATTTTAGTACAATACGCGGACGGTACCCTTGGCAAGCAATACTTTTTGCGAAAAACGGGACAAAACCCAGATAATTCCTTTGGCTGTTAAACCTGCCTTCATATCAAAAGCTCGGCTTCCCTTTTCTCACTGTGCGCTTTTCTGATTGCCGGTGAAGCGACAGATATGGAAGAAATTATAAGCAAGTTTCACAATCTGTAATAAAGCGCAGATGCAGATCAGGCATCGCGACCCAGGCATCCGCCTGCGGCGGCCTGCGTCAACCGGCCCGCCCCGGCAGCGCAGCCCAGACCGGCCGGGAGAAGGGGGATGTGGAGCGGACCCGCAGTACAAGATCAAAATTATACGCGCCCCTTTCCAAAGCCGTTGGACAGGCACCACTCCTCGGCCCGATTTTTAAAGGTGGTCCGGGATATGCCCAGCTCCCGCCCCGCCTGGACCGCGGTGATGCGCCCATGCCGCCAATCCTCCGCCAATCCCTCGAATGCCGCCGGCATGGGGATGCGCGTTCGCCCAAAGCGCACCCCTCGCTCCTTTGCCGCCGCGATTCCCTCCGCCTGCCGCTGACGCAGAAAGTCCCGCTCCGTCTGCGCCACGTAGCTGAGCAGCTGGAGCACGATGTCCGCAACCAGGATGCCGGTGAGGTCCCGGTCCTCCCGAGTGTCCAGCAGGGGCATGTCCAGCACCACGATGGCAATCCGTTTTTCCTTTGTGAGACAGCCCCACTGCTCTAATATTTCGTCATAATTGCGGCCCAGCCGGTCGATGCTCTTGACCACCAGGATGTCTCCCCGTTTCAGCGACTGGATCAGCCGGAGGTAAACGGGCCGCTCAAAATCCTTCCCGGACTGTTTTTCCACCATGATGCGTTCCGGTGGGATGCCGAACTCCCTCATGGCGATCAGCTGCCGGTCCTCTTTCTGTCCCTTGGTCGATACGCGGACATAGCCGTAGGCTTTTCCTGACATTCCAGATTCCTCCTTGGAAAAATTTAGAACATCATTTTATTTTAGCGAAAACTGTCGTCTGCGTATACAATCCGCGTCATAAATAAATGAAAACGCCTGTTGAAGTCACTTCAACAGGCGTTTTTGCTTGTGTTTCAATGGCTCGCGTGCAAAAAACGTATAGTTTGATTGCGCAGCCTTCCCCATGCCGTCCATCTATTTAATCGGCCGCAATTCCGAAAAGTTTAGCCCCTTTTCCGAATTTTTTTCCGCTCTCGTTTTCAGGCGGAGCAAATGTAATCAAACTATACCTTCTGTTCATGTCCGGCATTTTTGGAAACGGAGGAGCAGAGATGGCGGCGGGAAGCGGCACAAAAGCGAGTCCTGGACGGAACGGGAAGACGACTGGGCACACCGTTGTCAAGTACCGCCTTTACCCCACCGGAGAGCAGGCTGAGCTGATCGAAAAAACCTTTGGCTGCTGCCGGTACCTCTGGAACAAAATGCTGAGCGATGTGCAGGAGTTCTACGCCGCTACGGATGAACATTACATCCCCACGCCGGCGCACTACAAAAAGGAAGCGCCGTTTCTCAAAGAGGTGGACAGCCAGCCTCTCTGCACGGTTCATCAGAACCTGCGCAAGGCGTTTCTGGACTTCTTCCGCGCGCCGTCAAGGTTCGGATACCCTCGGTTCAAAACCAAGAAGGCCCGAAGGGACTCCTTCACCGTCTACTGCCGGCAGTATCGGACCGGTCCCTCCATCCGCCTGACCGACCAGGGAATCCAGATGCCGAAGCTGGGGCTGATCCGGGCGAACATCCACCGCAGACCGCTGCACTGGTGGTCGCTGAAGCTGGTGACTGTGAGCAAGACCAGGTCCGGCAAGTATTTCTGCTCCGTTTCCTTTGGGTATGAGGCGAAGGCGCCGGAGCGGATCATCCCCGCGCCGGAACGGACCCTCGGGCTGAATTACTCCCTCAGCCGCTTTTATGTGGACAGCGAGGGCAGGAGCCCGGCGCTTCCGGCGCTGGAGCAGTCCAGGGAAAAGCTGGCCCGGCTGCAAAGCGGGCTGGCCCGCATGGAGCGGGGCTCCAACCGCTACGAAAAGCAGCTGCAAAAAATCCGGCTTTTGCATGAGCGCATCGCCAACCAGCGGCGTGACTTCGTCCACAAGGAATCCCGGCGGATAGCCAACGCCTGGGACGCCGTGTGCGTGAGGGAGAGCGACCTGGTTGAGCTGGCCCAGACGCTGAAGCAGGGCGGCGTGATGGATTCCGGCTTCGGAATGTTCCGGGCGTGCTTGAAATACAAGCTGGAGCGCCAGGGCAAGGCTTACATCGTGGTGGACCATCTGGCTCCTGCGGCCAGGACCTGCCATGGGTGCGGCCATGTGCATGAGAAGCTGGGCCCCCGGGAAAAACGCTGGACCTGCCCCAAGTGCGGGGAGATCATCGCGCGGGAGGTCAACACCGCGCAAAATCTGCGGGACATGGGACTGGCCCGGTTCCGTGGGAACGAAAAGACAAGCGCCGCTTGACGCTGTTTGATATCGCCGGCCGGGACGCTGGTGAGCGCCCATGAGCGCGGGCGTTGATTGGATGGACAAACGGATTTTTGCCACTCCAATCAGCACCCGTCGGGTGGGAAAAAATGAGGGCAACTCCGCCCAGCGGACATCGCCCGAAGCCCCTCGGGGGCAGTCCACTCAGCATAATATCATGAAATATGCTTCGCGCGGCCCAAGGGATGGGGCCGGAACACCTTGTGGAGATGTGCGTATGCTTTGCGTCACGCTTCTGCCCGGCGGATATTTCACCGTCGGCAGCGATATTGTGATCCAATTCGACAGGCTTAGCGGCGAGCGGGTCCATCTCGTCATCAACGCGCCCCGGGAGGTTCCCATTGTCCGGGGCGAGGTGCTGGAGCGGCAGGGCGGACAGCGCCCCGCCTGCGTGAAGGAAATATCCCCCCGCTGCGTCCATCAGCTGCCCTGGGACCACGCCAAAAAGCAGGCGCTGGCCGAGCTGCGCCGGGAGCTGGAGCAGATGGGCGGCAGTCCCGAGGCCCGCAGCATCCGGGAGAAGCTGAACCGCATTTTCCCCAGCCGCAGTCAGGCGGCGGATTGATTTGCTTTGATTTCATCCGGTCCTAGGCCGGTTGAAATATAGTCCCGCGCTGAAAGGCCGGGAGGCCGTGGCCACGGTCTCCCGGAACGACGGCGCTCCACCCAGCGCCGGAGCATGGACGCACCGGCGCGACGGCAGCAGCACCCCTAAAACATTTTATTGAAAGGAAGCATTAAAATGAGGATCCAGCACAATATCATGGCTATGAGCGCCTATCGCAACTACACGAACAACGTGTCCGCGATGAAGAAGAACCTGGAGAAGCTCTCCTCCGGCTACAAGATCAACCGCGCCGGCGACGACGCCGCCGGTCTGGCCATTTCCGAGAAGATGCGCGCCCAGATCACCGGCCTGGAGACCGCCCAGAAGAACGCCAAGGACGGCATCTCCCTGGTGCAGACCGCCGAGGGCGCCCTGACCGAGGTTCACGACATGCTCAACCGTATGGTGGAGCTGGCCACCCAGTCCGCCAACGGCACCTATGACAACGAGACCGACCGCCTCCAGCTCCAGAAGGAGGTCGATCAGCTCAAGAGCGAGATCAACCGCATCGCCGACAGCTCCAACTTCAACGGCATCCAGCTGCTGGACGGCTCCATGGCGATCTCCGACGCTGTCGAGGCCAGCACCACGACCAGCATCGAGGATATCACCGGTATGGACCGCATCATCAAGAGCATTGCCGAGAAGGGTGAGAAGGCTTACGAGGTCGCCGGCAAGAAAACCATTCTGGACGGCGCGGGCGGCTCCGCTACCAAGGCCGTGTTTACCGTTGACCTGGGCACCATGACCTTCAGCGCCACGGGGAGCGGCAGCAAGGCTCTGGGCACCGTCACCATCGATATCGCCGGCACGAAGCTGACCAGCGGGGCCTCCGGCGTTTCCGCCAGCAATGGTAAGGTCACGGCCAGCAATGTCGCGAAGTCCATCATCAGCAATGCCGCGAACTTCATTGACAAGAGCGCCAGCAAGGCGCAGGTCGAGATCAACGGCGTCAAGTGGAAGGTCGAACAGGGCGCCACCGCCACGGAATTGAAGTTCAGCCAGGTGGACGAGCCCAAGACGGCCGACGAGGCCCGCTCCAACTTTGATGTGAACGTCTCCTTCCAGGGCGCCGGAAACTCCAAGTATCAGATCAGCCTGAAGGACGGCGCCGCCGGAAATGTGACCGAGATCGACGGGAACTACTCCGTCAAGGTCGGCACCGTCACCACCACCGCAGGCGTCGCCAAGGAGGACGCCAACAAGGCCAACACCGTGTTCGAGATCAAGGAGAGCGACCTGAAGGACGGCACCAAGATCGCCATCGGCACCAAGTCCTTCATCCTGGCCGTTGGTCCCAACAGCAGCGTCAAGACCAATGCCAACGGCACTAAGGCCGAAAACGGCGAGATTTATGTGAAGCTGAATGTTGATGACGACCTGAATACCGCTCTGACCAAGATCAGCAAGGCGATCGGTTCCACCGTAAACCTGAAGTATATTGATCCGAAGACTGGCAACGAGGCAACCGCCAAGTTCCAGATCGGCGTCAGCGACGGCAGCCAGGGCTTCCCCAAGGGCTTGGCCATTCAGCGCGTAAATGCGTATGATAACACTGCTACCTCGGGCAGCACTGCGTATGCATTTAAGGACCTGGAGTCCCTGGCCCAGAACTTCAAGATGCAGGTGACCAACACCACCACCACTGAGGCGAAGGAAGCCACCAAGGGCCTGACACTCCAGATCGGCGACACTGCGGACAGCTACAACCAGCTGACCGTGTCCATCGGCGACATGCACACCTCCTCCCTGGGCCTGGACAAGATCTCCATTGCCGACCAGGAGAGCGCCGCCGAGGCCGTGAAGGCCATTAAGGATGCCATCAACAAGGTGTCCGACGTGCGCGGTACTCTGGGCGCCACCCAGAACCGTCTGGACCACACCATCAACAACCTCAGCGTCATGACCGAGAACATCCAGGACGCCGAGTCCACCATCCGCGACACCGACGTGGCCGACGAGATGATGGCCTACACCAAGAACAACATCCTGATCCAGTCCGCTCAGGCCATGCTGGCTCAGGCCAACCAGGTGCCTCAGGGCGTGCTGCAGCTGCTGCAGTAATTCCCGCCGGGTTGTTTTTGGCACAGCAAAACCGTTCACAGCAAAAAAGGGGGCGGGCTTTGCCCGCCCCTCTTTTTCTGCCCGCGTGACGCTGGGGAGAGCCGCCGCCGTGCCGCGGCTGTCCCAAGCGCCATGACTGCCACAGAAGGGAGTAATTTACCATGGAAGCCATCGAAATTGCCCGGAAGCTGGCCGGGCTGGGCCAGAGCGGGGACGCCGTCCGGGCCTATGGGCTGGCGGTCCAGCAGGGGGCGGCCCCCATCGAGCAGATGGAGGCCGCGGCGTATATCCTGCAAAACGGCGGGGATTACCGCGTCTCCTACGGCTGCTTTGTCGGGCTGTATAATCAGGGGCTGTTCCGGGAGGATATCCTGCCGCTGATGGAGGCGGTGTTTTACGAGCCCAACGTCAAAATGATGAAATCCCGGTACGAGCGGAACTGCAAGCTGCTGGCAAAGTACCCGTACCTGTTCCGCAGGGATTTTGTGCCCTTTGAGGAGCTGCCCATCCGGTTTTTCCCCTATGACGACCACAACGGATACGTCCCCTTTTACCGGGGGGAGGAGCGGTTCGGCGAGTTCGTCAGCTTTGGCAACCAGGTGATCGGCCGCAATTTCTTCAAGGACCTGGACAAGCCCATTCTGGCGGAGGACGTGTTTTCCCAGTATGAGTTGGAATATCTGAACGATAACGTCCGCAAGAGCGAGGACGTTGGCCGGGAGAACCATGTTTATCTGCATTACGGGAGCTGGGGAGTATTCTGCGCGTACCTCCAGTGCCTGAACCTGCGCAAGCTGCTGGAGAGCAGGAAGCTGGTGTTTCTGATTGAGGATGAGATCGGGCAGTATCCCATCGACTTCGAGGAGCGGTTTGGGATCGATTACAGCCGGTATCCGGTGAAGCCGGTGAGCATCCGCGAGGTGAAGCGGCTGATCTGGCACACCCAGCTGTCCACCCACAACGGCGGCGACTTCTTCAACGAGGTGTTCGACGGGCATCCGAATCTGCTGTGCATGCCCTCCTTGATGATGTCCAATATGGTGAATGTGATCAAGGAGGTCCGAACCGCGCTGGAGCAAGCGCCTACGATGCAAAGCGCGCTGGAAACCATTCACTGGCCCGCCCGGCAGGTAATGGAGATGTACCATATGCGGGACCGGACGGACAAGGATATTCTGGTGGGGCTCTTTTTGGGGAAGGAAGAGGCCATGTGCTGCATGGACCCCAATGCCCGCATCGCCCCGGCGCTGTTTTTCCAGCCACACTTCAGCAATATTGTCTATCAGCTTCGGGTGGACAGCGCCAACCGCACGGTGCTGGAGGCTGAGAATTACGATGAGATTCACCGGTCGCCCATTTTTCACAATTTCAAGTACATCAAGACCTTTACGCCCGTGCGCCGGTTCACCCAAAGCCACGGGGCCACGGTAGGATTCATGTACATGGAATCGCTGAGCGCGGATGACAAGGAAAAGGGCACGGCAAAAACGGTTGTGAGCGACGCGGTGATGGAGCGCGTGCTGAACCGCAGCTTCATGATCGACCCGGAGGACCGGCTGTACAAGGATGGGGTTCTGGTGCGCCTGGAGGACGGCAAGCTCAATCCGAAGGCCACGTTTCGGGCGCTGGCGGCGTTTTTGGATCTGCCATATACCGAAAGCATGGAGGTTTGCAGCGAGAGCGGAAAGCCCGTGCCGTATTCGGGCGGCGACGGATATGCCCCGGGCTTCAAGCCGGATATTATCGAGCGGCCTTATGATATGTATATGAACGGCGACGAGTGCTGCTTCATCGAGTATTTTCTTCGGGATGCCTACGCTTACTGCGGCTATGACTTTCACTACTATGACGGCGCGCCGATGGATGAGGAGCGGGTGAAAAAGCTGATCGAGGGCTTTGTGACGATCAATCACTACATGGAGGAAACCCAGATAAAAATCTTCCGGGAGGCCGAGGTCTCTCAGGACGGCGTGCCGGTGGACGAGGAGCTGGCGGAAAAGGTCTATCGGGAGCTGATGAAAAATTATATGAAGCAGTTTGACGAGAACCGGCTGAACAGCGCAAGGATTTTGCTGGAGGGACTGCGTTTTGTCAACAAAAGGGGCCAGCCGCTTCGGATGATGCCGAAGCTGAAGCTGGATGAAGCGCTGCTGGAGCGGCCGCTGTACCATTGATATGGAACAGGAATTCGAGACGCTGGACGAGATGGAGTATCTGCTGGAGCGGATGCTGGAACTGGCGGTGCGCTCCGCCGGGGACGGATGCGGCGACAAGCAGCGCAGGGATTTGCAAAAGGGCTTTGAGGTTTTACGCGGGCTTCTGGACGAGACGGCCCAACGATATGAGAGAGGGAGAAGGGCAGAATGATGGAAAAGGGAACGGTATACTTTTTCACCGGCTTGGCCGGCGCGGGCAAAACCACCATCGGCGGGCTGTTTTACCAGAAGCTGCGGGAACGGAAAAGCAATGTTTTCCTGGCGGACGGCGACCAGACACGCAGTATTTTCGGCCGGTCCGGATATTCCACCGAAGCCCGGAAGGACGCCGCGCGGCGGGGATTCCGCCTGTGGCGGGAATTGGCGGAGCAGGGCATTGATGTGGTGGTGTGCAGCATCGCCATGTATGATGAGATACGCGCCTGGAACCGCGAAAATATTGAGAACTACAGGGAAATTTACATTAAAGTGACCCGGGAAACGCTCTACCGCCGGGATCAGAAGGGGCTGTATACCACAGGCCGGAAAGAGGTTGTGGGGGTGGACCTGCCCTATGACGAACCGCGGAACTCGGATGTGGTGGTGGAAAACAATGGCGAGGAGCGACCGCAGGAGATTGTGGACCGCCTACAAAGGGTTCTGCTTTGATTTGATGGTTGACCGCCCGCAAAAAGGAGGCGCAGAGGCGGAATGCTGAAGAATTTGAAGGAAGCCGTATGCCAGGCCAACCGGCTGCTTCCGGCATATGGCCTGGTCCGTCTCACCTGGGGCAACGTGTCCGGCGTGGACCGGGAGCGCAACGTTATGGTCATCAAGCCGTCCGGACTGCCCTACGAGGGAATGACGGCGGAGGATATGGTGGCGGTTGATTTGGGCACGGGTCAGGTGATTGAGGGGACCCGGCGGCCCTCGGTAGACGCGGAGATCCATTTGGAACTGTACCGTACATTTCCGCAGATCGGGAGCATTGTGCATACCCACTCCAAATGGGCGGCTGTCTGGGCCCAGGCTGGGCGGGAGATTCCGGCGCTGGGGACAACCCATGCGGATGAATTTTCGGGCGAGATTCCCTGCACCCGGGAAATGCGGGCGGAGGAGATTCAAACGAATTATGAGCAGAACACCGGGCGGGTCATGGCGGAGACGCTCCGGAAGCAAAAGGTGCGCTCCAGCGGGGCCGTTCTTGTGCGCAGCCACGGCCCCTTCGCCTGGGGGGAAACGCCCCAAAGGGCGGTGGAGGTGGCCGTGACGCTGGAGGAAGTGGCGGATATGGCATGGCACACCACCCTTTTGTGTGGGGGCGCGCCGCCGCCTGTGATGGACGAGCTGCTGAGCAGGCATTTCTGCCGCAAGCACGGGAGGGAGGCCTACTATGGGCAGCTTTTCTGAGGAAGGTGCGGGGACATGAATATCGCGTTGATTATTGCGGGCGGAAGCGGCCGGCGGATGCAGCAGGAGATTCCCAAGCAGTTTCTGAATGTGAACGACAAGCCGGTGATCATCTATACGCTGGAGGCATTCCAGTCCCACCCGGACATTGACAAAATCGGCGTGGTCTGTCTGGACGGCTGGCACGATATTCTCCGGGCCTATGCCCGGCAGTATCAAATCGACAAGCTGGATTGGATCGTTTCCGGCGGAGAAAACGGACAGGGCTCCATCCGCAACGGCGTATTCGAGGCGGAGCGGCGGTATGGCGGGGAGGATATCATTCTGGTCCACGACGCCATCCGGCCCATGGTGTCCCACGAGATTATTTCAGACTGCATCGTGCAGTGCAGGCAGTACGGCTCCGCCATTGTGGTGACCCCGTGCAATACGGTGGTGCTGCGGCGGGGGGAGGGGGAAAGCTCCAAGGAAGTGGTGCTGCGGGACCAGCTCGCCATCACCCAGACGCCCCAGGCGTTTTCCATCCGGAGGCTGGCCGATGCCCACCGCAAAGCGCTTGAATTGGGAATTACCAACTCCGTGGCAAGCTGTACCATGATGATCGAGCTGGGTGAGGCGGTTCATTTTTCCATCGGCGCAGAGACCAACATCAAGCTGACCACGCCGGATGATCTGAAGATCTTCAAGGCGCTCCTGGCCATCCGGGAGCATGGAGAGCGATAGGGGGATTGCAGATGTATCCGTTGTTGGAATCCAAGCTCTATCGTCGGGCGCTGGAGCGGATGTGCGCCGGTGTTGACCTGAGGTTCCTTCAGGGCGGGACGGTGCTGATTACCGGCGCGTCCGGGATGCTGGGCAGCTGCCTGGTGGATGCGCTCAGCGTCTGGAACCGGAAACAGTCCGAGCCGTGTCATATCGCCGCGGTCAGCCGGAACGAGGATGCCGCGCGGAAAAGGCTGGCGGCGGTCTGGGATGACGGGCACTTTTCCTTTTGCGCGCAGGATATCTGCCTGCCGCTGAGCGGTCTGCCCGAGCGGGTGGATTACATAATCCACGCGGCCAGCAACGCGGACCCGGTGAGCATGGTGAAGGACCCCGTGGGCACATTGCTGGCCAATGTGCTGGGGACAAAAAACCTGCTGGACTACGGCATGTCTTGCGGAATGAAGCGGTTTTTGTTTGTGTCCTCAGGAGAGGTGTACGGCCAGCCCAATGCCAATATGGATGATTTTACGGAAGAGTACTGCGGCGCGCTGGATCTGTCCAGCCCCCGCTCCTGCTATCCGGAGGGAAAGCGCGCGGCGGAAGTGCTGTGCCGGAGCTACATCAGCCAATATGGCGTGGATGCGGTGATTGCCCGGCCCTGCCACCTGTTTGGACCCACCATGACGGACCGGGACAGCCGCGCGGCGTCCGAATTCCTGCGTCAGGCGGCGGCGGGGCAGGATATTGTCATGAAAAGCGCGGGAGAGCTGGAGCGGTCCCACTGCTATGTGGTTGACGCGGTGAAGGCGCTGCTGCTGGTGCTGAAGGACGGCGCGTGCGGCGAGGCATATAACATTGCGGATAAGCGGTATCAGATGACGATTCGGGAATTCTCGGAGAGGGCCGCCGAAGCGGGAGGCTGCCGTGTGGTTTGCGCTCAGCCCAGCGGCGTGGAGGCGAAGGGGTATTCCAAATCAAGCCGGATGGTGCTGGACGCCGCGAAGGTGGAGCGGCTGGGGTGGCGTCCGGACGCGATGGACGCAATCCGAGACACAGTGAATCAAAATATGCGCCAGACTTCCAGCTAGAGTCCGTCAAAAGCGGAGGAAAAGGGGAGAGTATGTTGGAAAAGAGAACAAATCAGGACAAAAGGTCCGAGTTTGACGCGTTATATGAAATGGTGAGGAGCCTGTCCGAGCAAAATGCCAGGCTGTCCCTTCAGCTGGAGTCCTGTATGGAGCAGATCTCGATTGCGGCCGGTCAGCAGGCGCAGCTGCGTGAATTGGTGTCAAATCAGCTTCCACAGCTGTGCCGCGGCCTGAAAGAGGAAATTACGGCCGGCACTGCCGCGGAATTGAACAATACGCTGCGCACGATGGACGCCCGGATCTCAAAAACGGAGCGGCTGCTCCGCCGGCGCTTTGACGCGATGCTGTGGAATATCCTGTTTGAAACAAAACAGGATTCCTCCCGGACATCGGTCAATCAATCGTCACACTATGACTACATTTTCTACTTGAATAACAGGTATCACTCCATGGTCTCTGCCCAGCATATTCTCCAGCCGGTTTTCCAGCATCTTCAGCACAGGAGCGTGGTGGACTTCGGCTGCGGAACGGGAACATGGCTGTGGGTGGCGCAGGCGCTGGGCGCGGAGAGCATTTTGGGATACGACGGCGATTATGTGCCCAGGGAGCTGCTGATGATTCCGGAACGCTGCTTTGTACCCACGAATTTGGAGGAGCGCTTTATCGTTCCTCAAAAATATGACCTGGCTATTTCCATGGAAGTGGCGGAACATCTGCCTTCGGATTCTGCTGATACGTTTGTGGAGAATATTGCCGGCAGCTCGGATACCGTGCTGTTCTCCGCCGCTCACCCCGGGCAGGGCGGCACCGACCATATTAATGAGCAGCCGGTGGAATATTGGATCGAGAAATTCAAACGGTTCGGCTTTTCTCCCGTTGAGATCAAGCAGCACTTCCAAAATGACAATCAAATTGCGAAATGGTATCGCGACAATGTCATCCTGTTTTTAAGGCGCTGACGGGGGTGCGCAAAGCAGGGGAGCTGAAATTCAAAAGCCAGCGGAACGCTCTTGAAAGCAGCGGCGCGCGGCCGGTTGAAAAACGGCGCCGCAGGAAAAGGATCGCGGGTTTGACAGAAAGCGAGAGGTGGGGAAGGCATGGCCGACGATTTGCTAAGTATTGTGGTGCCGGTCTACAATGTTCGGAATTACGTGGATGAGTGCCTTTCGAGTATATTGAGCCAGACATATCGGAATTTAGAAATTATTATCGTCCTCGACGCGCCGACAGATGGGTCGGACGAGATTTGCCGGCGGTATGCCGAACGGGACAAGCGCGTCAAGCTGATCGTGTTCGAAGAAAACAAAGGGCTGTTTCGGGCCCGCGCCAGCGGATTTGAGGCCGCGTCAGGACGGTATGTCGGGTCTGTTGACGCGGATGACTATATTGATCGGGACATGTATCAGAATTTGATGGATTGCAGAGCCGATTTTGATTTGGTGATCTCACGCTGGAAACGGGAAGAGGAGAACGAAACAAAGGAAGCCTTTGATTTGCTGGCGCCTGGTCCATACAGGACAAAGGAGGATATGGACTTCATTGCGGAGCATCTGATTGACATTTCGGTGCCGGGAGGCGGCGAGCACATTCAATCAGGGATTGCCCCGTTTGTCTGGAACAAATTATACAAAACGGATTTAGCCCGGAAAATTTACAGAGGCATCAAAGGAAATGTGGCGGTTTCAGAGGATCTGGTGTTTACAAGCCAATATATTTTAGCCTGTTCATCAATACTGATTACGGAGATTTGCGGTTATCACTACCGGATCAGAAAAGCGTCTGGCTCCCACGCGTCAAATATCGACCGCTCAACGGCGGATGCCCGGGACGTTTATAAAAATTTGGAGCCGGTATTCATGGCGCACCCGCGCCGGGAAGCCTTGATGCCGCAGCTGCAAAGAAAGGTTGCCAGACTCTTGAACCGGGCGCCCAGCAAAATGGGGTTTTGCGCGCAGGCGCGGAATCAGACAATTGTATTCCCATTTTTAAACCTGCTGGAAGGCAGGCGGGTTGCGTTATACGGCGCGGGCCTGATCGGGCAAAGCTATTGGCTTCAGATTCGAAAATTTGAAATGTGTGAAATCGACATCTGGGTAGATGAGGACTGGGAATATTACCGCCGGGAAGGCCGAAATGTTCACCCGGTTGAAAGCCTGCTCACAGGAGGCTGGGAGTATGTGGTGATCGCCTCCTTTCACAGGGATACGGCTGGTAAGGCCAAAGAAAGGCTGCGCGCCCTGGGCATTGAGGACGGTCGGGTGCTTTGGAAGGACCCGTTCATATTTTAGGATAATCCGGGCGTGATTATTTATGAGGGAAGGACTTGTGCGGAAATGAACCAGGGCATGCTGGGTGATTTATATGGCAAAGATGTGATCGCTTATGGAACGGGCACCGTGGGGAAAGCGGTGATTCCATATTTGATGCAGATGCTGGGGGACAGATTGCGCGGCGTCACAAATAGCAGAGTGACCGCCGACTATGAGGGAGTGTTTTTAGAGACGGATCTGCCAATTCGCAACCTGCGGACATGGCATGACCTTTTTCCCGAAGCCGTTGTCCTGATTACCGCGCTTGAAGCTTTGGATGAAATCAATCTTAACTGCAAAAATGCGGGATTTCATGAAATAAAATTTGTTACACCTGAAATTTCAGAAGCAACAAGAAAGCGTCAAGAAGACGTTGCCTCTGTTCGCCTGGCGGAGAACCTGCTGTACTCATGCCTGGCAAATGAACTGCGGGACGCCCATAGAGCTTCCTTCGCGGAATTCAAGGCGTGCAACCGGGGAAAGACGGTTGCGGTCGTGGGTACCGGCCCGAGCTTGAACTACTATACGCAAATCAAAGGAATCCCTCATATTGGGGTAAATGGGAGTTTTCTCAAAGAGAATATCACGCTGGATTACTATTTCTTACGCCATTATATCCCGGAATGGTGCGAAAAGCTAAAGCATTATAGCTTCGTAAAGTTTTTTACCGCGGTGAGAAACAGCCGCTCCAGCGACAAGATTCCGGAATATATTATCGAGGAAAACGGCGGACGGATTTTTTTCAATACGCAGGATATGCCGGGCACTAAAATAAATTCAAATATTGAGTATTATCCTCTGATGGCCGGCCATTCCATCATCTTTCCGGCGCTCCATTTTGCGCTGTACACCCGTCCGAAGAGGGTGCTGCTTGTTGGGTGCGACTGTTCCTTAGACGGTCATTTCGATGGGACGGAGAATGGCTGCGCCAGCGACCAGACAATGGTTCCTTTGTGGATAGGCGGGTACAGGGAGCTGAAAGGATTCGCGGCGGTTCATTACCCTGATACGGAATTTATCTCTGTCAATCCGGTTGGCTTGAAGGGCCTGTTCCGTGATGTGTACACGGAGCGCTATCTTGAGGCACATCCGGAGCTCATGCGTTCAGAGTGTGAGATATTGGACGATTACGCAGACAAAATGAAGTGAGTTAGGAGATAGCCACAGTGTTAAATAATAAAGCGATTTTGATCACGGGCGGGACCGGCTCCTTTGGGAACCATTTTACCGATTATGTATTGCGGCATTATAAGCCCAGGAAGATCATCATTTATTCACGTGACGAATTCAAGCAGTTCAACATGCGCAACAGGCTGATGCGGCATGATTCCGTGATGCGCTATTTTATTGGCGATGTTCGGGATCAGGCGCGGTTGCGCCGCGCGTTTGACGGCGTGGACTACGTGATTCACGCCGCGGCGATGAAGCAGGTCCCGGCCTGCGAGTACAACCCCAATGAGGCCATCAAAACCAATATCAGCGGCGCGATGAATGTCATCGAAGCCGCCTTGGATATGGGCGTCAAGCGGGTAGTGGCGCTGTCTACAGACAAAGCAGTCAATCCGATCAACCTGTACGGCGGGACAAAGCTGGTGTCAGACAAGCTGTTCATTGCCGGCAACGCGTACGCGGGCTTTAACGATACCCGTTTCTCCATTGTGCGCTATGGAAACGTGGCGGGAAGCCGCGGGTCCGTCATCCCCTTCTTCCGCAGCCTGGTGGAGGCCGGAGAGACTGAGCTGCCCATTACAGATTTTGAGATGACGCGTTTCTGGATCAGCCTGGAGCAAGGCGTGGAGTTGGTCATAAAGGCTTTAGGAGAATCTAAGGGAGGGGAAACTTTTATAGCGAAAATTCCCTCCTTCAAAATCACCGATTTGGCCAAGGCGATCCTGCCCGCCTGCACCCTGAAGGAAGTCGGCATCCGGGAGGGCGAAAAGCTCCATGAGGTGATGGTGACAAAGGAAGACTCGCTTCATACGTATGAATACGACAAACATTTCATTGTCTATCCACACATGGCGTGGTGGGACGAGCGGAGAATTGTGCCCGGCGGAAGGCCGGTTCAGCGTGGCTTTGAATACTCCTCAGGCACAAATAATCAGTGGCTGTCTGTATCGGATATCGAAACATTGCTGAAAAGTGTAATAGAACACTGACGGAGCATATACGCGAATCAACTATAGTTTAGGAGAGGGATAGAATGCTGGATAGTTTGCAGGAAAAATTTTGGGCGGGCGAATTCGGTGATCGCTATGTGGAGCGAAACGATGGTCCGGCACTGGTGGCATCTAATATCGCCTTGTTTTCCAGGATATTGCAGCGGACGCATCAAATAAACTCGGTGTGCGAACTCGGGGCGAATATCGGACTCAATCTGGTTGCACTTCATCAGCTTTTGCCTCAGGCGATGCTGACAGGAGTGGAGATCAATCAAAAAGCGGCGGAAAAATTGGCTTCCTTGCCATATGTAAATGCAATTCACAGCTCTATCTATGACGCGCCGTTTTGCTATGAGGGCGACCGCTTGCGTCAGTATGACTTTGTGTTTACAAAAGGCGTGCTGATTCATCAGGGCCCAGAGCTTTTGGCGAAGGCTTACGATACCCTTTATCAATCCAGCAAACATTATATTATGGTTTGTGAATATTATAATCCATCGCCTGTGGAGGTCGAGTACCGAGGAAATAAGTCCGTACTGTTCAAACGGGATTTTGCGGGAGAATTGCTGGATAAATTTCCGGATTTGGTACTGATCGATTACGGTTTTGTCTACCACCGTGACTCGTATTTCCCTGGAGATGATTTAACATGGTTTCTGATGGAGAAGCACTGAGACTGGCTGTAATTCCCGCACGCAGCGGGAGCAAACGGATTCCCCGCAAAAATATCAAAGCATTTCATGGAAAACCGATTATGGCCTATTCCATTGAAGCAGCAAGGAACAGCGGGATATTCGATGAAGTGATGGTTTCCACCGATGACGAGGAGATCGCATTAATTGCGGAACGATATGGTGCTTCGGTCCCGTTTTTTAGGAGTGCGGAAACGTCCGGCGATCATGCTGCCACGGTAAATGTTCTGCTTGAGGTACTTGAGAATTATCGCCAGATAGAGCGGAAGTTTTTCCACATTTGCTGCATCTATCCTACGGCGCCCTTTATTACAGGGGAAACGTTGCAAAAGGCATTTGCTTTGTTGGAAGAAAGCGGGGCGGATGCACTGGTTCCGGTGGTGCCGTTTTCCTATCCGCCGCTCCGGGGGTTGACAATTCATGATGATCGATTGCGGATGATGTGGCCGGAAAATGAAGCTGCGCGTTCCCAGGATTTGGAACTATTGTATCATGATTGTGGACAGTTTTATTTTGTACGTACGGACGCACTGCTTCAAGAAAAAACATTGTTTTGCAAAGAGACGGTTCCGATGTTGCAATCAGAATTGGAGGCACAGGATATCGATAACGAGACAGACTGGGTTCTTGCGGAGCAGAAATATACCCTATTAAAACAGTTGGGAAGACTTTAATATTGGGGGAAAACATCGATGGAGATCAGACGCTGCAAAAAATGTGGATTCATATTAGGGACGCGGCCAAATCTGAAGGATGAAAATGGAATCTGCTTGGCGTGCCTAAATAGTCATAATAAAGACAAAATCGACTGGAAATCAAGACAAGAATGGCTTACAAGGTATATCGCAGAACATAAAAACCCAAACGCACCGTGGGAATGCGTGGTGGGAGTTTCTGGTGGGAAGGATTCCTGTACAATAGTCAAACGGCTGATAGAAGTGCATGGCGTGAAAAAGCCTTTGTTGGTCCATGTATGTGATGAATTCACCCAGTCCGAAGCGGGAAAATATAATTTAGATAATTTAGTCAAAACCTATAATATCGATTTGATTAATTTCCGTTGTGCGCCGAAAACCTTTATTAAAGAAACGAAAAAAGATTTTTTTGAAGAATTTCATCCATTAAAATGGATTGAGCAGCAGCTTTACTCAAAGCCAATGGAAATTGCGAGAGCATTTGAGATTCCCCTTGTATTTATGGGTGAAAACTCAGCTTTCGAGTATGGCGAAAGCGAAGAATGTGAGATATTTCATCCTGCCAGTGATGACAAGCTGAAAGTAATTTTCATGGGCTCGATTTGGCCTTACTCAATTTCCGATTCGCTTTCCCAAGCGAGGGAAATCGGCTTTAAAACTTTGGATGATTTTCTTGATGATTGGCAAAGGCAAGGAAACGCGGATTCCTACTCTCAGATTGATAGTAAAGGGTATATCATACATTTATGGGCTAAATTTATAAAATTTGGGTTTCAACGGGTGTCGGATATTGCCTGCCGCTTGGTCAGAGAGGGAGCCCTGACCAAGGAACAGGCAGAACAAATGATACGGGATTCTGACTGGATTTGCGATCCGCTGGCCAAGCGCGATTTTTGCAGGACAATAGGGATCACTGAAGAGGAATTTGACCAGACTGCCGACAAATTTGCAAATCAGGAGATACTGCAAAAAGATGCAAATGGGCACTGGAGGCGGAAAGACCTAATATAAAAATCTTTGACGGCAGGTCCATGTGGGAGTGGTATTATGCAGAGCCTGGCCTTATATGGCGGTAAACCGGTCCGCAAGACGAAACTTGGCTATGGGCACCAATACATAGATGAAGCGGATATTCAAGCCGTTGTCGATACGTTGAAAAGCGACTTTCTGACCTGCGGCCCCAAGGTGGAGGAGCTGGAACGAAGGCTGTGCGCGCTCACCGGCGCCGCGTACTGCACCGCTGTCTCCAATGGGACCGCCGCCCTTCATATAGCGTGTCTGGCCGCTGGAATCCAGCCGGGGGACGAGGTGATTACCACCCCCATCACCTTTGCGGCAACGGCAAACGCAGTTTTGTACTGCGGCGGGAGGCCGGTGTTTGCGGATATTGATCCGGAAACCTATGAAATCGACCCGGCATCTGTGGAAGCGCACGTCACGGAAAAGACAAGGGCGGTCATCGCGGTGGATTTCACCGGAGCGCCCTGCCATTATGACGCGCTTCGCGCCATCTGCGAAAGGAACCATTTGCTTCTGATTGAGGACGCGGCTCATTCCATTGGGACAAGCTACCGGGGAGGGGCGGTGGGGAGCATCGCGGACCTGACCACCTTCAGCTTCCATCCGGTCAAGACCATCACGGCGGGCGAGGGCGGCGCGGTCATGAGCCGTGACCCGGAGCTGGCCCGGCGGGTTTCGATGCTTGCCCGGCACGGCATCACCCGCGATCCGGGCTTGTTACAGGAGCGAGGGAATTCCAACTGGTACTATGAGCAGCAGATGCTGGGATATAACTACCGCTTGACGGATATCCAGTGCGCGCTGGCGCTGAGCCAGCTGGACAAGCTGGACCGCTTTGCCGCCCGGCGCAGGGAGCTGGTGCGGCGGTATGACGAGATGTTGAGGGAGCTACCGGAGGTTCAGCTCCAGAAGGAATACGAGGGCGCCGGCACGGTTCGCCATCTGTATATTCTTCGTTTGGATTTTGACCGCCTTTCCTGCGGCAGGCGGGAGTTTTATGACGCCATGCAGGCGGAGAACATCGGTGTGAACGTCCATTATATCCCGGTCTATTGGTTTCCGTATTATCAGTCCCTGGGGTATCAGAAGGGACTGTGCCCCAACGCGGAGGCGTATTACGAGAGCAGCATGACGCTGCCGCTCTTTTATGGCATGACGGATCAGGACCAGGAGGATGTGATCCGCGCGGTGAAGAAAGCGCTGGAATACTACCGGAAGTGACAGGAGATCAGGCGATGTTTCATCTGTGGGAAAAAATTGCGAACAGGCGGACCTACATCATCGCGGAGATGAGCGCCAACCACGCGGGAAAGCTGGAAAACGCGCTGGAAATTGTGCGGCAGGCTGCGCGGGCGGGGGCGGACTGCGTAAAAATTCAGACCTATACCGCCGACACCATCACCATCGACTGTGACAACGAGTATTTTCAGATCCACGGTGGTTTGTGGGACGGATACAAGCTGTATGACCTGTACAAGGACGCGGGGACGCCCTGGGAGTGGCAGGAGCGCATCAAACGGGAGTGCGAGGCCTGCGGGGTGGATTTCCTGTCCACGCCCTTTGACCCTACCGCCGTGGATTTTCTGGAGGGGATCGGTTGCGAGGCGTATAAGATCGCCAGCTTTGAGCTGGTGGACATCCCGCTGATCGAGTATGCGGCGTCCAAAGGGAAGCCCATGATCCTGAGCTGCGGCATGGGGAGTGTGGAGGAAATCCAGGACGCCCTGGACGCGTGCCGCCGGGTGGGGAACGACCGTGTGGCGCTGCTGAAATGCTGCAGCGAATATCCGGCCAGATGGGAGGATATGCACCTGAGCAATATCCCCGATATGATTCGGCGCTTTCAGGTGCCGGTGGGCTTGTCCGATCACAGCATGGGCAGTCTGGCGGCGGTGGTTGGCGTCAGTCTGGGGGCCTGCGTGGTGGAGAAGCACGTGTGCCTGTCCCGGGCAATCAAAAATCCGGACAGCGAGTTCAGCATGGAGATGCCCGAATTTGCCCAAATGGTGCGGGACATCCGGGCGGCGGAGCAGATTCGCGGCCAGATAAAGTACGGGCCGCAGCCGGGCGAGGGGAATGTGATATTCCGGCGGAGCCTCTTTGCGGTCCGGGACATCAAAAAAGGGGAAGCGTTTACGACGGAAAACATGCGCAGCATCCGGCCGGGGCAGGGCTTGGCGCCCAAATACTATTCCGAGATTTTGGGACGCGGGGCAGAGAAAGATATCCGGCGGGGAGAACCGGTCACGGAGGATATGGCCGGTCTGTGAGGAAAAAGGAGGGCGGAAGGTGGAGACCTATTACAATGAAAAGGAACTGAAGTCGATGGGGTTAAAGAAATACGGTTCCAATGTGAAAATCAGCCGTCATGCAATCATCTATAGGCCGGAAGAACTGGAGGTCGGCAGTAACGTCAGGATTGACGACTTTACGACGATCAGCGGCAAGGTCGTCTTGGCCGTGACGGACCATGATTTTTTTTCGCGCAGACGGTAATCCCCAAGTGGGTGCTGGGCATATTATGCGCTGCCTCTCACTGGCGGACGGTTTTTTGGAAATTGGACAGGATGTTGCTTTCATAACGGCAGATGATTATTTACAAGACGTGATTCGGGAAAGAGGGTATGAGTGTATTGTCCTCCATACAGAATATGACCACATGGAGGATGAACTGCCTGAATTGCTCCCTGTTTTGCAAGATATTCATCCTCGCTGTGTTCTGTTGGACAGCTATTATGTGACCTGGGATTACATGGAGGCGATCAGGAATGAGGCGCCATTAGTATATATTGACGACTTGAATTCCTTCGATTATCCGGTGAATTTGGTTATCAATTATATGCTCAATGGGAGCATGTTTGCCTATCCTCAAAACAAACAATACCTGCTGGGGGCGGAGTATGCTTTGCTGAGAAAAGAGTTCCGGGATGTCCCGCGGCGGCAGGCAAAGGAGCAAGTGAAGGATATTCTTTTGTCTACTGGCGGAGCGGACTCCGAACACGTGGCCTTGGGATGTGTCCGGCATCTGCGGGAGCGGTCGGGAGATGGCGTCACATACCATGTGGTGCTCGGGGTCATGAATCAGGACACAGATGAAATTGAACGTTTATCTGCTGGGTGTACTCATATTGTACTACATCGAAAGGTATCGGATATGCGGTCCCTGATGTTGCGATGCGACGCGGCAATCTCTGCCGCGGGGACGACGCTGTTTGAGCTGTGTGCCTGTGGGGTTCCCACGGTGACATATGTTTTGGCAGACAATCAGATTATGAACGCGGCGTCCTTTGAAGAAGCGGGGCTCATGCTGAATGCGGGAGATATCCGGAATAATCACCAGCTGCCTGCGCGCATTTTTGAGCAGATGGGAACGCTGATACAAAACCAGTCCCTCCGCCAGCGCATGGCGGAACGGATGCAGGCGCTGGTGGACGGAAAGGGGGCAATCCGCCTTGCGAAAGCGATTCATCAAGAGCTTGTGTTCTGATCCTGAAATGAACAAGGAGAGGCGAGCCTGAGAAAAGCCGGCTCATTTGTCAGACGTGCCGTATCAGAGGTTTTGCAAACCTGCTGCTTAATTTGAGGATGAAAGGAACACGGAAATGAATCATTTGGATACGCTGGAAAGCCTGTGCCGGGGAACGGACGAAATCTGCGAACGGTACGTACAGCCCAACGAGGCGCGCTTCAAACAAAGCTATACGGTAAACAGCGCCTCGTGGGACGCCGCGGGGTATGAGGAATGCGTTCTTGATTTTGTTCCACTCGCGGACGGGGAATACCTTGTGATAGATCGAGAGGACAAGTGCGCTCGGGGAATATTTGCCGCGGCATCGCATGATGAGCGGGATAAGGGAAAAGAAAGCTTCGCAAGCCTTCTGATTGCGGATCAGTGGGATCCCCGGGAGTTTATGCCCGTTATCTGGGAGAAAAGCTGGGCGCAAGTTTATATCGTGCTGAACAGGGAAAAGAAAAGATTTTCCTCGTTTTGCAAGCTGGAGGAGTTTTCCCGCATGCTTCCTCCAAACACAAGGATTTTTTCTGAGACTGAGGAGATGCATCGGTATTTTTTGGACAATCCGAATATTTATCTGCCCAAAAAGGTGTGC
Source organism: uncultured Oscillospiraceae bacterium (assembly GCA_910587395.1). Classification (GTDB taxonomy): domain Bacteria; phylum Bacillota; class Clostridia; order Oscillospirales; family Oscillospiraceae; genus Enterenecus. Next base: position 50,422 of record CAJULJ010000006.1, on the reverse strand, counting down.
GCGCCGGAGCCGGACGGCTACGAGAAGCTGCTGAACAAAATTCATGAAATCAGAATTCAAAGCGGCATACCGTCTGACGATGTGTTTTTGTCTATCTGCATCCCTTCCTATGATAGAGGCGCCCGGGCGCTGGAGGCGGTGCGGCACGCGCTGACCGCCCAATATGACTCCGAAATAGAAGTGGTCCTTTGCAACAACGGTTCCACGCGGGGAGTGGAGAGCTATCGGGAAATAAAGAGCATGAGGGATTCCCGCCTGCGCTACTATGAATATGAAATCAATGAAGGACCCAGAGTGGTGTTCGGCAACTGCTTGAAACGGGCCCGGGGACGTTTTGCCTTTGTCCTCAGCGATGAAGATTCGCTGGCTGTGGAAAATCTGGATCAAGTGCTTGATTATTTGAAGGCGTCCCCAAACATAGGCGCCTGTTGCTTTGACGCGACATCGGCGGCGTACGGCATAAACCGGCAGCGTCCGGAATGGTTCAAGGCGGGGGCGGCGGCCGCGCTGGAGTGGTCGCTGCAGCGCACGGCGTATTATTCCGGCGACTGCCTCAATATGGATTTGCTGAGGGCGGCGGATATTTTCAACCAAATAGAACAATTCCGCGACAACTACATGCTGCAATATCAATTATGTATATTCTGCTTCCTCCTGGCGGGCAAATTTGATGTTGCGACCAGCGAAATCCAGGCGTGGAATTATGGCGAGCCCGAAAGTACGGGCGGAGGTTCAAACAGCGTAAACAATAATGGGTGTAAAAGAGACGACGGGCTAATGGTCTGTTACTTACCTGAGGACAGAACAAAAGAAACGCACGGCATCATGGAGTTGACGTCGGCTGCTTTATGCGGCGATGAGCTGAAGAAAATGTTTTTGTACAGCGTACGCAGATTCTTGTCCAGCACGAGCGCTTATTATGCCCAGGAAGGCGAGCTGCTCAGCAAAATGTATCGTTGGATAGATATATGTACAGTTTATTATAAGGATTGCCTGCAATTGTTGGAGCATGAAAAAGAAAAGTTTGAGAATCTTCCGCAGGTCATCCGAGAGATGGATGAGGTGTTCTTCTACTGGCTGGACTGCAAGAAAATTCGGAAGTGGCACACGGCGGAGGAAAATCTGACGGCCAGCCTGCGCGCCCAGGCCGCAAGGTATTACTATGACAAGGGAACCGCGTTTGACGAGATTGATTTTCAAAGGATTGATCGAGCGCTGGAAGGCCTGGTCAGAGACTTGTTGATGGAAAGAAGTTGATTTCGTAATATGAAAGTCGTCCTTTTGGCGGGCGGTTTCGGCACCCGTATTTCGGAGGAATCCCAGTTCAAGCCTAAGCCCATGGTGGATTTGGGCGGAATGCCGATTCTGTGGCACATTATGAAGCTTTACAGCCATTATGGTTTCAATGACTTTGTGATTTGCGCGGGGTATAAGCAGCATGTGATAAAAGAGTATTTTGCCGATTATTTTCTGCATACCTCGGATGTTACATATGATTTTACGAACGGGAAAAATGAGATGACCATCCACCGAAATGTTTCGGAGCCGTGGCGGGTGACGGTGGTGGACACAGGCCTCGACACCATGACCGGAGGACGTGTGAAGCGGGTGCGGGACTATATTGGCAATGCTCCCTTCATGCTTACCTATGGGGATGGCGTATCGGATCTGAACCTCGCCGAATTGTTGAGATTCCACCAGTCACACAGGAAAATGGTTACAATTTCCGCCTATAATGCGGGTCAGCGCTTTGGAATCCTGGACATCGCGGAGGATGGCGGCGTCAAAGAGTTTCGGGAAAAAACCCAGGGCGACGGAAATATGATCAACATCGGATTTATGGTGTGTGAGCCGGAGTTTCTGAACTATATTGGCGGTGATGACACAATATTAGAGCGGACTCCGCTGGAAACCGCGGCTCAGATGGGACAGCTGACGGCCTATAAGCACGAGGGCTTCTGGCAGTGCATGGACACGGTTCGGGAAAAGCACGCCTTGGAAAAGCTGTGGGCGGCAGGACAAGCGCCATGGAAGGTTTGGGACTAGAGTAAAGGAGCGGTACCGATGATTATACGAGCGAAAACCAAGTATCTGTTTCAGGGACGCCCATTGAGCCCGGCGCAGCGGCAAAACTCTGATTTGAATTTGAAGGAGCTTCAAGCGGGACATACCGTGCTGAGTTCCGTACCCCGCCGCCTGGTGCTGGAGCTGACGAACGCCTGCAATCTCAACTGTGTGATGTGCGGGCGCAACGCGGCGCAGTTCAAGCCCACGGTGTTTGATATGGAATGGCTGCGCTATTTCGAGCCGCTTCTGGACAGGGTGGAAGAGGTTACGCTGATGGGGTGGGGGGAGCCGACGGTCCATCCGGATTTTGTTCAAATGCTGGAATTGGTCGGCCGCCACGACGCGCGCATCTATTTTTGTACGAACGGGATGCGCCTGGACCGGCTGCACAACGCGATTTTTGACAACCGCGTGGATGTGTTCGCGGTCAGCGTGGATGGGGCAACTGCGGAGACAAACGCCCGAATACGGCGCGGCTCCGACCTGGACGCCATTTCAAAATCCCTTCGGGATATCAAGCGGACCCAGCGCCGGCTGGGCGTGGACTATCCATACATCAATTTCGTGTTCTGCGCGATGAGGTCCAATTTGCACGAGCTGCCCGGCCTGGTCCGGCTGGCGGCGGATATTGGGCTGGAAGAGGTGAAGGTAGTCTACCTCACCGCGTTTGATGAGGAGATGGCGAAGGAATGCCTCTGGGACCGCCGCGCGGAGGTGGAGGATGTGTTCCAGAGCGCGGCGGAGCTGGGCGAACAGCTTGGGGTGACGCTGAAGCTGCCGTATCTGCAGGGCGAGGACCCGGCCGGCGGCGCTTTGCATAAGGACTGCTTTGTGTCCTGGCGGGACTTTTTCCTTGGGTCGGACGGCATTGTGCGCCCGTGCATGTCAACGCCGGCTCAGTTCTTTCCCTTTGACATGGGAAGGGATTTTATGGATATGTGGAACGACGACTGCTTCCGGCAGTACCGGGCCAAGGTCAACGACGCGCTGGGTATGGATTCGCCCTGCCGGCGCTGCTATCAGTCCTCTCACTGCAACTGGAACCAGAGGTCATCGTTCCTCCAGCTGGGGGAAAACTTTTCTCCGGACTGGGGTTAAAAATCATTTTGCTGGAGTCTGTGTCCAGCGCGGCCATATTGGAGCCGCGGCGACATGATTGGAGGGATATCAAATGCCGAAATGGAAGGATGAGCAGGAGGCCCGCCGCGAAATCTTGACTGCTGTCGCGGAATATTACCACGCATATCAGGAGCGCGGTACGCCGTTTAAGGCGGGAGAGCGGGTTTCTTACGCCGGGCGTGTGTTCGATGAAAAAGAGATGTGTGCCTTGGTTGACTCGGCGCTGGATTTCTGGCTGACGGCGGGACGCTTTGCGGAGGAATTCGAGCGCGGGTTCGCGGAATATCTGGGCGTGCGATTCGCCAGCCTGGTCAACAGCGGGTCCTCCGCCAACCTGATTGCGTTTTCCGCGCTGACGGCGCCCGAGCTGGGGGAACGCCGGATCAAGCCCGGTGATGAGGTGATCACCGTGGCGGCGGCGTTTCCGACCACGGTGGCGCCTGTTGTCCAGTACGGCGCCGTCCCGGTCTTTGTCGATGTGACGATCCCCCAGTATAACATCGACGCGTCGATGCTGGAGGCGGCCTTGAGCGAAAGGTCAAAAGCGGTCATTCTGGCCCATACATTGGGCAATCCCTTTGATTTGGCGGCGGTGAAGTCTTTCTGCGGCCGGCACCGGCTCTGGCTGATCGAGGATAACTGCGACGCGCTGGGCAGCGCCTGCCTGCTGGATGGCCAGACCCGCCTGACGGGGACTGTCGGCGATATCGGCACGTCCAGCTTTTATCCGCCCCACCACATCACCATGGGGGAGGGCGGATGCGTCTATACCAATGACCCGCTGCTCCACCGCCTCATCCTGTCTTACCGGGACTGGGGGCGGGACTGCGTGTGTCCATCCGGGCACGACAATTTCTGCGGCCGCCGGTTTGCCGGACAATACGGCGAGCTGCCGGCGGGCTATGACCACAAATACGTGTACAGCCATATGGGCTATAACCTGAAAGCGACGGATATGCAGGCCGCCATTGGCTGTGAACAGTTGAAAAAGCTTCCTGATTTCATTGAGCGCCGCAAGCACAATTGGGCCAGGCTTCACTCGCTGCTGGAGCCTGTGGCGGATAAGCTGATTCTCCCGGAGCCCGCCCCGGGCAGTGATCCAAGCTGGTTCGGTTTTCTGATGACCTGCCGGGAAGGGGTGAGCCGGGAACGTGTTGTGCGCGGCTTGGAGGAGAACGGCGTTCAGACCCGCATGCTGTTCAGCGGGAATCTGCTCCGGCATCCCTGCTTTGACGAAATGCGGAAAAGCGGGACCGGCTATCGGGTGGTTGGAAGGCTGGAAAACACAGACCGCATCATGCGGGACGCCTTCTGGGTTGGCGTATACCCTGGGCTGACCGCTGAGATGATCGATCATGTGGCGAAGCTGATTATTCAGGCGGTGTCGGCTTGAGCCGCGGGGGCGGCGGCCCGATGACAGCGGGAACGGCTGAATATTTCCCGGGAAAACCACGTTTGAAATGAGGTGACCCAAAGCGGTGACGGTTTCTGAATACATCTTTGACTTTCTTGCGCGGAAGGGGCTGAATACGGTATTTATGGTATCCGGCAGCTCGTCCATGTGGCTGACCGATGCGCTGTACCGAAATCAGGAGCTTCAAGCGGTGTGCTGCCACCATGAGCAGGCGGCGGTCATGTCCGCGGATATCAATGCGCGGGTCAGCCGCGGTCTTGGCGCGGCGCTGGTCACCATAGGACCGGGTGCAACGAACGCGATCACCGGAGTGGCGCAGGCCTATACGGACTCCAGCTCCGTCCTCGTCATATCCGGGCAGGCGTCGTCGGCCCTGCTGCGCTATGAACAGGCCACCGGCATACGGCAGCACGGAACGCAAAGCCTTGATCTGGAGCCGGTTGTCACGCCGATTACAAAGTATTTTGCGGCGGTGATGGACCCGGCGGATATCCGTTATTGCCTGGAGCGGGCCTGTTATGAGGCGGTCAACGGACGCAGGGGGCCGGTGTGGCTGGATATTCCCGTGGATATTCAGAATAAGCAGATCCCCGCTGATATGGCCGGGTTTGTTCCTCCCTCCGAGGAGTATGACCCCATTGACAGAGCCCGCATATTTGAGCTGATCAAAAAATCCAGGAAACCCCTCATTCTGGCGGGGGGCGGCGCGGAGCAAAAAATCATCACGGATTTGAGCCGCCGCCTGCATATCCCTGTCGTCACGTCCAGAATGGGAATTGGCTGCATACAGTCGGACGATCCCTATTATGTGGGGCGGCCCGGCTCTTACGGCCAGCGAGCCGCCCATTTTGCAATTCAGCAGGCGGACCTGCTGCTGGTGTTGGGGTGCAGGCTTTCTGTGGCAACGATTGGGTATTATCCAAAGCGGTTTGCTCAGAACGCGGTCAAAATTCAGGTGGATATCGACGGCAGGGAGCTGGATAAGCCTGACGTTCCAATTGATATCAAGATCCGCACGAGCGCCGCGCGATTTGCCGACGCGCTGCGAGACTGCCCCCGCGCCGACAGCGACGGCTGGGCGAATCACTGTCGGGAGCTGCGGGAAAAATATCCTGTCGTTCAGCCGGAATACAGGGGGCAGGACCCGTTGAACTCCTACTACTTCACGCAGCTTTTGACAGAAAACGCGCCGGAGGACGCCGTCATTACGGTGGATACCGGCAGCGTCTGTAATGTTGTGTCCCAAACCTGGCATCTCAAAAAGGGGCAGAAATACCTGATCTCCGGCGGCCTTTCCTGCATGGGCTTTTGGGCCGGCTCCATGGGCGCGATGGCCCCTGTGATCGCGCTGACCGGGGATGGAAGCGCGTCTATGAACATTCAGGAATTTGCCACGTTGAAGCATTACCGGCTGCCGGTGAAGCTGTTTATTTACAAAAACAACGGATACATGCTCATCCGGCACAACCAGCATAATTACATGAACGACCGTTTTCTCGGCGTTGGCCCGGACAGCGGCGTAACGATGCCCGATTTCTGCCGTGTCGCGCAGGCCTATGGACTGGCGTGGGAGCGGATTCAATATGGAGACGACATCCCGCAGAAAATCAGGCGGGTCCTGGCGGCGGAGGGGCCCGTTATTTGTGAAGTGATTACGGAAGAGTTTGGACCGCTGGCCCCGAGGATCGCGTCCCGGGTTATGCCGGACGGAAGCTTGAAGGCAGCTGAATTTGATGATTTGGCCCCGTTTTTGGACTGAGGCCCGGCGCAATGAATAAAATGGATGATTGCACCTTGGCCAACATGGCGTTCTATCGGGGGAAGCGCGTTTTCCTGACTGGGCATACGGGATTTAAAGGCGCCTGGCTGACGGCTGTTCTTCACGAGTTGGGCGCGGAAGCGGCCGGCTATGCGCTGCCGCCGGAAAAGGGATGCCTGTTTGAGAAGATGGACGGCGGGGCGATGCTGCGCGGCGTAATCGGGGATGTGCGGGATCATGAGTCCCTGCTTGACGCGATGCTGCGCGCGCGGCCGGAGATTGTGTTCCATTTGGCCGCGCAGGTTCCCATGAGGAGCTGCTTTGAGCGGCCCAGGTACACCTATGAAACCAACGTAATGGGTACGGTAAACCTGCTGGAAGCGGTGCGCCAGTGCCCGGATGTGAAAAGCGTGGTCATTGCGACAACGGACAAGGTATATCTGAACAAGGGGGACGGTGCGGTCTACCGGGAAACAGATCCCTTGGGCGGAGACGACGCATATTCCAGCGGAAAGACCTGTACGGAATACATTGCCGAAGCCTATAAGCGGTCCTACCTGCAAACAGCGGAGCGCATGGTGGGGATATCCACCGTGCGCGCCAGCAATGTGCTGGGCGGGGGAGACCACGTGGAATCCCGGCTGATTCCTTCGATTTTAAACGCGATTGCCGGCGGCAGAAAGGTGGAGCTTCGCAATCCGCGCCAAACTCGCCCCTGGCAGTCCGTGCTGGATGCGCTGAACGGATATCTGGCGGTCGGGCGGCTCATGTATCAAACACCGGAACGGTATTCCGGCCAGTGGAATATTGGGCCTGAGCTGGACGGAATCCGAGATGTTCTGTGGATATTGGAGAAAATGCGGAAATATTATGGTGACACAGATTATGTGGTGGAACCCGTGCGCGGGATGAAGGAATCCAGGACGCTGGGGCTCGACATTACGAAAGCCAAGCGGGAGCTGGGCTGGGCGCCCAGGCTGACAACGGAAGAAATGCTTTGCCATGTGGTGGACTTCTTCAAGCAGCAGCGGGCGGGCATCCCGGAAGGGCAGATCTGCGCGGGCCAAATCAGGGGATATTTTGAAAGAGAAGCGGAGTGGAACTTATGAAGCATTTGATCATCGGCTGCGGTCTGACCGGCGCGGTCATCGCGCGTGAGCTGGCGCAGAGCGGGGCGCAGGTTGAAATCTGGGACCGCAGAGATCACATCGGCGGAAATATGTACGACTACATAGACGAGCATGGATTTTTGGTGCAGAAATATGGTCCGCATATTTTCTTTACCTCGAAGAAGGAGCTTTATGACTATATGCTCCAATTCGAGCAGTGGCAAAAATATGTGGTAAAAAGCGGAGCCGTATGGGACGGCAGATACGTGCCGATGCCGTTTAATTTTGCGACAATCGACATGTTCTATCCTCCGGAGCAGGCGGCGCTGCTGAAGGAAAAACTGGAGCGCGCGTTCGGCGGGAGAAAAACGGTGACGATCACTGAAATACTGACGCACTCGGACGCCGACATAAGAGAGTATGCGGAGTTTTTATTCAAAAATGACGTTGCGCCCTATACCGCCAAGCAGTGGGGAGTGCCGCCGGACGAGATCGACCCGAGCGTTCTGAAGCGGGTGCCGCTCAGGCTTTCCTACGATGAGGACTATCTGGAGCATCGTTATCAGATTCTGCCGGAGCATTCCTTTACAGCATTTTTTGAGCGCCTGCTGGATCATCCGGGCATCAGCGTACGCCTGGGCGTTGAGGCGCTGGATCGGCTGTCCGTGCGTGACGACCGCCTCTTTTTGGACGGGACCCGCTATGACGGGCCGGTTATTTACACCGGCGCGCTGGATGAATTGTTTGGACGGATTTATGGGGACCTGCCCTATCGCTCGGTGCGGTTTGAGTGGAGGTACACGGAGGAGGACAGCATACAGCCCGAAGCGGTCGTGGCCTATCCACAGGCGGAGGGCTATACGCGAATCACCGAGTACAAAAAGCTTCCGATCCAAAACGGAGCTGGGAGCAGCTACGCGCTGGAGTATCCACTCCCCTACAAGGCGGGGGAGAGAATGGAGCCGTATTACCCTGTTTTGACGGCGGAGAGCCAGGAGCGGTACAAGAAGTATCGAGAATTGGCGGACCGGGTTCCAAATCTGATCTGCTGCGGCCGGCTGGCGGATTTCAAGTATTATAATATGGACCATGCGTTGGAACGGGCGCTGAACGTTTGCGGAGAGCTGCTGAATTGAGCACGCGCCGGAGAGGAACCTCCGCCCGTCCGGCATGACGCGGCCGCCCGCCCGTCGGCATTGCGGTATGGGCGCGGCAAATCAAAATTCACGGTAAAGAGGGAAACGGTATGAGGATTGAAAATCCGGCGGAATTTGCCCGCGCGGTTCGGATGAGCGCGGCAGAGACGCTGTGCCGCACTCGGGACTCCCACATTGGGGGCGGCTATTCGTCGGCGGATATTTTGGCCGTGCTGTATACAAAAATATTAGGCTTGACGCCGGAGCATTTGGATGATCCGAATCGGAACGTGTTTCTGCTGAGCAAAGGACATATCGCGGCCACCTTTTACACCACGCTGGCCTATGCGGGGCTGATTCCGATGGACGATTTGGCGCTCCACGTGGCCGATGGGGGAAATTACGCGGGCCACACCCGGCGGTTTGTCGTTCCGGGGGTGGAGATGTCGGCGGGCTCGCTGGGGCATGGCGCGAATTTAGGCACGGGAATCGCTTACGCCAAAAAGCTCCAGGGGTTGTCCGGCCGGGTCTTTGTGCTGATGGGGGACGGAGAGTGCAACGAGGGAAGCGTGTGGGAAGCGGCCATGCTGGCGGCCCGGTTTGCGCTGAACAACCTGGTGATGATTGTGGACCGCAACCGCCTTCAGGCATATGGATACGACGAGCAGGTGCTGAATATGGGAGACCTTGCCGAAAAATTCCGGGCCTTCGGCTGCCGCGCCGTGGATGTAAACGGACACGATTACGCCGCGCTGGAGGAGCTTTTTTCTGAGGCGGGGCTGGACGGCGACCCTCGGCCCACGGCGGTAATCGCCCATACGGTGAAGGGCAAGGGCGTGTCGTTCATGGAGGACCGCCTGGAGTGGCATTTCAAGTCCCCCAATGAGGAGCAGCTGGCCCAGGCGCTGGAGGAATTAGGACGATGAGAGGCACATTTATTCAGACAATATCCCGCCTTGCCAGGGAAGATTCAAAGGTCATGCTGGTGATCGGGGATACCGGCTTTTCCGTGATGGAGCCTTTTGAGGCGGAGTTTGGCCCGCGCTTTGTGAATGCGGGCATCGCGGAGCAGAGCTTTCTGTCCTTCTCCGCCGGTTTGGCGGCAATGGGGATGAGGCCGTTTGCCTATAACGTGGTATCCTTCATGACTCTGCGCGGAGCGGAGCAGATCATGCTGGATGTCTGCTACCAGGAAAACCCTGTGATTCTGGTGGGGGTGGGCGGCGGTTTTGCCTATGGTACGGGCGGTCCGACCCATCATGCGCTCCAGGATATCGCCATGATGAGGGCGTTTCCCAACATTGACGTATACTGCCCCGCGGACCCGGCGGAGATGGAGGCAGCCATGCTTGCCGCCTATCATAGGCGGCGTCCGGCGTACATCCGCATCGGGCGAAGTGTGGACGCGCCTGTTCACAAAGGAGCGGTGGATCTGTCGGCGCACAAAATCCTGCCTTTGACAACGGGGACGGATATCGCCGTTCTGGCCTGCGGGACAATTCTGCGCGAGGCGGCGGAGGCGTGCGGACGCCTGGAGGCCAGAGGCTGCTCGACAACCCTTTGCAGCGTGCCCTGCGTACAGCCGCTGGATGAGGAAACCGTCCTGTCCTGCGCCGCCGGGCATAAGGCGCTGTTCACCATGGAGGAGCACGGGATCACGGGCGGTTTGGGCAGCGCTGTGGCGGAGCTTTTGATGGAGCGCGGACAGTGTCCGCCGGTGTTTCACCGGTATGGCGTGCCGGATTCCTTTGCCATGCTGGCGGGTTCCCGGGAGTTCCAGCTGGATTATTTTGGCTTGTCCCCCCAAAAGGCGTCGGAGGATATGTGGAAGCGGTGGAGGGATGCCCTGTGAGTGATGGGATCGGGCGGACGTTTGAGCGCTTCAATCGGGAACGGCCCCGTCTGGAACAGACGGTGGACGAGCTGAAGGAGGCATTGGGGCGCTATGACGGGGTGGCGCTCTACGGCGCGGGCAGCAGCGGGATCGCGCTGCTGCTGGCGCTGCGAAGGGCGGGAATATTTCCCCTGTGCTTTGCCGACGGCGCGCCGGGAAAATGGGGCACGGAGGTCATGGGGCTTGAGGTGGTCCCGCCCGAGGAGCTGGCGCGGAGATTTGGAGCCAACATTCTGGTGGTTGTCTGCATCAACACGGACGGGCAGACCTACTGCCGCAGCTTTGATGAGGCGCTGCGGCAGGGAGGGCACAGCGGCGTCTATGAGAGGCTGCGCGGCTGCGGCTGCATGAATGTTGTGGACTACATTGCCTTGCGCCGGTGCTTTGCCCTGTTCCGCGGGGATAACACAGGCAATCTGCCCTCCTGCCCGGATGTGGACTGCCTTGTGGAGCACCGGGAGAACATAGAGCGGGTTTACGAACGCCTGGGGGACGGGCAGTCCAGGGAGATTTACGCGAATATTCTGACCTTCCGCCTTTTTGGCGAAGGGCCGGAAATACAAACCCTGTCCCAAGAGGAGAAGTACTTTCCAAGGGAGCTGTTCGCGCTTTCCGACGAGGAGCATTTTGTGGACTGCGGGGCGTTTGACGGGCAGACGCTGAGGGATCTGCTGGCCCGGACGGGGGGCCGTATTGGGGCCTGGTACGCATTGGAACCGGACGCGTCGAACTATGAACGGCTGGAGCGGTTCGCGGCCCAGCTGCCGGAGGAGCTGCGGGAGAAAATCACGCTGTCCCCCTGCGCGGTGTGGAGCGGGGAGTCCGACATCCCGCTGTGCGCTCTGCATGGGCCGGGGAGCTTTGCCGCGCCCTATGGCGGCACGCGGGTGCGGGCAACCATGATTGACAAGCTCCTGGACGGACGGCGGGCCACGGCGGTCAAGATGAATATTGAGGGCTCCGAGCTGGCCGCGCTGCGCGGGGCGGAGGAGACGATTCGCCGCTGGCACCCCAAGCTGATGATTGCGGGATACCATAAAACCTGGGATTTCTGGGAGGTGCCGGAGCTGATGCTGGAGGCAGGGTATTCTGTATATCTAAGGTCCTATATGCACCATTTATCCTTTGTGTTTTATGGACTGCCCGCAGATGGAGGCGCCTGATGAATTATGAGCTTGAGAGGCTGCTGCAGCGAGATTTCATGGAGATTGCGGCACTTCCGCTGCCGTGGAAGGAGCTGAAAGGGAAATCAATCTTTGCAACAGGGGGAACGGGCTTCATTGGCAGTTATTTGATCAAATGCCTGTGCTGGCTGAACCGCCAGATGTCCCTGGGCATATCTTTTCAGCTGCTTCGCCGCAGCGGCGCAAAACTTCCGTTTACCGACCCCTGCGTGCGCTGGATTGAGGGAGAAATTGATCAAGACTTTCTTCCGGATACACTTTCACCCGATATAATAATTCATATGGCAAGCCCGGCTAGTTCGCGGGCTTTTCAAGAGAACCCGGTAGAATTGGCCAAAACAAATATTTTGGCTACGCGATATTTATTGGAGCGGGCAAAAAGGTGTAATTCGACATTTGTTTTTTTTAGCAGCGCGGCTGTTTATCTCAGTCAAAACGCCCGCTCAGCAGAGACGGAACCCTCGGTTCTGGCCGCGCCAGGATCGGCATTTTCGCTATATGGAGCGAGCAAATTAGCCGGTGAGCTTCTTTGCAAAGAATTTTGCCAAAAGTGCCATGTCGATTGCCGCATTGTACGGCCTTTTAATATCCATGGACCGGGTGATTCACTGCGGTGCGGCCGCTTTTTCCCGGATTTTCTCCGGCAGGCCATGGAGGAACCTGAAATCATCGTAACAGGAAGCGGGAAACCGGTTCGAGATTCCTGTTACCTGTCGGATTTTGTGGGGGGAGTCCTGCATGTGCTGCTCAAGGGCGAAAACACGATTTACAATATTGGAAACGAGGATAACGCTTGTACAATTTTAGAGTTTGCACAACGAATCTCTGAGCTGTGCGGCAATCGGAAGGTTGTTGGACCTCTTGGCATGACGACACATACGGCGGGGGACATTTTGGTTCCGGATACCTCCAGATTGAGGCGGCTGGGCTGGCGGCCCCGGATCGATTTGCGAACCTGTATCAGATATTGCCTGGACAGCTATCAAATGGCTGAGAACATATAATGGCGTCTGCGGCGCGCAGCCGGGGCCGTTTGACGAATCGTGCGCGGCATAAGCGGGAAAGGAAATAGGATAAATATGGCGAACCAAGATATGACCTTGGAGGAATACCAGTCAAGGTATGCAGCGTGCAAAGAAGTGCTCAAGCAGTACCTTCAGTATGCGCACGGACGAGATATTGTCATATGGGGAACGCGAGAGAATGGGAGAATAGCGAAAGAAGCTTTGGAGGCGCTGGGCCGTGAAAGCAAGTTTTTTGTCAGCTCACGGCCCCGGACGAATACTTGGTATGGACTTCCGCTCCATCACGCCGATGTGCTGGATGTTAAAAAGCATTATGTAATCCGCACCACGTACGCGGCAGAGGTAGTGAATCTTTTACGCAAGGCAGGCTTCAAGCTTTGGTCAGACGAACTTCTGGTGGTGAGCAAATGGCGTGATGACATGCAATATTGCGGCCGCTTTGTAGGAAGAGGAAATTGTGAATACAAAAATCTGTTTGCAACAAACAACGGCTGGATGATAAAGTGTCTGGGGAAATATTGCTCTCTTGATTCTACAGTGAGGATCGTGCCAAACCACCCGCTGGATTATGTGACGACAAACGGTATCTTATATCATCCTGAGGTTTCGCCTTTGCGCGAAAAATTTCAGACTACGATTAACAAGATGGGCAAACCCATTCACTTTGGAGAGGAACCGCCGGAAGGCCTAGTCGAGATAGGAAATGACGTATGGCTGGGGGAGAACGTCGTCATCCTTCCCGGAGTGAAAATTGGGGACGGCGCCGTGATAGGAGCCGGCGCAATTGTGACAAAGGACGTAAAGCCATATGCGATTATGGGGGGCGTGCCGGCCAGGCTCATCAGGTACAGGTTTTCCGAGGAGATGATCGGCGCGTTTCTGCGAATCAAGTGGTGGGATTGGCCCATCGAAAAAATTGAGGAGAATTTGGAGCTGTTCTATTATCCGGAGCTTTTCTGCGAGACGTTTGACGCGGAATATAAAAGCGCCGTTGAAGCTGAAAAAGATACGCGGTAATTGAGGCTGGGTACGCCCGCGATTGACTGCCGGCCCGCATGCCCGCGGCACGGTCCCCGGCCGCCGGTATGCGGCCGGTATGGAAAAATGGTTCGCCGAGGCAATGCGGCCCGCGGCGTACATGCAGGAGCCGCGGCAATACTTTGCCGCCGGCCCCTTGACATTGCCGGCGCGGGGTGCTATGCTACACATATCAACTGAATTGCAGCGATTCTGGCTTTGCGTTTTACACGGCAAAACCGGTATGGCAAACATGGTCCTCAAGGGACATGGGAGCGCAGCCGTTTTGAATTTTTTCAAGAGGAGGCATTCCCATGAGCTTTGAGGACGATTTTTTGTTTAAGGCTCCCAATTACCGCAGCAGCACCCTCACCAACGGCATCGGACGCAGCGGCCAGCGGGCCCTGCTCTACGCCACGGGCATGGATGAGGAGGATCTGAAAAAACCCTTCGTGGCGGTCATCGGGTCCTTCAGCGAGATGGTCCCCGGCCACGCCCACCTGAGGGAGCTGGCCGAGGCGGTCTGTCAGGGGGTGATCAAGGGGGGCGGCGTGCCCCGGCGCAGCGAGACCATTGCCATCTGCGACGGGCTATGCCAGGGCCATAAGGGGATGTGTTATCCCCTGGCCAGCCGGGACCTCATCGCCGACAGCGTGGAGATGGTGGTGGAGGCCCACCACTTTGACGCCATGGTGCTCCTGCCTGGCTGCGACAAGATCATCCCCGGAATGCTCATGGCGGCCGCCCGGGTGGATATCCCCGCCATTGTGGTGCCTGGAGGCCCCATGCTCCCCGGAAACGTGGGGGGAAACCCGCTGTTCTGCTCCAGTGAGCTGCGGGAGTTCCCCGGCCGGGTGGAGGCGGGTGTGATTACCCCGGAGTACATGAAGGAGGCGGAAAAGCTCACCCTGCCCACGGTGGGCAGCTGCGCCCATCTGGGGACGGCCAATTCCATGTGTATGCTCACCGAGGTGCTGGGCATGGGGCTGCCCGGCTCCGGCACGGCCCCGGCGGTGTCCAACAAGCGCAAGCGCATCGCCAAGGCCAGCGGCCGGGCGGTGATGGAGCTGCTGCGGCGGGGGATCACCCCCCGGCAGATTCTCACCCGGGAGGCGCTGCTTAACGGCGTGGCCGGGGCCATGGCCACAGGCTCGTCCACCAATCTGGTGCTCCACCTGATGGCCATCGCCTGGGAGGCCGGGGTGGAGCTGACCCTGGACGACTTTGACCGGATCAGCCGGAGGGTTCCCTTTGTATGCAACCTCCAGCCCTCGGGAAGGTATCCCATTGTCTCGCTGGACGCCAGCGGCGGCATCCCCGCTGTGCTCAAAACGGTGGAGCCCATGCTGGATACCGGAGTGATGACCTGCATGGGGAAAACCCTGGGGGAGCTTTTGGAGACCTATCGGGCCCAGCCGGACGACGTGCTGAAGACCCTGGAATCTCCCCAGAAGGCGGAGGGCGGCATCGCCGTGCTATGGGGCAATCTGGCTCCCAGGGGCGCGGTGGTCAAGCAGTCGGGCGTGCGCGAGAGCATGTACCGGTTCACCGGCCGGGCCCGGGTGTTTGACTCCATGGAGGAGGCAGACGCCGCCGTCAGCGCCGGGTCCATTGAAAAGGGGACGGTTATCGTCATCCGCTACGAGGGGCCGAAAGGGGGCCCCGGTATGCGGGAAATGCTGTCCACCACCGCCCTCATCATGGGCCGGGGAATGGACCGGGACGTGGCCCTGGTCACCGACGGCCGGTTTTCCGGGGCCACCCATGGGCCGTGCATCGGCCATATCAGTCCGGAGGCCGCCGCGGGCGGACCCATTGCCTTTGTGAAGGATGGGGACGTGATCCACATCGACATCACCAACCGGACGCTGACCATCGACGTGACGGAGGAGGAATTTGCCCGCCGCCGGGAGGGCTGGACGCCGGTGCGCAAGCCCCGCATGACCGCCCTGGCAAAGTACGCCACGCTGGTCTCTGGCGCGGATACGGGCGCCGTCGCGGACAGGAACAGGCTGGATTGAGGGCGCTCGCGCGGGGCGCATCCAACGGGAAAGGGCGCCTGTGGAAATCAATCCGAAAAATTTTCAAAGAAGTGGCTAAACTTTTTGAACTTGCGGCCGAATAAATAAGTAAACAGGGCAGGGACCATGGAGGCAGTGATATCGCTTCCGCTTTTCGCCGGCAGGCGCCGTCCCTGACGCCTGATGATGATCTTCCCGATTTCACCCGGTCCTAGGCCGGTTGAAATATAACCCCCCGCGCCGGACGGGCTGAATGCCGTGGCCAGGTGTTCAGTCAGGCCGGAAGCTCCAATGTGCAGAGGCAAAGGATGGCCGAGGCACACAAAAAAATTTATAAAAAGGAGTTTGCAACATGCGTATTCAGCATAATATCATGGCGATGAACGCCTATCGCAACTACACCAACAACGTGAGTGCGATGAAGTCCAACCTGGAGAAGCTCTCCTCCGGCTACAAGATCAACCGCGCCGGCGACGACGCCGCCGGTCTGGCCATTTCCGAGAAGATGCGCGCCCAGATCACCGGCCTGGAGACCGCCCAGAAGAACGCCAAGGACGGCATCTCCCTGGTGCAGACCGCCGAGGGCGCCCTGACCGAGGTTCACGACATGCTCAACCGTATGGTGGAGCTGGCCACCCAGTCCGCCAACGGCACCTACGACAACACCACCGACCGCGCCCAGCTGCAGAAGGAGGTTGACCAGCTGAAGAGCGAGATCAACCGCATCGCCGACAGCTCCAACTTCAACGGCATCAAGCTGCTGGACGGCTCCATGGCCACCAAGGCCGCCATGGCCGCCAGCTCCAGCACCAGCACCCAGGATGTCACCGGCATGGACCGCATCATCAAGGCCGTCATCGGCGACAACGAGAAGGCCCATGACGTGGTGGGCGAGAAGACCATCCTGGACGGCGAGGGCCAGACCGCTCAGAAGGCTTCCTTCAAGGTTGATCTGTCCACCATGAAGTTCACCATCGGCTCCACCGGCGCCACCAAGGCTTCGGGCGTTGTCTCCGTCAACGTGGGTGGCGTGGAGATGAAGACTGTGGGCAGCCTTACCGCCGCTTCCGGCAAAGTTGCCGCCAGCGCCATTGTCACCAACATTATGGCCAACAGCGATAACTTCGTCCTGGAGAACGGCAAGAAGACCATTGAGCTGAACGGCGTGAACTGGGAAGTGGCCGGCAATGGCAGCGAGCTGACCTTCACCCAGACCAAGAACCCCCAGACCGTGGAGGAGGCTCACGCCAACTTCGACGTCAAGGTCTCCGTCACCGGCGGCGGCAGCAAGTTCCAGATCGAGCTGGACGAGAACGACGGCACCGTGGTCAACGGCGAGGCCTCCATCAAGGGCGGCACCGTGGTGACTCAGAAGGGCATTGCCGCCACGGGCGCGAATACGGCCAACACCATCTTCAACATCAAGGCTGAGGACATCAAGGACGGCGCCAAGATCGCCATCGGCACCCGTTCCCTGGTCCTGTCCATTGGCAACAACAGCTCCGTCAGGGCGCAGGCGGGTAATGCCGCTTTGAGCACCACCGGCGAGGAGATCGTGGAGCTGAAGAGCACCGACGACCTGAATTCCGCGCTGAGCAAGATCAGCGAGAAGCTGGGCGGCACCGTGAACTTCAAGATCAAGGATAAGACCGGCCAAATCCAGTCCGTCTCCTTCAAGATCGGCGTCAGCGACGGTTCCAAGGGCTATCCCGCCGGCCTCACCGTGCAGCGCGTGAATGACGCGGTGACCGACAAGGCCAATACCGGCGGCAGCGCCGTGTTCTTCGACAGCCTGGATAAGCTGGCGGCCAACTTCAAGATGCAGGTGACCACCACCACCACCACCGCCGCCCAGGCCGCTCAGAAGGGCCTGACCCTCCAGATCGGCGACACCGCGGACAGCTACAACCAGCTGAACGTGTCCATCGGCGACATGCACACCTCCGCCCTGGGCCTGGACGGGATCTCCATCGCCGACCAGGACAGCGCCGCCGCCGCTGTTGAGGCCATCAAGAACGCAATCAACATCGTGTCCGACGTGCGCGGTACTCTGGGCGCCACCCAGAACCGTCTGGACCACACCATCAACAACCTCAGCGTCATGACCGAGAACATCCAGGACGCCGAGTCCACCATCCGCGACACCGACGTGGCCGACGAGATGATGGCCTACACCAAGAACAACATCCTGATCCAGTCCGCTCAGGCCATGCTGGCTCAGGCCAACCAGGTGCCTCAGGGCGTGCTGCAGCTGCTGCAGTAATTCCTGCCGGGTTGTTTTTGGCACAGCAAAACCGTTCGCAGCAAAAAAAGGGGGCGGGCTTTGCCCGCCCCCTTTTACAATGCCTGCGGCGTTTGCGAAAGCCGCCGTTTTGTCCGGCGCTTTTCGCAAATGCCACAGAAAGACGGAAAGAAAGGAATCAACGGCAATGAGGGCTATTGAGATCGCGCGGAGGCTGGTGGAGCTGGGGCAGACGGAGGACGCCTGCCGGGCCTATACGCTGTCCCTGCAGGAGGCGGGGGAGCCGGTGGAGCGCATGGAGGCGGCGGCCTTTATTCTGCAAAGCGGGGGGGATTACCGCATCTCCTACGGCTGCTTCCGGGAGCTGTATAACCAGGGCCATTTCCAGGAGGACATCCTGCCGCTGATGGAGGCGGTTTTTTACGAGCCCAACGTAAGGCTGCTCAAGTCCCGCTATGAGCGCAACTGCAAGCTGCTGGGCAAATATCCCTATCTGTTCCGGCGGGATTTTGTTCCCTTTGAGGAGCTGCCCGTCCAGTTTTTTCCCTACGATGACCACAATGGGTATATCCCCTTTTACCGGGCGGAGAAGCGGTTCGGGGAGTTTGTGAATTTTGGGAACCAGGTGGTGAGCCGGAATTTTTTTAGGGACCTGGAAAGGCCCATCCTGGCGCGGGATGTTTTTTCCCAGTATGAGCTGGAGTATCTCAACGACAATGTGCGCAAAAGCGAGCATATCGGCCGGGAAAACCACGTTTACCTGCACTATACGGACTGGGGTGTGTTTTGCTCCTATTTGCAGTGCCTGAACCTTCGCAAGGTGCTTGAGGAGAAAAAGCTGGTGTTCTTAATTGAGGATGAGGCGGAGCAGTACCCCATCGACTTCAAGGAGCGGTTTGGGATTGATTACAGCCAGTATCCGGTGAGGCCCGTGGGCATCCGCGAGGTGAACCGGCTGATCTGGCACACCCAGCTGTCCACCCACAACGGCGGCGATTTCTTCAACGAGGTGTTCGACGCCCACCCGAACCTGATCTGCCTGCCCTCCGTGATGATGGACAGCATCACGGATGTGCTGGAGAAGGTCAGAGCGGTATTGAAGAGCGCGAAAAACGCGCGGCAGGCCGCTGAAGAGCTTGACTGGTCCGTTGGTTTGACGGAGGAGCTGTACCACATGCAGAGCCGCACGGATAAGGACATCCTGGCGGCGGTTTATCTGGGGCGGCAGGACGCCGTATGCGGACTGGATATGGGTTCGCGGATCGTTCCGGCGATGTTTTTCCAGCCGCACTTTGAAAACATTGAGTATCGGCTCCGGGTGGACGGCGAGAATCGAACGGTGCTGGAGTCGGAGAGCTATGAGCAGGTGCGCACGTCTCCCATTTTCCAAAATTTCAAGTACATCAAGACCTTTACGCCCCTGCGGCGGTTTACCACCAGCCACAGCGCCACCGTCCGGTTTATGTACATCATGTCGCAGGTCTACGAGGAGCAGTACGGCGACGACAGGGTGGCGGTGGTCAGCGACGTGGCGATGGAGCGCGTTTTGAACCGCAGCTTTATGATCGACCCGGAGGACCGGCTGTACAGGGACAGTGTTCTGGTCCGGTTTGAGGACGCGAAGCTGAATCCGAAGGCGGTATTTACCGCGCTGGCCGCGTTTTTGGACCTGCCCTATACCGAGAGCATGACCCGGTGCACCGAGGGCGGCCGGCAGGCGCACATGGAGGGCTTTGACACCGCGCCGGTGTATCGAACCTATGACGAATACGCCAACGAGGACGAACGGTGCTTCATTGAATACTTCCTGCGGGACGCCTATGAGTATTATGGGTACGACTTCCAATATTACGACGGCACACCGGTGGACGAGGCCCGCGCGAAGGAATGGGTGAAGGGCTTCACCACGGTGGACCACTACATGCGGGAAACGTGGACCAAGTATTTCCACAAGGCCATCGTGAGCTATCTGGACGGCGAACGGGTTGACGAGGAGCTGGAGGAAAAGGTTCAGCTGGGCCTGCTGGAAGACAGCATGAAACAATACGCGCAGAATCGTTTGGACAACGTGGAGATCCTGCTGGAGGGCCTGCGCTTTGTGAACAAGAGGGGCCAGCCGCTGCGCATGATGCCCCAGCTGGAGCTTGACCCGGCGCTGCTGGAGCAGCCGCTGTATCATTAAGAATATGGAGCACGACGAGCTGAACGGCGCGCTGGAGGAGGTGCAGTATCTGCTGGAGCGGATGCTGGAGCTGGCGGAGCGGTCCGCCAGCGGCGACTGCAGCGACGCGTCCCGTGTCAGGCTTCAGCAGGGGCTGGAAATCCTGCGGGAGCAGATCGACCGGGCGCTGGAACGATATCAAGACCACTGAGGAGGACGCTCTCAATGGGCGAAAAGGGAACGCTGTACTTTTTTACCGGTCTGGCCGGTGCGGGCAAGACCACCATCGGCGGGCTGTTTTATGAACGGCTCAAAGAAAGGAAACCAAGGGCGGTGCTGCTGGACGGCGACCGTCAGCGGAGCGCGGCGGGGCATAACACAGGCGATGCGGCGACGGTGGACAGCCGTTATACGACGCAGGCCCGAAAGGCCGGAGCGCGAGCGCTGTTCCAGCGCTGCCGGGACTTGACGGAGCGGGGACTGGACGTGGTTTGCTGCAGCATCTCAATGTATAACGAGATCCGGGCCTGGAACCGGGCAAACATTGAGAATTACAGAGAGATTTATGTCAAGGTGACCCAAGAGACGCTCTATAAGAGGGATCAGAAGGGATTGTATTCCTCCGGGGCAAAAAATGTGGTAGGGGTGGACCTGCCCTATGACGAGCCGGAACGCCCGGACGTTGTGATACAAAATGACGGCGGCGAAACTCCGGAGGCCATCGTGGAGCGGTTGGAAAAACGCTTCCTGAACGACAAGGGTGAATGATATGAACTATGTGGCTGATCTGCATACCCACAGCACGGCCTCCGACGGCCAGTATGCTCCGGCGGAGCTGGTACGGCTGGCAAAGGAACGGGGACTGGACGTTCTGGCGCTGACAGACCATGACACGGCGGACGGGGTCAAGGAGGCCGTGGAGACAGGAGAGGCGCTGGGCCTGCGCGTTCTGAGCGGCATTGAATTGAGCGCGGACGATTATCTCAATCTCCACATCCTCGGGTATGGATTTTCCCCGGCAACGTCCGGCATACGCCGGATGAGCAGCGACATGAAAAAGGGCCGGAACGACCGGAAATACCGCATCGTGAGCTTCCTGCGTGAGAGAGGGGTGGATGTCCCTCTTGACGAGGTGGAGGCGGAGGCAAAGGGCGGTGTGATCGGCCGGCCCCACTTTGCACAGGTGATGCTGCGCCACGGATATGTGTCCACGCGCAAGGAGGCCTTTGACCGATACCTGGACACGGTGGAATTTCAGCAGACTGAGAAGGGAACGAAGCCCAGCGCCCAGGAGTGCGTGGAACGGATCAAAGCATCGGGAGGAAAGGTTTCTCTGGCCCATCCGTATCAGATCGTTCTGGGGGAGGAGACCCTGGAGGAGCTGGTGCGGCGGCTGGTAAGCTATGGGCTTGACGCCATCGAGTGCTTCTATCCGAAGCACACGCCGGAGCAGCAGGCGGAGTATCTGCGCCTTGCGGAGAAGTATGAGCTCCACGTGACCGGCGGCAGCGATTTTCACGGGGAAAAGAACAAGCCGGATCATCCGATGGCGGCGCTGGAGCTGGAGTTGGACTGGCTGATGGGATAGATGAACTCCATGGCGCTGGAAGGCGAGGAACAGATTATGGCGGACAGATTACAAGAGTACGCGGACGTATACCGGATGCTGGAGGACGATGAGTCGAAGGACATCTATTTGAATCGGCTCAATTATCTGATCTCCGGCAATCTAAGCTATATCAAAAAAATTGTAACGGCCTATCTGCCGAACCTGACGCCCTTAAAGGGCAAAACGATTGCCGACTTGCGCGATTCCATGCCGAAGGACCGGAAGATCGTTTTGTACGGGGCTGGGGTGATCGGAAAGGAGTGCCTGCGCTATTGGGCGTGTGACGACCGGTTTGTCGGGTTTTGCAGCGGAACGAAGAGCAAGCAGAAAACCGGCTATCTGGGCTATCCGGTGATGAGTCCGGAGGAGCTGCTGGCTCAAAATGAGCTGAATGTGGTGATCAACACGACGAGAGCGCGGGATGAGATCGCGCAGATCCTGGAGGAGGGCGGTTATCCCCGGGATCAGATTTTTGATATAGCGGATTATTATCCGCAGGGAGATGGAAGCGACCCGGGGCAGTACTTTGAGCCGGAATTTATGCGCTATGAGGCCGAGGAGGTTTTTGTTGACGCGGGCTGCTTTGATCTGGAGTGTTCCATCAGGCTGAGCCGGTATTG
The DNA here is from genome assembly GCA_910587395.1 of uncultured Oscillospiraceae bacterium. Classification (GTDB taxonomy): domain Bacteria; phylum Bacillota; class Clostridia; order Oscillospirales; family Oscillospiraceae; genus Enterenecus. The sequence goes on along the minus strand of CAJULJ010000006.1, from coordinate 28,045 downwards.
CGGGCATGTAAAAAAGGTTTACGCCTTTGAGCCGGACCCGGAGAACTACAGACGGTGTCTGGCGCGAAAGGAAACAGAAAACTTTTCTCAGGCGGAGATCCTGCCCGTTGGGACATGGAGCGAGCGGACCGTCCTGCACTTCAAAGAGGATGGAGATGTCAGCTCGTGCATTGCGGAGACCGGAGGAAGCAGCGTCTGCGTGGCGCCGATTGATGAGGTCGTGGACCCGGACGAGCGGGTTACGTTTATCAAGATGGATGTGGAGGGCGCTGAATTGGAGTCTCTGAAGGGGGCGAAGCGGACAATCCTCAGGGACAAGCCGAAGCTGGCCGTCTGCATCTATCACAAAACAGAGGATATGGTGACAATCCCACGGTATATCAAGCAACTGGTGCCGGAATACAGGCTGTATGTGCGGCACCACTCGAACGGGAACACAGAGACGGTTTTATACGCGGTCATGCCGTGACCGGCGTGACCGCTGAAAAGAGGTATGAGATGCAATTTGAGCTGATGGCCTCCATGATGTGCGCGGACTATGGGCATCTGGAGAGCGAGGTGCGGGCCCTGGAGGAGGGGGGCATCGACTCCTTCCACATCGACATCATGGACGGGCGGTATGTGCCCAACTTTGCCATGTCCTTGAATGATATGCGCTATATCGCCGGCGCAACCGGCAAGCCCCTGGACGTACATCTGATGATCGAGCGGCCCAACGACCGGATCAATTTGTTTACAAAAAACCTGCGGCAGGGAGATACCATCTACATTCACCCTGAGGCGGAATACCACCCGTCCACGACTTTGCAGGTGATTATTGACGCGGGCATGATACCGGGCATTGCCATCAATCCCGGCACCTCGGTGGAAACGATCATGGAAATGCTGCGCATTGTGAAAAAGGTGCTGGTCATGTCGGTGAATCCAGGGAACGCGGGGCAGATGTACCTGCCCTATGTGGGCAAAAAGATCACGAAGCTGCTTTCCATCAAAGAGGACATGGGGTTCGAGCTTTACTGGGACGGCGCCTGCAGCGCGGATAAGATCACGGAGTACGCCCCCAAAGGGGTCAAAGGGTTCGTGCTTGGCACGACCCTCCTGTTTGGGAAAAGCAGGTCCTATGGCGAAACCCTGCAGGCCATCCGCGAGCTGCGCTTTTGAGTGAAGATGGAACAGGCAAGGAACGCGGCGCTGGTCTTGTCGGGCGGCACAGGAGACCGGATGGGGACGGATATCCCCAAGCAGTATCAGGCGATTATGGGCAAGCCTGTCCTGATCTATACGCTTGAACAGCTCCAATCCTGTGAAGCGGTCGGCGGCATCGTGGTAGCTGCGGCGCGGGAATGGCATGAGCAAATCCTGCGGTGGAAAGCGGAGTACGGACTGACCAAGCTGCGGGCGCCGGCTCCCGCTGGAAGAGACCGCCAGGGCTCGATCCTCAATGGGCTTCGGGCGCTTCGGCCGTTTCTTACGGGAAGCCGGGACGGGGTGGTGGTCCAGGATGCGGTGCGGCCCCTTGCAAGCGCGGACCTGATGATCCGACTGCTGCAGGGGCTGGAAGAAGCTCCCGGCGTCCTTCCGGTTCTGCCGGTGACGGACACGGCCTATACCAGCCGGGATGGCCGGTGGGTGGATGGGCTGCTGGAGCGGTCAACGCTTTATGCGGGGCAGGCCCCGGAGGCGTTTCGCTATCAGGCTTACCTGCGCTTGTACGAGGAGACTCCGCCGGAAGTGCTCAGCACGATGAGCGGCAGCTGCCAATTGCCCTACAGCAGGGGCTGGAAGGTAAAGATGATTCCGGGGGAACATGAGAACATCAAGATCACATATCCGTCTGATCTGGAGCTTTGTGAAAAACTGCTGCGAAAGAGAGAACTGGTGCCATGAAGGCGTATGTGCTCCACGGGGTGGGGGATCTGCGGTATGAAGACGTGCCGATGCCGGAACCGTGGCCGGGCTGGGCCGTGGTGCGGGTGCTGGCCGCCGGGATATGCAGCTCAGACATCCCGCGGATTTTTGAAAAGGGGACCTATCATTTTCCCACCATCCCCGGTCATGAGTTCTGCGGCCGGGTGGAACAGGTGGCGGACGAGGGAGACCGTTCGTGGATTGGAAAACGGGTGGGCGTATTCCCTCTGATCCCCTGCAGGCAGTGTCCCTCATGTCAAAAGGGTGAATATGAGACTTGCTCGCACTATGATTACATCGGCTCCCGGCGGGACGGGGGCTTTGCGGAATTTGTGGCGGTTCCAGTGTGGAATTTGATCGAGCTCCCGGATGCGGTGGGGAATATCCAGGGGGCGCTGCTGGAGCCCGCGGCAGTGGCGCTTCACGCGGTGAAACGGGCGAGCGTCAAGCCGGGAGATGCCGTGTGCGTCGTCGGTACGGGGGCCATCGGCCTGATGGCCGGACAGTGGGCGAAAATCTATGGCGCGGGTCAGGTGGCCGTCAAGGGCCGGAGTGAGGAAAAACGGGAATTGGTTCAGCGCTGCGGCTTGGAGTATTTTACTGGTACAGATGGCGGCTGCGGCTGCGTGATTGAGGCGGTGGGAAGCGCGGAGGCTCTGGAGGAGAGCCTGGCGCTGGCCGCGCCCGGCGGCAGGGTGGTTCTGATGGGGAATCCGGACGGGGCGAGGACTCTGTCCCAGGATCTGTATTGGAGCATCCTGCGCAAGCAGCTGACGCTGATTGGAACATGGAATTCCTCCTATGGCGGGGGGAACAGCGACTGGGCGGAGACGGCGCGGTTGGTGTCGGAGGGAAAGCTGCAGGTTGAGAAGATTGTTTCCCACGTCCTGGAGAGGGAGCGGCTGGAGAGGGGACTGGCCGTCATGCGGGACAAGTCGGAGCCGTATTGTAAGGTGGTTGTCACGGGATAAGTTTGCGGCTGTCCTGCATGAAGCAGAATACCGCGGGAGCCAAAAGCGATGGAGGGTGATGGAATGAAGCTGCTGATCTGTGCGCAGGCGCAGGCGGAGATCGTGCTGAAGTGCTTACGGGAGTTTCAGCAGGGGAACGATATTACGGTTGTTGTTCCATCGGATGTGGGGCGCGTGCTGAAGGAATCGGAGGATATCGGGAGTGCCGAATTGATTCGATTGAAAGGGAAACGATTTTGCGACGACTCGATAGCGGAGCTGGAGCCGCTTAAAAATGAACAATTTGACGCTGCGGTTATGGTATCCGAGGGGCCGGCTTTTGTTGGATTTGACAAAGTAATTGAGACAATCGATGGGCTGCGCTTCAATGGAACGCTGATTTTTTACAATTCGATTGGACACAGAGAAGTGATTTATGTACCAAATGGGGTTGGGCGGATTTTGGAGCGATGCGCTGTTAGATTGCTGTATGGTTTTTGCTCTATGATCAGACCGATCGAATTGTTTGTGGAAAGGATTTATATTCAATGTGCGGAATTGCTGGGTTTATAAATAAAAATGGCGAGGACGCTGATGTTCAGAAGCTGAAAAGGATGACGGATGCGGTTGCGCACAGAGGACCTGACGCTGAAGGACAGCTTTGTGAGGGCAATGTGGCCTTGGGGCATAGGCGCTTGTCTATTATAGACCTGTCTGAAGACGGCAGGCAGCCTATGGAGAGTACAGACGGCCGGTTTGTGATTACATTCAATGGTGAGATTTACAACTACAAAGAGCTGAAAGAAGAGCTAAGCGCATGTGGAGCCGTATTTGCCAATGACACAGATACGGAAGTGATCATAGAGGCGTACCGCAGATGGGGCGTGGATTGTTTGGAGCGCTTCAATGGAATGTGGGCATTTGTGATGTTTGACCGGTCACAGCAGGAGCTTTTTATATCACGGGACAGGTTCGCGGTAAAGCCGCTTTATATACTGGACCGCAAAGACCTGTTCATGTTCGCTTCTGAACCGAAGGCGATCATTGCGGCGGAGTCGGAGGAAAATATTCCGGATCTGGTCCAGGTATACCGATTTCTAAAATCCGGTATACCTGAGGACATTGATGAGCGCAGCTGGTACGAAAACATTAAACAGTTTCCAGCCGCGTTTTATGGGATATATTCTTTAAAAACCAACAGTCTTCAGGTCAATCCATATTGGCAGCCGGATGTCGAGCAGTTCAAAAAGAAGTGGATCGACGGCAGAGACCCGATTGCAACATTCAAAGAGCTGTTTGACGACGCGGTGAAGATCCGGCTTCGCGCGGATGTGGAGGTGGGGACCTGCCTGTCCGGCGGATTGGATTCAAGTGCGATTGTTGGCTGCTGCAAAAAGCGCCATGGGGTGACAATGAGAACCTTTTCTTCATGCTATGAAGATAAATCCTGCGATGAAAAGGACTTTATTGATTCAGTCAATCGATTTACAGGGTCCAAACCCGTGCCGATTTTCCCGGATGAAAAATTGGTGCCATTTGTTGAGGCGTTTCAAGAAATCAACAAAAATCATGATGGACCGGCCGGAGGAGCTTCGTTATATTCGCAGTATCGTGTTTTTGAACGAGTTGGACAGCAAGTCAAAGTGGTGCTGGACGGACAGGGGGCGGATGAGCTGTTTTGCGGTTATGGCGGAGCGCTGAAGCTGGCGCTGCGGAGGCAGGCCAAAACCGCTTCGCGGGCTTCAATGGTCAAAATCCTCCAGAATGTCATCAGCGAAAACAGTTTTTTGGATATTTCACAGCTGTCTACGGAATTGGGCATTCGGGTGTTGGGAATAGACTTTTACACGGATTGGGTGAGACGCGTCAAGAAGGAAAAAGCTGAGCGCAATGCGCAATGGAGAGGACGTCTGCCGTTCACAAAATCTTTTTCTGCGCTGATACAGGATCAGCCCACTCTGTCTGTCGGCCGCCAAAGCGACGATGAGATCACACAATGGTGCCTGAATTCACTGCTGATCACATTTATCCCTCATCTATGTCACAACGAGGATGGCAATTCGATGAATTTTTCGGTTGAGGTGCGAATGCCGTTTTTGGATTACCGCATTGTGGAATTCGCGCTTGCGCTGGATTCCTCCTATAAAGTCAAGGGGATCTGGCAGAAATGGATTGTTCGCAAGGCGCTGAGGGAATATCTGCCGGTCAAGGTCCGGCGGCGCCGCAGCAAAATGGGTTATCCTGCCCCATTTTTCCGCTGGCTGAAGGAGTCAGAGGAAAAAGACGAGTTCCGAGAGATCATCTTCTCGTTTGCAGAACGGAATATGGTCCCGCTTGAAACGATAGAAGCCCGTTACACAGCACATATGAGCGGTAAAGCAAATACGGAATTGATCCTGTTTCGATATCTTGTGCTGGAGCTTTGGCTGAGGACCTGTAATTTTGACAAAATACCTGGATAAGGGAGGAGCCGCACAATGGACAGAAAAAAATGCATTATATTTGGCGCAGGCGACCGGGGAACAAGATTGTATAAGAAGCTGTCGCTGGATCATGATGTGATCGCCTATTCAGATAACGACCCCAATCTGTGGGGGGCACAGAGAAATCATATCGGCATCGTTCCGCCGGCTGAACTGAAAAAGCTGGCAGAGGACACAAACGCGGCGATTGTGATTGCAAATGATGAGCATTATCTTGATATTGCCAAGCAGTTAGATGATCTGGCTTTATCCTATTATATTTGCAACAACCTCGATCATTTGAGCTACGTGTTGGAGGAGAGCGTACTATATCCAGCGGCCATAAGCCGCCCAGAGGCGTACCGGAAGCCAAATAAGGAAAAGTTTGCCGTGCTGTTTGTGCAGAATATGCCATGCACAAGAACAGATAAAATTGCCGAGGCACTGAAGGAAAAGGGAGTCCTCACATACTCAGCCCATACAACCGGTCCGTCCGACGCGGGAGAACGAGCTTTTTGCAAGGAGTACCCCATTTGGACCTATGCAGACCTGCTTGATTTTGTCAACGAGAGCGAGTTTGACGTGATTCATTGTTCCAATACACCGGATATTCTCGTGAACATTTTGCTCCATAGCAATAAAAAGGTGATACATGACTGTCATGATGTGGCTACGCTTCACAAAAAAAGAGTTTCTCTGGCGGAGATGGGGATGGAACTCATTGCAAACAGGCAGGCGGCTGGAGTGATCTATCCCACAGAGCAAATACGTGAGATCATGGCCCGAAGTTATGGCATAAAGAAGGAGCGGACACTGGTAGTAGGCAATTATCCTCTGTCCGCATTTGGGCGGACAGAGCGGCTGCCCAAGCTCAGCGCGTCAGACGGCGCGATCCATTGCGTATATGAAGGGGCGCTGGTGAGCAGAGAGCATGCGAAGAACATGCCGCGTAGATTTTATGAGCCGATTTTTGTACAGCTTGCGCAGTTGGGTGTGCATGTTCACATCTATTCTCACAGGGCGCCGGATTATTTGAGGCAGCTGGATGACGAATATGAAAATATTCATTATGAGGGAAATTGCAGCGGCCGTGAGCTGATTACAAGGATGACGCAATATGATGTGGGACTCATCTGCGTACCTTGGGAGGATATATTCTACGCGGAAATTGCGTCGGCAAATAAAGTGTACGAGTATTTGGCGGCGGGACTGCCGGTGGCGACAAATGTGAAAACGTATGCTGAGATAATTGAAGCGAACCAATGCGGGGGTACGCTGGACTGGGAGAGCGATGATGCGGTCGCGAGACTGCGCGCCTATCAAAAGATCTTCATTCCTATGGATTTTTGCGATACGCATGGATTTACAATGGATGCGAATGTTGAACGGATTTTGGAGTTTTATAAAAAAGTGTAACATGATTCACTGTGTGGAGGAGCCTTTATGAAAAAAGCGGTTGTATTTGGCTGCGGCGGAACTGCAAAGAAATACAAAAGCAAGATCTATGAGCAGTTTGACGTTGTCGCCTACACAAGTAATCATCCTGAGTCCTGGGGGACGGCGATAGACGGGATTGAAGTAATTCCGCCTGCCAAAATTCCGCAGGAAGCCGCAATTGTGGTGGCAAGTAATTATTATTTAGAAATCATTCGCGGTTTAGATCAGGCGTATATAGATGGCAATCGGGTGTACGTATTGCAAAAGGGCGAAATCAATGCTGTTTCCGGCGACCCAAACAAGCTGATGTTCCGATATCCGGGGTGTGAGGTGTCGTTAACCATTTTGCAGCTGGGATTTTCCAGTCTGTGCAATTCCAAATGCCAGTATTGTTTGTACCACAGCGAACACAGCGAGTACCACTTTCATCAAGAATTTATGAGTGAAGATACTCTGAATGAAGTGCTTCGCCAGATCAAATCCATTGATTCATTTCGGTTTCTGTATCTGGTTGGGGACGGAGAAACACTGTTGCATCCCCGTTGGGAGGAGTTTGCTACTCGGGTTTTGAACGCATGTGGAACGATTGAAGAGTGTGTGATTTATACGAACGGGATGCTTTTAACGCCGGAGAATGCTGCAAAATTGAAACAGCTTCCGGTTCCAAAGCTTTCAATCAGGATTTCGATAGACGGGGCATCGCCGGATGACTGCGAATATTGGAGAAAGGGTGAACGGTTCGACGTAATTCGTGAAAATGTTAACAGAGCACACGACATCCTTGGAGAGGCGGCGAAGTTGATTATAACAGGACACGTTGTCTTGCCGGCTTCCATCAATATTGATTCTCCCAACGAGGTGGATGATTATTTGAAGCGGAGTTGTGAGTGGCGTAAAAAGGAATTCCCATTTGCAGGACATGTTAATGGGGTTGTAGTACCATATGTAGAGCATGTTCCGGGCACTAAAATTGTCAATGCAAGGGTGTCTCCCAAATTGCCGGTCTGCAAAAATCCATTCTGGTCTATTTTTGTATATGCGAACGGAGACATCATATCTTGTCCGTGTGGGTATGTAATTAAAAATGATGAAGGATACTATATCGGCAATGTGAAGAAAGATCAATTGATAGATGTATTTTATCATGACAAGGTTTTGAATGATATGCGCACCGCCTTGTCTAATCATGAAAAGCCAAAATTATGCGGAGAATGCTGGGAGTGTGGCGGAAACCGGATTTTGTGTCTACAGAGAACAGAGTGACAAGACGCTGAGACCGGCCGGATGCTGAGTGTTCTATGCAAATTGAGGAGAGGTAACAGTGAAATTTACATATCAAGATTATAGGATGCTGCTACAGTTCTTAAAAGAGCAGGGATACCAAATTTGCGGCTATCATGACAATTACGCCGGTACCCGCTGTGCAATCCTCAGGCATGACATCGATATGAGCATTGAGGCGGCCCTGGAAATGGCCCGATTGGAAGAAAAGAATGGCGTTCAATCCACCTATTTTGTCCTCCTGACCAGCAATTTCTATAATGCCGCATCCGCAAAATCCCGGTCAATGCTCAAAGAGATTCAGGCCCTGGGACATGAGATCGGCCTGCATTTTGACGAGACAGCTTATGATAACGCCGGGGAAGGTGTTATGGTGAAATACATCCTCCAAGAGTGTGGGTTTCTGTCCACGCTTTTGGATACCCAGGTATCCACAGTTTCCATGCACCGGCCCTCTCGAGCGGCGCTGGAAGCGGACCTGCAAATTCCCGGTATCGTAAACTCCTATGGAAAAACATTTTTCCGTGAATTCAAATACCTGTCTGACAGCCGCAGACACTGGCGGGAGCCTGTTTTGGATATCATTCGCTCCGGGATGTATGACCATCTGCACATCTTGACGCATGCGTTTTGGTATCGTGAACACGAGGAAACGATTTCCGAATCGGTGGGCGGTTTTATTTGCTCGGCAAATAGAGAGCGGTATTATGAGATGAAAGAGAATATTTCTAATATGGAAGAAATCTTACCGGTGAGCGAGATCTGCCCTGAGATGACGCCGCCAGGGTGTTGGGCATCCCTGTAATAAATGCAGTTGGGATATGGTGATATGATGCGGGTCTATCGAAATGATATTGAAAAAATTGTGATCTTTACTTCAACGGAAAACTTTAAGGAATTGTATTTTTTCTTGAAAGACAGAGGAAATGCTTGTAGTGTGGTCATCCCTGAAAATAGATTGGGAACAGAAAAAGTTGAAAAGATTCAAAAGTTTTGCGTCACAAATTCTGTCGATTTTACAGTGCATCCCAGGGCAGAGAACGAGTTGGAGGCGTTTCATTTGTGGATCGCCCAAAGATCAACAGGCCTGGCGCTTTCATGGAATTACTCCCAAATTTTGAAGGAGAAAACGTTGGAAATATTCCCCCGGGGCGTATGGAATATGCATGGCGGAAAAATACCGGAGTATCGGGGGAATCATGTGCTGCAATGGGCAATCGTAAATGGAGAGCAAGAGGCCGGGGTCACTTGGCATGTAATGGATAAAATAATTGATCATGGGCTTATTTTAAAACAAGGCACAGTACCAATCCATGAAAATGATACGACAATAGAGTTATCACAAAAGGTATGCAAAAAGGGCCTGGAGCTGTTTTCAGAGCTGTGGGACGAAGCTGGGAAGAACGGGGTGCAGCCCTATTCTGTAAATATGGATGCAGGGCGCTATTGGAAATCCAGAACGCCGCTTGATGGGATTATTTATCCTGATATGACCAAAAAAGAAATCAACAATTTGTTGCGCGCGCAATGTCCGCCATGGCCGGCGCCTGTTCTTGTTACTTCGGAAAAGGTGTTCCGGGTTCATGGAATTGCCACTGAGTATGGGGAAGGTACGGTCGTTTACCATGGAAAGGATGCTGACCTTTTGCTGAAAACAACAGAGGAAAATGACAGTGATTTTGTAAAAAAGATTCGTGAAGGGATAAGGAACCAATGAAGGTTGCAATTCAACAGCCGCACTATTTCCCGTGGATTGGATATTTTGACAAAATGGCCAAGGTGGATTTGTTTGTCCTGCTGGATGAGGTGCAGCTGGAAAAAAGGTCCCCAATGACGCGAAATCGGGTTTTGGGGCCCGGCGGCAGCGTGGAGTATATATCGGTTGCCGCAAATCAGCGGGGGCACAGGGAAAAACGTTATAATGAGATTCTGATTTCAGACGATAGCAGCTGGAAGAAAAAGAATCTTTCCCAGCTTCAGGAGTATTACAGAAAAGCGCCATTTTACGAGGAAATACTGCCAATATTGCAGCAGTTTTATTGTGCTGACTGGGGAACATTATGCGAGTGGTCCGTTTCGAGCATCCAGATGCTGAAAGAACTTTTGGAGATACCGACACAGTTGGTTTACCAAAAGGATGTTTCATATGACAGGTCGAACAAGAAATCCGACTTGATTCTTGATCTATGCATCCATGTGAATGCTGACCTGTACGTTGCCGGGCGCGGAGCCTCTGTGCAGTATTTGGATCGAGAAGCGTTTGAAAAAAATAGGATAAAGATTGTGTTCCAGGATTTCCAGCATCCGGTATATCCACAGGCAAATGCGCCGGAGTTCGTTTCAGGCATCTCCGCGCTAGATATGCTTTTTAATTGCGGCATAAAAAAGACCCGAGATTTATTTTGGGAGAATGTCAGAAATAGTCGTGAGTTTGAGAATATAGAGGGCTAAAGATGCAATTTATTGATTTAAACGCACAATATCGCGCTTTGCAGGCGGAAATCGACGCCAACATTCGATCCGTTCTGTCCTCGGCTCAGTTCATCGGCGGCCCGTTTGTGCGGGAGCTGGAGGAGCGGCTGGCTGCCTATGTGGGTCGGAAGCACTGCATTTCCTGTGCCAACGGCACTGACGCGCTCCAGGTAGCGTGCATGGCGGCGGGCGTGGGTCCAGGGGACGCGGTGTTCTGTACAGATGTGACGATGGTGGCCTCCGTGGAACCGGCCAAGATGCTGGGCGCGTCGATTGTGTTCTGCGATATTGACCCGCATACCTACAACCTCAGCCCGGACAGCCTGGAACGACAGATCCTGGCCGTTCAGTCGGAGGGGAAGCTGCATCCTAAAGTGGTTATTGCGGTGGATATTTTCGGAAACCCTTGTGATTATCATGCGATTTCCCATATCTGTGAGACCTATGACTTACTCCTGATTGAGGACGCGGCCCAGAGCTTTGGGGCGTCCTATCACGGGAAACGCTGCGGTTCCTTCGGCACAATTGCCACAACGTCCTTTTTCCCCGCAAAACCGCTGGGCTGCTATGGGGACGGCGGCGCGCTGTTTGTGGATGATGATGAATTGGAGAAGCTGCTGCGCTCACTGTGTGTCCACGGCAAAGGGCCGGGTGGAAAGTATGATAATGTTCGGGTGGGGCTGAACTCCCGGCTGGACGCAATTCAGGCCGCAGTACTGCTGCCAAAGCTGAAAGCGTTGGATGAGTACGAGCTGGCTGCCCGGCAGACGGCTGCCCGCCGCTATAATGACGCGTTCGCCGGAAGGCTTGTGACGCCCTTTGTTGCTGAGCGCTGCGTTTCGGCGTATGCGCAATATGTGCTGCTGGCAAAGGACGCCGGCCAGCGTGACAGGATTATTGCCTCTCTGGAGGAAAAGAATATTCCCAATATGGTCTATTATCCTACTCCCCAGCACGCCTTGCCGGTATTTCAGAATGAGCCGCGCTACGGTGAAACATTTCTCAATGCAGATGATTACTGCGCGAGGACTTTCTCGCTGCCCATGCACCCGTATTTGGAGACGCAGGAGCAGCAGCAGGTGATTGATGCGGTTTTGGAGGCAGCGATATGAGCAGGCAGTATTTCGCCCACGAGTCCAGTTGGATCGATGATGGCAGCGTAATCGGGGCAGAGACAAAAATATGGCATTTTTCGCATATTATGCATGGCTGCAGCATTGGCGAGAATTGCAATATCGGACAAAATGTGGTTATTTCACCAGAGGTAAGGCTGGGGAACAATGTAAAAATACAGAATAATGTGTCGGTCTACACCGGTGTGATATGTGAGGACGATGTGTTTCTGGGACCCTCCTGTGTGTTTACCAATGTGATAAATCCCCGCGCGTTTGTTCCGCGCAAACATGAGTTTCGCAAAACGCTTGTGCGGCGGGGGGCAAGCATCGGAGCCAATGCCACCATTGTTTGTGGTCATATTATTGGAAAATATGCCATGATTGGGGCAGGCGCTGTTGTCACTGGAGATGTTCCGGACTACGGACTGATGTATGGTGTTCCCGCCAGATTGCAGGGCTATGTATGCCGTTGCGGAGAGCAGATTGAGTTCAAGGACGGATTTGCGGTCTGCGCAGCCTGCGGCACACGTTATAAACAAAATGAAAAAAACTCCAAGGTTGAGGAATTGGTTTGACATGAATATCAAAGAAGTATTGGTCGAGAAAATCAGGGCGAAAACTCTTACCATGGGCGTCTGCGGCCTGGGTTATGTAGGCTTGCCCCTGGCGGTGGATAAAGCCAGACACGGCTTTCGCACCATTGGCTTCGATGTCCAGCAGAAAAAGGTGGATATGGTCAACGCGGGGGAGAACTATATCGGCGACGTTGTGGACACCGATTTGAAGGAGCTGGTCTCCTCCGGGATGCTCCGGGCCACATCTGACTTCAGCTTTGTGAAGGACGTGGATTTCATCGCCATCTGCGTTCCCACGCCGCTGGACGACCACCAGCAGCCGGACATCGGCTACGTCCGGGATTCGGCCAAAGCCATTGCCCGGTATCTCAGACGGGGAAGCATCGTGGTGCTGGAGTCCACCACCTATCCGGGCACCACGGAGGAGCTGCTCCGGCCGATTCTGGAGGAGGGCTCCGGCCTGAAATGCGCGGAGGATTTCTATCTGGGCTTCTCACCGGAACGGGTGGACCCGGGCAATCTGATTTACAAGACCAGCAACACCCCCAAGGTGGTGGGGGCCGTGGGGCAGGACGCGGCGGAGGTCATCTCCATGGTCTACTCCGCCATTCTGGACAGCGAGGTACATACGGTCTCCTCCCCTGCCGTGGCGGAGATGGAGAAAATCCTGGAGAACACCTACCGCAATGTCAACATCGGTCTGGTGAACGAGCTGGCCATGCTCTGCCACAAGATGGGCATCAACATCTGGGAGGTCATCGACGCGGCGAAAACGAAGCCGTATGGCTTCCAGGCGTTCTACCCCGGCCCCGGACTGGGCGGGCACTGTATCCCGCTGGACCCCTACTATCTCAGCTGGAAGGCCCGGGAATACGGCTTCCACACCTCCATGATCGAAAGCTCCATGATGATCAACGACCGGATGCCGGAGTATACGGTGGAACGGGCGGGGAAGATTTTGAACCGGGACAGAAAGGCGCTGAACGGCGCGAAGGTTCTGCTGCTGGGCGTGGCTTACAAGCAGGATATCGACGATTACCGGGAAAGCCCCGCGCTCCGGGTGATGGAGGAATTCCAGAAAAACGGTTCGGAAACGGACTATTTTGACCCATTTATTGCAAGCTGCAGGTACAAGGGTCAATGGTATGAGGGCTTGAGGGCGCTTACGCCCGAAGCGCTTCGAGAGTATGATCTTGTCGTCGTCACCACCGCGCACAGCTGCGTGGATTACGAGATGGTGTCACAGGCCGGCGTGCCGGTGTTTGACTGCAAAAATGTGATGCGGACAGTGGCGAATCGAGAGAGCATTGAGATGCTGTAATGTGATCCCGTGATTTCAGATTGATGGAACAGGAGACTGACATGAATTACGCTTTGATCGGCTGCGGCCGGATTGCCGCCAACCATATAAAGGCGGCGAAAAACAATCAACTGAATATTACCGCCGTATGCGATGTGAAGCCGGAGGCGATGGAAACGCTGCTGGCCAAGCATGGCCTGGAGCGGGACACCTCCATCAAACGCTATACGGATTACCGGCGGATGCTGGCGGAAAATGATCTGGAGATAATCGCCATCGCCACGGAAAGCGGAGCCCACGCTGAAATTGCGCTGGCCTGCATCGATCAGGGCATCCATGTCATCATTGAAAAGCCCATTGCCATGAGCATGGCGGACGCGGATGAGATTATCCGGCGCGGTAGAGAGAAGCGGGTCAAGGTCTGTGCCTGCCATCAGAACCGGTTCAACATCGCGGTGCAGGAAACCCGCCGCGCGTTGGAAACGGGGCGCTTTGGGGAGCTGTCCCACGGCTCGATCCATGTCCGATGGAATCGGAACCGGGACTATTATACCCAGGCGCCCTGGCGGGGAACCTGGGCGCAGGACGGCGGCTGCCTGATGAACCAGTGCATTCACGGCATCGACCTGCTGCGGTGGATGATGGGCGACAAGGTGGAGGAGGTCTACGGAGCCACCCGGCGGCAGTTCCACGACTATCTGGAGTGCGAGGATGTGGGGATGGCCGTGGTGAAATTTCGTAACGGGGCCATCGGGACCATTGAAGGGACCGCCAACGTCTACCCCAAAAATCTGGAGGAGACGTTATACCTGTTCGGCCGCAGCGGCACCGTCAAGATAGGCGGAACCTCCACCAACAACATTGATGTGTGGGACTTTGCGGACGAGGCGGAGGCGGACCGCGCGAAAAGGGGCCTTCAGGAGGTCACCAGCAATGTGTATGGCAACGGGCATACCAGCCTGTATGCGGATATGATCGGGGCTGTCCGGGAGGACCGCGACCCCTATGTGGACGCTGTGGCAGGGCGGAACGCGCTGGAGATGGTTTTGGCTGTTTATCAGTCCTCCGCCACGGGAAAGCCGGTGAAGCTGCCGTTGAAGCAATGTGCGGCGCTGGATTTCATAAATCAATTTTGAGGAGATATCTTTTATGGAGGCTTTGGAAGAGCTGCTGGAAGCCTACGCAAATGAGGTTGATATCCTGTCCGCCAGCTATGAGATGATGGGCGCGATGCTCAACGGCAGCGCCGTGGTTTCCAGGCTTCAAAAACGGGGTATTTCCGAGCTGTACATTTACGGGGGCGGATTTTTGGGGATACAGCTGTTTCGGGCGGTCTGTGAGGATTTGAACGTGATCTCCGTGGTGGATAAGAGCGGTGGGCTCATAATTGACATTCCGCAGGCGATCCCGGTCATTGATTTGGCCGGATTGGAAAAAGAGTACGCGGGACAAATGGTGGTGGTTACGCCTGTAAAGCATTTTTATGCAATCCAAGAGGACTTAAAGCGGTTTGTGCCAACGGAGAAGATCCTGTATTTGGGGGAGCTGCTGGGAGGAATCGGATGATGCTTTATATTGCGTATTCCGGGATCGTATTTTGGGGAGAAGGCGGTTTAGAGAAGTCTGGGATCTGGAAGAAACTGCTGGGACAGCTGCACGCGTTTCAAAAAGCATTCGGGGAAGCGTACGGTACGATGCTTTGTGGGCAGACTGCATATTTGATGGACGGCGGCAAGATCGTTGAAAAGGAGATTGCAATAACCAGGCAGGATTATTATAGGGTCCTCGTGCACTGGATTGAGAAGTATCAGGTCACACGCACCTATGTGAGATATCCTTTCGCTGATTTTTCATTGGCAGATAAATGGTTTATAGAATTATTAAGCTATCAGAAAATGAATGGTATCAGAACAGTATTGGAGATCCCTACGTATCCATATGACAAGGATTTCTCGTATGGAAGGACAACAGTGGAGGACGCCTATTTTAGAACGAAAATAGTTGACTTTGTTGATATGCTTGCTACGTATTCTACAGATAAGGTCATTTGGGGGATACCGTGTATCTGCCTGGTAAATGGCATAGAGGCACAAAACTTTAAGGTACAAAAAAAGGAAGCGCATGAACACAATTTGGTGCTTCTTGGAATCAATAGCGGAATGGGACCAACCAGCGGATATGAACGGGCAATAGAGGGATTGAGAATTTACTATGAACATCCCGGAAGCTATGAAATAAAATTAAAGCTGGCTGGAAAGGGCGGCGTAACGAACCAACTCAAGCAATTGGCGTCGGACTACGGGCTCCTGGAACAGGTGGAATTTTGCGGCTTTTTGGAAGGCGAGGCCTTGGAGCGGGTATATTTGCAATCGGATATAGGGCTCAATGGGCTGGGAGGATATAAAAGAAATAACGAAAACACATCCTCGCTGCGGGCAGCGGAGTATTGCGCGAGAGGGCTTCCGATCATATGCGGCAGTATAGATGCTCGTTTTCCAAGCCATTTACCATTTATTTTGAGTTTTCCAAATGACAGTACACCCATAGATATGAATTTGGTGATCAGATTTTACGAGGAGCTGTCAGAGCAAGAGGAATATCGTGAGCGGATACATAATTACGCGGTCCGAAATCTGAGCTGGGATCACATCATGAGGCCGGTAATCAGCTACCTGCAATAGAAGCGGGCGAGAAAGTGAGGCGCGTCATGAAACCGAAACGCCTGGGTATCTATCTGGTGTACGACAGACAAAATATTGTGGACGAATATATCGGGTATTTTTTGAGGGAACTGAGAGGTTGCGTAACCACGCTGGCGGTTGTCTGCAATATGGGGCATATCGAGCGGGGAGAAGAGATCCTGCGTAAATACGCGGACCAAATATTTTTCCGTGAAAATTCTGGCTTTGACGCAGGCGGCTTCAAGGACGCGCTTTGCAGCCTAATCGGCTGGGAAGCGGTGCGGGGCTATGATGAGCTGATCCTGGCAAATGACTCGATGTTCGGCCCGCTGCGCCCGATGAAAGATATTTTTGATGAAATGGATACGCGCGAGACGGATTTTTGGGGGCTGACAAAAAACGGCCCCTACCAAAAAGCCGGCATTGACGAATACCCGGAGCATATCCAGACCTTTTTCCTGGCGATTCGCTCCAAGCTGCTGCACAGCGGCCATTTCAGGGATTATTGGGAAAGCATGGGCTATTTTCAGTCGTTTAACCAGACGGTTCGGGAATATGAACTTCGTTTTACACCACATTTTGCCCGCCTGGGCTATACATATGACGTTTTAGCGGATATTGACGCGAATAACTCCAAAAACCTGGAAAACAATTATGGTCAATACGCAAAAATACCGTATGAACTAATGCGGAAGCGGAATTTTCCGTTTTTTAAAAAGAAGCCTCTTACCGATGAATTCGATCTGCTTGAGGAGCAGACGCAGGAAAGCATGCGTCAGGCCATTGATTACATTGACCGGGAGACGCCCTATGACGTGAATCTGATCTGGGACAATGTGATCCGCACGTTGAACGTGGCGGATTTGCAGAGAACGCTTCACTTCCAATATATCATTGCCCCATCCGGCAAAGGGGTAAACGGCAGCACGGCGGTCGTCGTGTTCATTTCCCACGGGACCTCGGTGGAGTATGTTGTGGAATATCTCCAGACCCTGCCTGAGGGGTGCGATATCCGGATAGCCGCCCATTGTGAGGAGCTTCTGGAGCCATATCGAAAATCGGGATTCTGCTGCCAGACGGTTGCGCCCCGGCGCGCAAACCACTATCTGGCGGAATTTTGCGCCTATGACTATGTCTGTGTGCTGCATGACGCGGATCTGAGCTCACAAAACCGTCGCAGCTGTACGGGAAAGTCGGCCTTCTACGGGGTCTGGGAGAACCTGCTTAAAAATGAGGCCCATGTATCCGGAATTGAGGAATGCTTTGCCAGGGAGCCCCGGCTTGGCTTTTTGGCTCCGCCTCAGCTGAATTTCGCGGAGCATCTGGCGGAGACCGGGACAGGATGGAACGGGATGTATGAGGGCGCGCGCCGCACGGCGCGGCGGATGGGGCTTTGCTGCCAGATTTCGGAGAACAAAGCCCCCTACCGGGTGAGCGGTGATTTTTGGGTGAGGGGGCGTATCCTGTCACGCTTGAAGGATTTGGCGGAGAAGGAGCTCCCATACCTGCCCTACCTCTGGAGCTACCTCGCGCAGGACGCGGGGTATTATTCGGGAATCGTGGAAAGCGCGGAATATGCCTCGATGAACGAGGTGAATCTGCAGTACTATCTGGACCAGATCGCGGACCAGGTTCGGCAGCAGTATGGGACATTTGATTATTTCTTTGAATTGCAGAAAAGGATTTTGGAGCCTGCGCTGCGGGAGTTTTGCAGTAAATACTCACGGGTCTACGTCTATGGCACAGGCCTTACAGCGAGACGGTATCAGGATCTGCTGACGGAGATCGACGGGTACGTGATTTCCGACGGACAGGTGAAGCTGGAGGAGCTGAATGGGATGCCTGTCAAATATCTGTCGGAAATTGATTTGACGGAGGACTGCGGAATTGTGCTGTGCCTGTTCAAGGCGAATCAGGCGCAGGTGATCAGGCTGCTTCAGGACCGCGGCTTCCACAACTATTTTTGTGTGCAGTATGGGAACAGATAATAGTAAGACGGCGCCCTCAAACCATGGAGCGCCTCGCCGGAGGCCTTCCA
Organism: uncultured Oscillospiraceae bacterium; assembly: GCA_910587395.1. Lineage (GTDB taxonomy): Bacteria > Bacillota > Clostridia > Oscillospirales > Oscillospiraceae > Enterenecus. Next base: position 9,826 of record CAJULJ010000006.1, on the reverse strand, counting down.
TTTTATTTTATGGGGCGAAGTCGCTGGCGCTGGGGATGTGCAAGGCGGTGCGGGAGCTTTATCCCGAATATCCCATAATGGGATTTTTGGTCACATCCAGGGAAGGGAACCCGGCGGTTCTGGCCGGTCTTCCCGTATGGGATATCGAGTCGTTTCATGCGGGCGTTGGTGAGGAAGAAAAGGACGGCCGTCACATTTTGATCGCGACACCGGAGGATTTGCATCCGGAGATCGTGCGCACCATTGAGAGCCTCGGTTATCATCATTTTACCTGCATGGATTCCGCGAAGGAAGCGCGGCTGATGGAACGCTATTTTAAGAGGCTGGGACTGTTTCCGTCTGTGCGCGGCCTGGAGCCTGGAAGGGACAAGGCGGGGCTTTGGGTTGTGATGGCGAGATTTCATAAGGACCGGGACCTGAAGTCTGACTACAGGCCGCCGGAATGGGTGCGGCCGCTGCAGGTGGGCGCTGCGCTTACGGATGCGCGGGTGGCAGAGCTGTTGGACAATACGGGAGAAAACATATCCGCGAAAAACGTGAACTATTGTGAGCTGACCGGGCTGTACTGGCTGTGGAAGAACCGCCTGTCCGTTGACCCGGGGGGAGAGGGCCAATACTATGGATTGTTCCATTACCGGCGGATTCTGGACATCACGGAGGCGGATCTGTACCGATTGGGCGCAAATGATGTGGATGCTGTTCTGCAATTTCCGACCCTGCATGAACCGAGCATTCTGGAGCACCATGCCCGGTACATCCCGGAATCGGACTGGGAGGCCATGGAGCGGGCGCTGGCGGAGCTGCGCCCGGAATACGCGAAGGCCCTCCCCGCGATCATGGCTCAGCCGTATTTTTACAACTACAATCTGATCATCGCCAAAAGGCGGGTGCTGGCCGACTATTGTGCCTGGCTGTTTCCCATTCTGGAACGCACGGAGGCGCTGAGCACACCCAAAGGCTGGGAGCGCAGGGACCGGTATATCGGTTATCTGGGTGAGAGCCTCATGACGCTGTACTTCCTGTACCACAAAAAGGATTTGAAGATCTATCACGCGGGACGGCTGATGCTTACATAGGCGGAGGCTCTGATATTATGTTCTATCATACATGGAGGTCATGATATGGATAAACAGCAGGAAGAGACACGGCCTGAGGAGGTCATTGCAGGGTCTGCTTATTTTGATGGAAAATGGTACGCGGAGAAATACCATATCACGCAGGAGGACCCTGCCGCGCATTATCTCAACGAGGGGTGGAAGCTGGGCTTTGATCCCTCAGAGGGGTTCTCCACGTCGGAATATTTGCGCCGGCGTTGTGACATCATTGAGGCAGAAATAAATCCTCTCCTGCACTATGAGCTGGAGGGGAAGGCGTTCTAGGACAGGTTCAAACGGATTACGGCAGAATGTGATCTGGAGGGGTTCGGACTGGAAATAGCTCCCTATTTCAACCCGACCTGCCCGAAAAGCAGGGGACACCATGTGGAAATACTGGATTGCATGGATCAGGACAGCCTGCGCAGGCAGGGGGAAAGAGATCCCAACGTAGGCCGCAGGGCGAAACGAGTTGAGGCGGTAGACTATATCTGGTCCGGTGAGGATTACCGTGAGCTGATCGGGGCTGAGGAACGCTACGATTATATTATAGCATCCCATGTCATAGAGCATACAACGGATCTGGCGGGTTTTCTGGAGCAGTGTGCCGCGCTTTTAAAGGAAAATGGAGTGCTGTCTCTGGCCATCCCCGACAAGCGCTATTGCTTTGACTTTTTCCGGGAAAACTCCAGCCCGTCAAAGGTGATTGACAAATACATGGCGAATGATAAATCGCGGCACAGTAAAGGGAGCGTTATAGAAGTATGGGCCAATGCGGTGAAGCGAAACCAGGAGATATATGCGGGGGATAGTGAGTACCGGCCAAAGGACGCGTTTACAGTGAAAGCCCTGCAATATAAACGGTTGCAGCCGATTTTGGAAAAAGATGAGTACCTTGATGTGCACGAGTGGGTGTTTACTCCGGCTTCTTTCCGAATTTTGGTGAATGACCTGCAGGAAATTGGATTGATTGAGAACTTGTCGGAGGCCGCCTTTCATCCTACGGAAGGGAAGTCCCATGAATTCTTTATTTCGTTCAGAAAGACAGCGGTGCCCGACCAGACCGATGCGTCTGCTCGTTTGGCGCGCAGGACGATGCTGCGTCATGAGCGGCTTCAGGAGGATATCGATTTTTACACGAAGCTGGCAAAGGCTGAGAAAACCGGCTCCATGGAATAAGTGACCATAGACAAGGCATATGTGTGCCGCCCGGCCGGAAACGTGCGGCATCCCGGCCGGATGCTTGTATGTGAGGATATCATACCGGCTTGGACAGGGGCGGGAATGGAAAACCCTTGACAAACCCTCGAAGCTGTGCTAGTCTGTTATCAAATTGAATAGACGTAAACCAGCTGCGGCCGCTGATGCGGCACACGTAATAGGGTGAGACGCCCTGCGAGTCGGTCACTGTGATGCCTCCTTGAGAGGATAAGTCAGGTATGTGGCAGCTGGCTGCATTCTGCCGGTACCGGAAGTGCGCTTCTTGTCCGGCCCCATTGACGCGTTGGCCTGTTATAACGCATGAAATGGGGCTTTGTTCGTCGTGCGCTCCGGGTTTTTGGCTGGGGCGCTTTCTTTTGCGCCTGTTCCAGGAGTTTCCAATGGCGCGGGACCGCGCTGAAAAATAGAGATCGATAAGGAGGAAATTGAGACATGAGAAAATGGAACAAGCCGGTGGCGGCGCTGCTGGCAGCGGTCATGGCCCTGAGCCTGACGGGTGTGGCGTTTGCCGATGAGACGGCCGCTTCGACCAAGCCGGAGTACACCGACGTACCCGCCTGGGCGGAGGAGTATGTGGAGCGCATGACCGAGAAGGAGCTGATTGACGGCAAGACCGAGACCACCTTCGGCGCCGACGACCCCATGACCCGGGCCGACCTGGTGACGGCTTTGTACCGTCTGGCCGGGTCTCCCGACGTGAAGGACGTGGAGAACCCCTTCGCCGACGTGGCGGACGACGCGGCCTGCAAGGACGCCGTGGTGTGGGCCTTTGACCAGAAGATCGTCAACGGCAAGAGCTCCGATACCTTCGACCCCGAGGGCAGCGCCCAGCGCCAGGAGATCGCCAAGATCGTCAACGAGTTCGCCGCCCGTCAGGTGGGCAGGGACAGCCTGACCAACCGCCTGGACGAGATGTCCGGCTTCCCTGACGCCGCCGATGTGTCCGCCTGGGCCAAGGATTATATGAACTGGGCTGTGGCCAGCGGCTTCATCAGCGGCAGCGACGGCTACCTGCTGCCCGCCGGCACCGCCACCCGCGCCGAGGTGTCCGCCATCATCTGCCGCTATATGGACGATGCCGGTACCGGCGACGCCTCCAAGGACGACCCCCGCAACCAAGCCCCCACCAAGGACACCGAGCTGCTGGTGGTGAGCTTCGGCACCAGCTTCAACGACAACCGGGTGGTCACCATCAAGGCCATTGAGGACGACATGGCGGCCGCATTCCCCGACTATGACGTGCGCCGCGGCTTCACCGCCAACATCATCATTGAGCACATCTACCGCCGGGATGGAGAGCAGATCGACGACGTGAAGGAGGCCCTGGACCGGGCCGTGCGGGCCGGCGTGAAGGATCTGGTGGTTCAGCCCACCCATCTGATGAACGGCTATGAGTACGGCGACCTGCGCAACATGCTGGAGAAGAAGTACGCCGACAAGTTCGACTCCATCAAGATCGGCGCTCCCCTGCTGACCAGCGACGACGACTTTGAGAAGGTGGCCGACGCCATGCTGGCCGCCACCGCCAGCTTCGACGACGGCAAGACCGCCATCTGCTTCATGGGCCACGGCACGGAGGCCGCCTCCAACGTCATTTACAACAAGATGCAGAAGCTGCTCCAGGAGGACGGCCACGAGAATTACTTCATCGGCACCGTGGACGAGACCGAGACCGCCGCCACGCTGGACGACGTGGTCAAGGCCGTCAAGGACGGCGGCTATGAGCGGGTGGTGCTGCGTCCCATGATGATCGTGGCCGGCGACCATGCCAACAACGATATGGCGGGCGACGACGAGGATTCCTGGAAGAACACCTTCATCGCCAACGGCTTTGAGGCGGAGAACGTGATCTGCGAGGTCAAGGGCCTGGGCGAGATCAAGGCCGTTCGGGACCTGCTGGTGGCCCACGCCAAGGCCGCCGTGAACCTGGAGGACACCGACATCACCAGCGAGCCCAACCCCGAGAATCCCGACAACGAGATGGAGCCCGAGCCCTCCAGGGACCTGGCTGACGGTACCTATACCATCGACGTGGAGAGTGACTCCAGCATGTTCCGCGTGGTGGCCTGTGAGCTGACCGTCAAGGACGGCAGGATGACCGCCAAGCTGACCCTCAGCGGCACCGGCTACGACCAGATGTACGTCGGCACCAAGAGCGAGGCCGCCAACGCCAAGGAGGGCTTTGTGGACTACGAGGAGGACGCGGACGGCAAGTACACCTTCACCATTCCCGTTGCCGCTTTGGACGAGGAGCTGTCCTATGCCGCTCACGGCACCAAGTCCGGCAATTGGTTTGACCGCACCCTGACCTTTGACGCCGCCAGCACCGTGGCGAAATAGGCGAAAATCCTTTTCTTGAGTGCCGCGGAGCCCTAGCGCTTCGCGGCGCTCTCTTTCTACGAGGAGGAATCAGAATGAACGCGAAAAAAATAGGCTGGCTGGCAGCTCCGCTGGCCCTGGCGCTGACGCTGTCCCTGCTGGCGGGATGCGGTGGGGAGAAGGAGCCGGAGCAATCCGCCGCGCCCTCCCCGGAGCAGTCCCAGGAGGCGCGGCCCAGCCAGAGCGTGGAGGAATCGGCGGCGCCTTCCGAGCCTGAGCCCAGCGAGACCCCGGAGCCGTCTATGGAGCCCACTGCCGCCCCTGACCCTGCGCCGGACCCGACCGCCACGCCGGAGCCCACCGCCGCCCCTGACCCGACGCCCAGTCCCGCACCTGCGCAGACAGTCCCGGAGGACGGGAATTATACCGCCGATGTGACGCTGTCGGGCGGCACCGGGCGGGCCGCGGTCCTGTCCCCCGCCGCGCTGCGGTGCTCCAACGGGCAGTTTACCGCAACCATCGTGTGGAGCAGTCCCAACTACGATTACATGAAGGTGAACGGCGTTCGATACGACCTGGTCAGCGCCCCTGGGGAGAATTCCGCCTTCGAAATCCCCGTAGCCGCCTTTGACCAGGCATTGGCTGTTATCGCGGACACCGTGGCCATGAGCGAACCCCATGAGATCGAGTATACGCTGACCTTTGATTCCGCAAGCCTGACGAAACAGTAAGGTGATTTCCATGAAGTACTGGAAGCTTTTTCTCCCCCTGCTGGCGCTGACCCTGGCCCTGTGCGCCTGCGCGCCCGGTGGGGCGCAGACCTCTGCGCCGCCCTCGGAGGCGTCGCCCCAAGGAGAGGACCCCACAATCAGGAGTTGGAACGACGTGCCCTGGGACGAACATATGGAGCTGGACTATGCCCAGATGTTCACCGTGGACTATTATGGCGGCTTTAAGCGCATTGCCATCGACGGCACAATCTATCTGGTGGCGCCCGAGGGCGTGGACGGCCTGCCCTTCCTGGACCTGCCGGAGGACGTGACCGTCCTGTATCAGCCGCTGGACGCCATCTACTTACAGGCCACCGCCGCCATGGACTGCTTCCGTCAGCTGGACGCCATGGACGCCGTCACCATGTCCGGCACCCAGGCGGAGGGGTGGTACATCCCCGAGGCCCGACAGGCCATGGAGGAGGGGCGAATGGTCTACGCTGGGAAGTACAGCGCCCCGGACTATGAGCTGATTCAGTCCAAGGGATGCGACATGGCCCTGGAGTCCACCATGATTTACCACAACCCGGAGGTCAAGGAGCAGCTGGAGCGGCTGGGCATCCCGGTGCTGGTGGAGCGGTCCAGCTACGAGAGCCATCCCCTGGGGCGGATGGAGTGGATCAAGCTGTACGGGGCGCTGCTGAACCGGGAAGAGGACGCCGAGGCCTACTACAAGGCCCAGATAGAAAAGCTGGAGCCCGTGCTGGAGCAGGAGAGCACTGGGAAGACGATGGCTTTCTTCTCCGTCACTTCCAACGGTTCAGTGACGGTGCGCAAGTCGGGGGACTACATCGCCAAGGCCATCGATCTGGCGGGCGGCGTGTATGTGCCCAAGGGCCTGTCGGAAGAGGAAAACGCCCTGTCCACCATGAACATCCAGATGGAGACCTTCTACCATGAGGCCATTGACGCGGATATCCTGATCTACAACAGCACCATCGAGGCGGATTTGCAGACCATCGAGCAGCTCATCGCCAAAAGCGCGCCGCTGGCGGACTTCAAGGCGGTGCAGAACGGGAACGTGTGGTGCACCGGCAAGAGCATGTTCCAGGAATCCCAGTCCGTGGGGGACATGATCCTGGACATCCACCACATCCTGACGGAGGAAAAAGAGGCGGATGGGTCGCTGACCTATCTGTACCGGCTGACCTGACGGGGGAGAGAGAACCATGAGAGACAACCGGCTGCGCTATGTGGGCGGCTTCGCGCTTCTGGCGGCGCTGGTGCTGGCGCTGCTGTTCTGGAACATCGGCGCGGGCAGCGTGGACTTCACTTTGGCGGAGATTGCCGATTCCATTTTGAAAATGGGGGGCATCATCTGGACCATCCGCCTGCCCCGGGTGCTGGCCGCCGCCATTTTGGGCGGGGCGCTGTCGGTGTCCGGCTTTTTGCTCCAGACCTTCTTTGCCAACCCCATCGCGGGGCCCTTTGTGCTGGGCATTTCCTCTGGGGCCAAGCTGACGGTGTCCCTGGTAATGGTGTTCTTCCTCAGCCGGGGCATCGTCATCAGCTCCATGTCGCTGATCGCCGGGGCTTTTGTGGGGTCCATGGTTTCCATGGGCTTCATTCTGCTGCTGGCCCGGCGGGTGCGGGCCATGAGCATGCTGGTGGTCAGCGGGGTGATGATCGGCTATATCTGCTCGGCCATCACAGACTTTGTGGTCACCTTTGCCGACGATTCCAACATTGTCAACCTGCACAATTGGTCCCTGGGCAGCTTTTCCGGCACCTCCTGGGACAACGTGATTTTGATGGCCTGGGTGGTGGGCGTTGCCTTTGTGCTCACCTTCCTGCTGTCCAAGCCCATCAGTGCCTATCAGATGGGAGAGGTCTACGCCCAGAACATGGGGGTGAACATCAAGCTGTTCCGGGTGGAGCTGATTCTGCTGTCCAGCCTGCTGTCTGCCACCGTGACCGCGTTCGCCGGACCTATCTCCTTTGTGGGCATCGCGGTGCCGCATCTGGTCAAGGGGCTGTTCCGCACGGCGAAGCCCATCATTATGATTCCCGCCTGTTTTCTGGGGGGCGCGGCCTTCTGCCTGTTCTGCGACCTGATCGCCCGCACTGCCTTCGCGCCCCGGGACATGAGCATCAGCTCGGTGACTGCCGTATTCGGCGCGCCCGTCGTGCTGTACCTGATGGCCTCCCGGCGGGGCGGGAGAGGAGAGAGCGCATGAACGGAACCTGTCTGCACACCCAGGACTTGTCCGTGGGCTACAACCGCAAAACGCTGATCGGCGGCATCGAGCTGGACCTGCGCCGGGGGGAGATCATGACGCTGATCGGCCCCAACGGGGCGGGGAAGTCCACCATTTTGAAGAGCCTCATCCGGCAGCTGCCCCTCACCGGCGGGGCGGTATATCTGGACGAGCAGGACATGGCGGCGCTGGGCGAGCGGGACGTGGCCCGGAAGCTCAGCGTGCTCATGACGGCCCGCATCCGGTCGGAGCTGATGACCTGCTTCGACGTGGCGGCGACAGGGCGGTATCCCTACACGGGACGGCTGGGCATCCTGTCCCAGGAGGACCGGGAAAAGACCGCCCGCAGCCTGGAGCTGGTCCACGCTGCCGATCTGGCGGACCGGGACTTTTCCCAGACCAGCGACGGACAGCGCCAGCGGGTGCTGCTGGCCCGGGCGCTGAACCAGGAGCCGGAGGTGCTGGTGCTGGACGAGCCCACCTCCTTCCTGGACATCCGCCACAAGCTGGAGCTGCTGGCCATTTTGAAGGACATGGTGCGCTCACGGAATCTGGCGGTGGTGATGTCCCTGCACGAGCTGGATCTGGCCCAGAAGATCAGCGACTGGGTGGTGTGCGTCCACGGGGACTCCATCGCCCGGCAGGGGCCGCCGGAGGAGATTTTTACGTCGGAATACATCACCGAGCTGTACGGCGCGGCCCGTGGCAGCTATAACGCCCTGTTCGGGTCGCTGGAGCTGGAGGCGGTCTCCGGCCCGCCGGAGGTGTTCGTCATCGGCGGCGGGGGAATAGGTATTCCTGTCTATCGATGCCTCCAGCGGCAGGGGACGCCCTTTGCCGCTGGGGTGCTGGGGCGGAACGATCTTGATTACCCGGTGGCCCAGGCGCTGGCGGCAGAGACCATCGTCGAGCGGCCCTTCCGCCCCATCGGGGAGGAGGCGTTCCAACGGGCGGTGTCCGTCATGGAGCGGTGCCAAAGGGTGCTGTGCCCGGTGGCGGAGTTCGGAGAGATGAATGAGAAAAACCGCCTTCTTCGGGAGATTGCCCGGAAGGCCGGGAAGCTGGAAGCGTAGCAAAAGAGCGCCCCCGCTGTGCGGGAGCGCTCTTTTTTGCGTTTTGGGGTCAGGCAATTTCTTCTGAGCCGGACTGTTTCCGGGCAGCTCTGGCCCGGAAAAACAGCCGCGCGGTGAGAAAGACCAGCACCAGGAACAAGATACCCCGGGCGATGGCGATGGAAGCGCCGAACAGATAGGTGCGGGCTCCCGGTGCGTACTCAGACAGGGCCGACAAAGCCACCGACAGCAGCTGAATGCCGCCCCGCAGACCCCAGGGCACGATGCTGAAATGAGGATTGAAAATCACACAGCTCCCCAGGCACAGCAGCCAGCCGTCAATGAGCCACGGGTGCTTTTTCGCCAGGATCAGGGGCAGCGACAAAAGGATCATCGGCACGCCGAAGATGGGGATGTACATGCTTACGGCACCACAAAACAGCGTCAGGGCTCCCAGCACGAGAGCAACGATCCCAAATTTCTGAAGCGGGGTGAGGCTCTTTCGGTCCATGTAGACGATTTTGACATGGGGTTCCGTGGGGGAAGGCGCTTCCGGCTCCGATGCCTGGGCGCTGTCCGCCTGGGGTGCCTCCGGCGGAAGCGTTTCCCCCTCCCGCACCAGCTCGTCTACGCTGACGTCGAACAGGTCGGCCAGCTTGATGATCTTGTCCAGCTCGGGCACCGCCTGACCCGTCTCCCATTTGCTCACCGACTGCCGGGATACGTCCAGCTGTTCAGCCAGGTCCCCTTGGGACAGCTTATGCTCCCCACGCAGGGCGGTGATCTTTTCCGCTAAGGTCATAGTTCGACCTCCTTTCTGGCTCCATTCTAGCCATTTCCCAGGAAAAAGGCAACCAACTGTCCTTGGAAATTTTAGCAACCAGCGGTTGCACCGGGCTTTTTTCAGAAATCAAGCTATATCAACGGTTAGGGGCCGGGTTAGATTGAACCGGCCCCATGTTTTCCCTTATATTTTCCCTTTACAGATTCAAAACGGCCTTGATGAAGTGTTCCATCCCGGCAATCTCCGCATAGCTGAAATCATCCAGAGCATAGAGCAAAAACCGCTCCCGCTGGGTGTCAGTACAGAGCGCCAGCACCGCCAGAATTTCATCCAGGGTCGGGCTTTTTTTGACAAGTGCCTATCCCTCCATAGTCGCATGGCGGCATCC
>CAJULJ010000005.1 GCA_910587395.1 uncultured Oscillospiraceae bacterium | reverse complement strand
GGTTTGTGGCGGGGCAGTTCCACCCGGAGCTGAAATCCCGGCCCAATCGGGCGCACCCGCTGTTCCGGGAGTTCATCGGGGCGGCGAAAAAAGTCAGATAGAGATAAAAGGACAGCCGCCGGTGTTTGGCGGCCGCCATGGGACGATTGTTACCTCGTCCATGCTTTGAATATCTAAAATTTCCATCAATTCGGCCTCGCGCTTTTTATCGTAGAGAAATTGATTGGTAATGTTTAAAATTGTCATTTTTTTCTCCTCCGCTTTAAAATGACATTTAGTGAATGTTAATTATGAGAATAGAATAGCATAACTTGCTCCTGTGACAAGCACCAAATGTCAAAGGAAGGTAAATTTATGTTCAAAAATAAAAATGCGGATGGAACTTTGAATTTATGTGGAAAGAATATAGCCCGTTTGCGATTGAACTTGGGGGCGAAAGTGTCGCAAAAGGGTTTAGCCGACCGTCTGCAAATAGCGGGACTGGATCTGGACAAAAACGCGATTCAAAAAATCGAGAGCGGGCAGCGTTTTGTGACGAATATTGAATTGTATACTTTGGCTAAGGTATTGAATGTTTCTGTGGATGATCTGCTGCAATAAAGCATAAAGGCCCCGGACGGCATGCCGTCCGGGGCCTTCGTTTCATTTTTACTCCACGGGGACAATCCAGTTGTGGGTGTCCTCCACAGTGCCCCACTGGATGCCGGTGAGGGTGTCGTACAGCCTCTGGGTCAGCTCGCCGATTTTGCCGCCGCTGACGGTTTCCTTACGGTCCTCCCAGGCCAACAGGCCGATGGGGGACACCACCGCCGCCGTGCCGGTGCCCCAGGCCTCCTCCAGGGTGCCCGCCTGGGCGGCGTCAAACAGCTCCTGGGCGGAGATGAGCCGCTCCTCCACCGGAATGCCCCAGCTGCGGATGAGCTCCAGGCAGCTCTTGCGGGTGATGCCGGGGAGGACGGACCCGGTGAGCTCCGGGGTGATGACGGTGCCGCCAATCTTGAACATCACGTTCATGGAGCCGACTTCCTCGATATACTTGCGGTGGACGCCGTCCAGCCAGAGAACCTGGGAGAAGCCCTGCTCCTCGGCGCGCTCACCGGCGCGGATGGAGGCGGCGTAGTTGCCGCCGCACTTGGTGAAGCCGGTGCCGCCCTTGACGGCGCGGACATCCTCGTCCTCCACGTAGATTTTCACGGGGTTGAGGCCCTCGGGGTAGTAGGCGCCCACGGGACAGCAGATGACGGCGAAGAGATAGCTGTGGGAGGCGTGGACGCCCAGGCTGCTGTCGGTGGCGATGATGAAGGGGCGGATATAGAGGGAGGCACCCACCTTGCCGGGGACCCAGGACTGGTCCACAGCGACCACTGCCTTGACGGCCTGGACGAAATCGTCCTCGGGGATTTCGGGGATGCACATGCGGCGGCAGGAGGAGTTCATGCGGCGCGCGTTTTCGTAGGGGCGGAAGAGCTGGACTCCGCCGTCGGGAGCGCGGTAGGCCTTCATGCCCTCAAAGATTTCCTGGGCGTAGTGGAACACCATGCAGGACAGCTCGAAGGGCAGGGGGCCGTAGGGGACCACACGGGGGTCGTGCCAGCCCTGTCCGGCGTCGTAGTTCATGAGGAACATGTGGTCGGTGAAGGTTTTGCCGAATACCAGAGTGTCCGGGTCGGGCTGGGGCTTGAGGGCTTCGGCGCGGGTGATTTTAATATCCAGCATAAGGAATCGCTCCTTTTACAGTGTAAAGTACTGATATTATATCAGCACTTTACGTGCTGTGCAATGGTGATTTTGCTAAAATCCGCTGCCGGAGGCCCCCTTTGGTGAGAACCAAAAAATCCCCGCCGGAACCCGGCAGGGATTTTCCGCATGGAGCGAGTGACGAGGCTCGAACTCGCTACCTCCACCTTGGCAAGGTGGCGCTCTACCAGATGAGCTACACTCGCAATGGACAAGAGCGATTGTAACAGGAATGGCGCCGCTTGTCAAGAGGGAAATCGAAATTTTCTGTTCAGAGCTTTCAGAAAGGACTGTTACCGCATTGTAACCCTTTTCTGGTTGACAATGTAAACCTCACGTGCTATGATAGGACTACAAAGTAAACCAAATGGGGGAATGAGCCATGCCGTGGAAAAACGATCCGGAGGGAACAAAGCTCACAGCCAGCGAGTGGAACGTGCTCACCAGCCTGTGGGAGAGCAGCCCGCAGACCGTGATGCAGCTGGTGGCGGACCTGAACAAACGGGTGGGCTGGGCCAAAAGCACCACCATCACAACCCTGCGGCGGATGGAGGAGAAGGGCTTGGTCTGGGTGGAGCAGGGGGCTCGGGGCAAGCTGTACGCCCCGGCGGTGGAGCGGGAACAGGCCGCAACCGCCGAAACCCACAACTTTCTGGACCGGGTATACCAGGGCAGCGTTGGGCTGATGATGAGCGCCATGGCCAAACGCCAGGAGCTGTCCAGCGATGAGGTGGCCGAGCTGCGCGCCATTCTGGACCAGATCGAGGAGGGAAAATAAATGGCGTTTATGATGCTTGAATGGGTATTCACGTCGATTTTTCTGATTCTGGTCGTACTGGCCCTGCGTGCCGCCCTGGGAAAGCGGATGAGCGCCGGACTGCGGTATGCCTTGTGGGCGGTGGTGCTGGTGCGCCTGCTGGTGCCGGTGCAGCTGTTCACCTCTCCCATTGCCGGGACGTGGGTGGCGGCGGAACAGCGGACCGAACATCAAATAACGGATTGGCCGGCTGTGTCCGCCGCCCCGGTGAATGCCCCTGGGGACAGTGCGCTGGGACTGCCGGTGAAGGACGCGGCGTCAGAGAATGTCCCCGCGCCGCCCGTATTGCCGGACGCCCCCACAGTGCCCGACGCGCCGGAGCCTCCCGACCTGAGCAATCCTCCCGAATGGCTGGCAAGTCTGGGCTGGGTGTGGCTGGCCGGGTCGGCGGCGGTGGCTTTTGTGCTCCTGGTGTCGAATCTGTGGTTTTTCTGGAAGCTGCGGCGGGAGCGTATCCCGTTGGACGGCGCGGACCAACCCCTTCGGGTGTATATGGCGGTGGGGCTGCCCTCCCCGTGCCTGTTCGGGCTGATCCGGCCCGCCATCTACGTGACCCCGGAGGCGGCGGCAAACCCGGACATGCTCCGCCATGTGCTGGCCCATGAGCACACCCATTACCGCCACGGCGACCACATTTGGAGCCTCCTGCGGTGCACGGCGCTGGCGGTTCACTGGTGGAATCCCCTGGTGTGGGTGGCGGTGCGTCTCAGCCGGCGGGATGGAGAGCTGGCCTGTGACGAGGGCGCTTTGAAGCGCCTGGGCGATGGAGAACGGGCGGGATACGGCGGCACCCTGCTGGCCCTGGTTACGGCAAAGCCCCGGCCCGGGGACCTGTTCCGGTGTTCCACCACCATGGCGGGGGACAAAAAGAGCCTCAAGGAACGTATCAGCCGCATTGCCGCGGCCCCGAAGTGCGCTGTGTGGGCGGTTGTGGTTGCGGTGCTGGTGACGGCGCTGGCCTGTCAGTGTGCCTTCGGGCAGGCTGCGGAGCTGGAGGCGGACGATCCCGTCTCCTCTGCCGATCCTGCGGTCTCCGCAGGACCCCTGTCCACTGAAGGGGAACCGGAGGACTGGAACGACCTGCCCGCCCACTTCACGGTGGACGTGGAGGGCATTCCCGAGGATGTGCTCCACTTCGTGGGGGAGGAGGCCAGGGAGTCCTGCGCCGACCTCCGGAAGTATTGGGGCGAGCACTACGCCGGCCCCGTGGTCATCGACGACTGGCGGGTGAACACCCTGAACGGCCCCTGGACCGGTAAGGCCGGGGACATGGACGTGGAGGTGTGGCAGTTCAACTATGAGGCGCACACCACCACGCCGGACAAGGTGGAGAACTTCATCGACGGCGACGCCTACCTCACGGAGGACGGCTGGCTGAGGAACGTCGCGCGGGACAGCAGTTACGGGGTGTTCCTGGTGAACGGCGCGGGGAAGCGGGGCCTGCTGATGACCTATTTCAGCCACGACGGCGACGTAACCCCCGGCGACGCGGAGGCCTATTTCCAATGGCTGAGCGGCCTGCTGGAGGGGAAGGTGCACCCGTCGGACTTCCCACAGACCGACCTGAACCGCAACGGCGTGCCCGAGACCCTGGAGGTATATATGATCTACGGCGGCAGCGGCCAGCGGCTGGACGTCCGGGAGGGGGGCGAGGTGATCTACTCCGAGGAGGGCCACTACGCCCATGTGGGCTACAATTCCGTCTTCCTGTGCACCCTGGACGGGGAGGATTACCTGCTGCGCTACAACCCCTACATGGGCCAGGGGTGGTGTACCTACAGTTACAAGCTGTTCACCCTGGAGAACGGAGTGGAGACGGCGGCGCGGGAGAACAGCGTGGAGTTCGACATCAACTTCGCCCCCTTCATGCACGAGAGCTTCGACCCGGAGGCCATCGCCGCCTTTACAGACGAGGTCAACGGCCTGCTGGCCCACAGCGTCCAGCTCTTCAATACCGACGAGGACCTGGTGGCCTCCTTCGAGAGGGAGGGGCGGCTGTACGACCGCCTGAGCTTCCTGGACAGCTGGGAGCCGGCCTTTGTCCGGGACGAGAACGCGTCTCTGAAGGAAAACCTGCGGGCCTACCAGAAGGCCATGGAAAAGGAGTGGTACGTGGCGGAGCCGATTCTATTTTACCGGGACGAGCTGGGCCGGGACGTCAGGCTGTGCTACCATGACAAAGAGGTGCGGATTGACGCCGTCTGGGACATGATCAACCCCTCCACCGCATACCCGGAGGTGTTGGACCTGAACGGGGACGGAAGGGACGAGATCGTGTTCTCCCTGGTAGAAGGCCACGGCACCGGGGCACTTGTGGAGAAGCTCTATGTGTTCGACGCGGATACGCTGGAGCAGTACGACACATCTGGCCTCAACGAGGAGATCCTTCGCAGCATTAAGTCCACCGGGGATGAGGACAACTTCTATCTCCAGGGGCCGGGCATGCCGGGCCCGGTGACCCTGAACAAGCACGCGCCCAGGGACAATCCCGGCGCCCCCGTGGCGGATGTGATCGGCCTGGGGGACATCATCCGGTACACCGTCAGCGACGGCGTGGTCTACTGCTGGCTGGGCTGTGACATGAGCGGGGCGCTCATCGGGTACGAGGGGTATCTGAAGGTATGGCTGGAATTCACCGACGCGGGCAGCTTCCAGGGCTGGCGCTGCGATTACGTGGGAAGCATCGAGCCTTGAACCAAAAGGCCGCCGGAGCATTTGCTCCGGCGGTCCTTTGCATGCTTCAGCGATTCATTTGAAATACTGGGGATAGGCCGAGCGCAGGGCCGCGGCGTCGATGTCGTAACGGTTCAGGTGGGCTTCCATCAGCTCACGGGCGGCCCTGGTGTTCCGGCGGCGGATGGCGTCCACCAGGTCCACGTGGTCCTGGACGATCTTGGTGTTCTTCACCGAGGACAGCGCCATGGTGCGCACCCGGTCGAAGTGAATGGAGATGTTTTGGATCAGGGCAAACACCTGGGACTTTTTCGCAATGTCAAACAGCATTCCGTGGAACTGGTTGTCCAGGGTCATGAGCTGTGCGGAGTAGAAGTCGTCCAGATAGAGGTTTTGCAGCCGGATGTTTTCGCTCAGCCGCTCCAAGTCCTCCGGGGAGGCCATCTCGCAGTCCAGCTCCGCCACGGCGCACTCCAGCAGGTCCCGCATGAACCGAGACTCCTCCACCATGTCATAGTCGATGAGGGGGATGGTGCTCTTTTTCTGGGGCTGGATGTCCACAATCTTCACCTTGGACAGCTCGATGAGCGCCTCCCGCACCGGGGTGCGGGACAATCCCATCTCCGCAGCCAGCTCGTTCTCGCTGATCTGGCTGCCGGGGGCCAGCTCCAGGCTGACAATATTCTCCTTGATGGTGCGCAGGGCGTATTCTCCGCCGCTTTCCCGGGGGAGCCGCTCCAGCAGCTTCATATGGTCCGCCTCCTTGCCTGTTTGGCCTACACTGTATCATACTTTTGTACTTTTGTCCACTAGTGCACCAGTGAAAATATGGAGGAGGTGGGGGGAATGTGGAATGTTGCACAAAAAGGTAAAGGAAACTTTTACACTTCCTCCAATTGCATTCTAGTATACAAGATGTATAATAAAGATAAGCAGAAACCTGAGAACCACCCGCAAAGACCCGTCCGCTGTCCGAAAGCATGTTAAAATTTTATGGAGGGATGCAGGTATGAACACAACGCTGCAAAGAGTCTACGAGATCGGCATTATCCCCGTCATCGCCATTGAGGACGCCGCTCTGGCGGGGCCCCTGGCCCGCGCCCTGGCGGAGGGCGGACTGCCCGCCGCCGAGGTCACCTTCCGCACCGCCGCCGCCGAGGACGCCATCCGCGCCATCGTCAAGGAGGTCCCCGAGATGCTGGTGGGCGCCGGTACCGTGCTTACCACCGAGCAGGCCGACCGGGCCATGGCCGCCGGCGCCTCCTTCATCGTGGCCCCCGGCTACGACCCCAAGGTCACCCAGCACGTCATCGACAAGGGCGGGCTCATGATGCCCGGCACCGCCAGCGCCGGCGAGATGCAGCAGGCCATGAACCAGGGCTGTGAGATGCTGAAGTTTTTCCCCGCCGAGGCCAACGGCGGCGTGGCCATGCTGAAGAACATCGGCGCGGCCCTCAAGAGCGCCAAGTGGATGTGCACCGGCGGCGTCAACGCCAAAAACGTCAACGACTACCTGGGCTATGAGCAGATCGCGGCCGTGGGCGGCACCTGGATGTGCAAGAACGACATGATCAAGGCGGAGAAGTGGGCTGAGATCACCGCCATGTGCAAGGAGGCCGTCAAGACCATGCTGGGCTTTGAGCTGGCCCACGTGGGCGTCAACTGCGAGGACGAGGCGGAGGCCGAGCAGACCGCCAAGACCCTGTGCGCCCTGTTCGGGCTGGACTACAAGGCGGGCAACTCCTCCATCTTCGCGGGCAAGGCCGTGGAGTGCATGAAGAAGCCCGGCCGGGGCAGGAACGGCCACATCGCCATCGGCACCAACAACGTGGACCGCGCCGTCTATCACCTGGGCCGTCAGGGTGTGGAATTCATCGAGGAGTCCCGCGTGGCGGACCCCAAGGGTAAGACCAAGGCCATCTATCTCAAGAACGAGCTGTCCGGCTTTGCCATTCATCTGGTTCAGAAATAAGCGGAACGATTATAAAAATAATTGGAGGAATATAATATGTCTAAAGTAGTCACCTTCGGCGAGCTCATGATCCGTCTCCAGCCCTACAACTACGAGCGGTTTGTCCAGGCCGACCACCTGGAATTCACCTTCGGCGGCGGCGAGGCCAACGTGGCCGTGTCCCTGGCCAATTACGGCCTGGACGCCGTGTATGTCACCAAGCTCCCCGCCCACGCCATCGGTCAGGCGGCGGTGAACTCCCTGCGCCGTTATGGCGTGGACACCTCCAAGATCGTCCGCGGCGGCGACCGGGTGGGCATTTACTTCAACGAGAAGGGCGCTTCTCAGCGCGGCAGCGTGTGCATTTACGACCGGGCCCACTCCGCCATTCAGGAGGCTTCCGCCTCCGACTTTGACTGGGACGCCATCTTTGAGGGCGTGGACTGGTTCCACTTCACCGGCATCACGCCGGCCCTGGGCCCCAATGTGGTTGACATCTGCAAGGAGGCCTGCAAGGCCGCCAAGGCCCGCGGCGTGAAGATCTCCTGCGATCTGAACTACCGGGGCAAGCTGTGGACCCGTGACCAGGCCCGTGCCGCCATGACCGACCTGTGCCAGTACGTGGATGTGTGCATCTCCAACGAGGAGGACGCCAAGGACGTGTTCGGCATTGAGGCTGAGGCCACCGACATCTACGCCGGCGAGATCAACCGCGAGGGCTACAAGTCCGTGGCCAAGCAGCTGGCGGACAAGTTCGGGTTTGAGAAGGTGGCCATCACCCTGCGCGAGTCCCACTCCGCCTTTGACAACGGTTGGAGCGCCATGCTGTATGATGTGGCTTCCGGGGAGTACTGCTTCTCCAAGAAGTACGAGCTGCATATCATTGACCGCGTGGGCGGCGGTGACAGCTTCGGCGGCGGGCTGATCTACTCCCTGCTCACCGGCAAGAGCACCCAGGAGGCCGTGGAGTTCGCGGTGGCGGCGTCCGCTTTGAAGCACTCCATTGAGGGCGATTACAATATGGTCACCGTGTCCGAGGTGGAGAAGCTGGCCGGCGGCGACGGCTCCGGCCGCATCCAGAGATAAGGGCGCTCCTTTCTTTTGAAAAGGAAAGGAACCGAAAGAAAACTTTTAGTCCGCTGCGGGCGGGGGCGGTAACTGATACGCTCCCGCCCGGTAACGGGCCTGAGATGGGCTTCTGATGATTTTATAACTTTTTGTTGGGAGAGAACGATATGGAACACAGCAACCCTCTGCTCCAAGGCAACCACTCCCAGAAATTCATCACCATCGGGGAGATTATGCTCCGGCTGACCCCGCCCAACTACGGAAAGATCCGGGTGACCAACACCTTCGAGGCCAGCTACGGCGGCAGTGAGGCCAACATCGCCCTGGCTCTGGCAAACCTGGGTGTGGACAGCACCTTTTTTACCGTGGTGCCCAACAACAGCCTGGGCAAGAGCGCCGTGCGGGCGCTGCGCTCCAATGATGTGCATTGTACGCCGGTGATCCTTTCCACCCCGGAGGAGACCCCCAGCCACCGCCTGGGCACCTACTACCTGGAGACCGGCTACGGTATCCGGGCCAGCAAGGTGACCTACGACCGCAAGCACTCCGCCATCACGGAGTATGACTTTTCCAAGGTGGACCTGGACGCCCTGCTGGACGGCTTTGACTGGCTGCACCTGAGCGGTATTACCCCGGCCCTGTCGCCGAGCTGCGCGCGGCTTATTCTGGACTGCCTGAAGGTGGGCCGGGAGAAGGGCATGACCATCAGCTTTGACGGCAATTTCCGCTCCACCCTGTGGAGCTGGGAGGAGGCCCGGGATTTCTGCACCCAGTGCCTGCCCTGTGTGGATGTGCTGCTGGGCATCGAACCCTATCACCTGTGGAAGGACGAGGCCGATCCCGCCCGCGGTGACTGGAAGGACGGCGTGCCCCTCCAGCCCAGCTACGAACAGCAGGACGAGGTGTTCCAGCGCTTTGTGGAGCGCTATCCCAATTTGAAATGCATTGCCCGCCACGTGCGCTACGCCCACAGCGGCAGTGAGAACAGCCTGATGGCCTATATGTGGTACCAGGGCCACACCTTCGAGAGCAAGCGTTTTACCTTCAACATCCTGGACCGGGTGGGTGGCGGCGACGCCTTCGCCAGCGGGCTCATCTACGCCATGATGAACGCCTACAAGCCCATGGACATGGTGAACTTCGCCGTGGCCAGCAGCGTCATCAAGCACACCATTCACGGCGACGGCAACATCACCGACGACGCCGAGGTCATCCGCAACCTGATGAACATGAATTACGACATCAAGCGCTGAAACAAAAAGGAGGCCGTCCGTTCCCGACAGGACGGGCGGCCTTCCGTATTTTTGACAGGAGGAATCACCATGAAAGACTTTATGGACAAGGATTTCCTGCTGGGCACCGAGACCGCCCGGCACCTTTACCACGACTACGCCAAGTCCATGCCCCTGGTGGACTACCACTGCCATATTCCCCCCCAGGAGATTTTTGAGGACCGCCGGTTTGACAACTTGGTAGAGGTCTGGCTGGGTGGTGAGAACCCCGACGGCTCCTACTTCGGCGACCACTACAAGTGGCGTCTCATGCGCTCCAACGGGGTTTCCGAGGAGTATGTGTCCGGTGGCAAGCCCGCCTTTGAGCGGTTCATGAAGTTTGCCGAGACCCTGGAAATGGCCATCGGCAACCCCATGTACCACTGGTGCAACCTGGAGCTGCGGCAGTTCTTCGGCTATGACAAGCCCCTGACCCCCGAGACCGCCCAGGAGTGCTGGGACTTCTGCAATGAGAAGCTGAGAAACGACCCCGATTTGACCGCCCGTGGCATCATCAAGAAGGCCAACGTGGCCATGATCGGCACCACCGACGACCCCATCGACTCCCTGGAGTGGCACGAGAGGATTGCCGCCGACCCCACCATTGAGGTGAAGGTGTGCCCCTCCTTCCGCCCGGACAAGGCCATCAACATCAACAAGCCCGGCTTTGTGGAGTATATCGGCAAGCTGGCCGCCAGCGTGGGCAAAACCAGCCTGGACAGCGTGGAGGACGTGTGCGCCGCCCTGACCCAGCGCCTGGAGCACTTCAAGAAGCTGGGCTGCCGGGCCAGCGACCACGGCCTGGACTATATCCCCTACCGTCCCGCCTCCGCCAAGAAGGTCAGCGAGGCCTTTGAGAAGGTGATGAAGGGCGAGGAGATCAGCACCAAGGAGGCCGAGCGCTATCAGACCGCCATTCTGCTCCACCTGGGCCGGGAGTACCATCGCCTGGACATCGCCATGCAGATTCACTACTCCTGCTGCCGCAACGCCAACGCTCGGATGTTTGCCAAAATGGGCCCTGACACCGGCTTCGACATGATCGCCCAGAACACCTGCGGCGAGGACATCGCCCGGATGCTGTCCGCTCTGGACGAGGAGGGCAGGTGCCCCAAGACCATCCTGTACTCCCTGAACCCCGCCGACAACGAGCAGCTGGGCACGATGCTGGGCTGCTTCCAGACCGACGAACTGCC
This sequence comes from uncultured Oscillospiraceae bacterium, assembly GCA_910587395.1. Taxonomy (GTDB): domain Bacteria; phylum Bacillota; class Clostridia; order Oscillospirales; family Oscillospiraceae; genus Enterenecus. The sequence continues at coordinate 80,295 of CAJULJ010000005.1, read as the reverse complement.
CGGGAAGATCCAGCACGGCTCCGCCTGGTGGTTCAACGATACCAAGTCCGGCATGGAGGCCCAGATGCGCTCGCTGGCCAACCTGGGGCTGCTGGGCAACTTCGTGGGTATGCTCACCGACTCCCGTTCCTTCCTCAGCTATGCCCGGCACGACTACTTCCGCCGCATCCTGTGCAATATGATCGGCGACTGGGTGGAGAACGGCGAGTATCCCAACCAGGAGGCGTCCCTCAAGAAGATCGTGGAGGGCGTCTGCTACCGCAACGCTGCCCGGTACTTTGGGCTGTAATCAAACGCTCGGTTTGCGCAGAAAGGACCTGGCTCCCCAAGGGAGTCAGGTCCTTTCCCACGTCAATCCTGTTTCAGCTTTTGGGCGTACTCTCTGGGGGAGCAGCCCTCGATCTTTTTGAACACCTTGCTGAAATAAAAGGCGTTCTCGAACCCCAGCCGTTCGGCAATCTCGTACACCTTCACATGTTCCTCCCGCATCATCTCCTTGGCCGCCCGAATCTTTTCGCTGTTGACGTACTCCACGAAGGTCTGGTCCGCCTGCCGGGCGAAGAGCTGGGACAGGTAGTTGGGGGAGAACCCGAACACCGCCGCCACGTTGTTCAGCGTCAGCCGCTGGCTCAGGTTGGCCTGTATGTAAGCCTTGATCTGCCGGATGATCTGATCCTTGTACCCCTGCCGCTGGGAGCGCAGGGCCTGAACCAGCCCGGTGCGCAGCGCGGCGATCCAGCCGGCGATCTCCGGGATGGTGCGCTGGCGGTAGACGCAGCGATATCCCTCCGGCTCGTTCTCGAAGATCTGGGAGACGATCTCCTCCCCGTTGGTGAACTGGCTCAGGCAGAGAAACAGCAGGTTGCACGCCGCGTCCATGGCCTGGAGCCGCCGGGCGGGATGGGCGCGGATGCTGTCGATGATCTGGTCCATGATCTGCTCCAGCGCGCCGGCGTCCTGGTCCTCGAAGGCCCGGGTGAGGGCCCGGCGGTACAGCGCCATGTCAAACACGCTGTCGGAGCCGCCCTCGCCGTCGAAAAAGACCACGGCGCCCTCCGGACCGCCCCGCTCCGGCAGGCACAGCCGGGCGGTGTAATAGGAGCCGCTCAGCTCCATGGGCCGGGCCACCTTGGCCCCCACCCGGCACAGCAGGCGGACGCTGAAATAGTTGTAGGCCACCTCCACCACCTTGTCCAGCACGGCGCCCACCGCCTCCTGGTAGATGGGAGCCTCCTGCTCGGACAGGCAGAAGGTGATGTTGAAATGCCGGGGGTCCAGCGGGGTGATGTAGCAGGCCATGAACCGGGTGGCGGTCTCCCAGGCCATGCGGGTGGTGGAGGAGTACAGGTTCATCAGCCGTTCCTGGCTCATGGACTGGGCGGTGAGGTCGGGCAGCTCACAGTGGCATACCACGTAGGCGTCGAAGGAGAAGTCAACGCCCAGCTCCTTCTGCTGTGAGCGCATCTGCTCCTCGCTTTCAAAGAGGCTGTTGAACAGCCGGATGAAAAACCGGTCATAGAAGGGCTGCATCCCGAACCGCTCGGTGGGCGGGCGGCGGCGGGCGGGCTCGGCGTGACGCCGAGCCGCAAGGCGCTCCTGCGCCTTGCGCAATGCCCCTAACAGCGCCTGCTGGGTGAGCTCCAGCTTGATGAGGTAGTCCACCGCCTGACGGTTGATGGCCTCCTTGACAAAGGCAAACTCCTCAAAGCTGGTGAGCATGATGAACAGCGGCGGCTCCTGATAGGTCTTCTGGGCCGTCTCCATCAGCTTCAGCCCGTCCATCACCGGCATCTTGATGTCGGCGATCACCAGGTCGGGGCGCAGCTTGTCGATGAGCTCCAGGGCCTGGGCGCCGTTGCGGGCGGCACCCACCACCTGGGCGTCGTAGTCCTCCCACTTGAGCATGGACTGGATGCCCACCAGCACCAGAGGCTCGTCGTCTACCAGCAGCACACCGGTCATGATTCTCCCTCCTTCTCCTCCTGCCCGTCCTCGGTGAAGGGCAGGCGCACGGTGATGCGGGTATAGGCCCCCGGCTCACTGTCGATGGACAGGCCGTAGCTTGTCCCAAACTCGTACTGGACGCGGCGGTGGACATTGCTCAGCCCGATTTTTTTGAACAGCCCCACCGGCCCGCTTTCCTCTCCGCTGAGCAGGGCGGCGGCCTGATCGGGCTCCATGCCCACGCCGTCGTCGGTCATGGTCAGCTCCAGCTCGCCCCCCGCCCGCCGGGCAGCGAGGGCAATGGTTCCCGCGCCTCCCTTCGGTTCGATGCCGTGGAAGATGGCGTTTTCCAGCAGAGGCTGGAGGGTGAAGCGGGGGATGAGCGCCCCGCCCAGTCCGGGCTCGATGTCCTCGGTCATCGTAATGGCCCCGCCGTAGCGGTACTTTTGAATGACGAAATAATCCCGCAGCAAATCAAGCTCCGCAGACAGCGGGATAAGGATTTTCTGGCCCTTGGAGGCGTTTTTCAGCAGGTGGGCCAGACTGGTGGTCATCTCCGCGATGCCGTCGGCATTCTGGATGGTGGCCATCCACTTGATGGAGTTGAGGGAATTATAAAGGAAATGGGGGTTGATCTGGCTCTGGAGCATCTGATACTCCAGGTCCTGCCGGGACTTCTCGTCGGCCAGGCGGCGCTCCATCAGCTCCTCCACCGACTGGGACAGGTGGTTGATGCCCCGTCCCACATCCCCCAGCTCGTTGTCCCATTCAATGGAGGGGTCGGAGGAAAAATCCCCCTGCGAGATGTACTCCATCCGGGACTGGAGGCGGAGAATGGGCCGGTTGATGGTATAGCTCAGCAGCCACAGCACCACCGCCCCGATCATCACCGAACACAAAATCAGCAGCAGCAGCTGGCTGCCGTACAGGGTCTGGAGGCTGGCGTTCAGCGCCTGGGAGGAGATGGTCTGGGTGAACCACAGCCCGGAGGCGCCCACCGGACAGCTCACCGACAAAAATGACCCGCCGTCCGCCCCCACGCACCGGGTGACCCGGGTGTTGGAATTAAAGGTTTCGTCCTGGGTGGGGGAATAGGAGCGGGGCTGCTCCATGGGGGCCAGAGAGCCGTCCAGAGAGAAGGTGTCTCCGCCCACCGTCAGCCACAGCCGGCACCCTTCGGGGAGCTGGTAGCTGGCGATGGGGTCGGTGAGGATGGCGGTGGACACCATGAGGAGCACCGTGCCCACCTGGGGCCGCCCCCTTCCGGAGCCGCTGGTGATGGGCCCGCAGCTGTACAGGATGTGGGGCCCTTCCACATCGGTGAAGGGATCCACCATCACCCCGGCCCACTGCTCTGTGCCCAGGCCGTACTCCAGCCGCTCCAGCCGGTTGATGGTGTAGGGGGTGAGGGGGATGCCCGCCGTGGTGCCCGAGCCGCACTGGAGGATGCGCTGATAGTCCTGGCTCACCGCCACCGTGCGCAGCAGGTAGGGATAGGCCCGGTTGAGGCGCACCTGTTCGTTCATGGCGTCGAAGGCCCGCACGCCGTCCGTCACCCGGGCCTGGGCGCCGGAGATGTAGCCGCTGACGCCGCTGTCCGCCCCGCACCAGTCCCGAAGGGTGCCCAGAGCCTCCAGATCCCGGCTCACCAGTCCGGCCACCAGATTCAGGTTGAACTCGGTGGACTGGAGCAGGTTCTGCCGGGCGGAGCGCTGGAAATGGCGCAGGGACAGGGCGACGGAGGCCAGCGCGCTGGCCAGGGTGAACAGCACCACCACCGCCACGACGCGGAATTTGATGGACCCAAACCGCTTGCGCACAGCCGCACCCCCTTATCATATTTTTCTATGTTACGTGTATTTTTGCCAATTGTCAATGTAAAAAGAGGTTGGCTTTGATTGGAACACACAAAAAGTGTATGAAAATCTGGAGAAAGTATATGTTTTTTCTTCAGGGGTAAAAATCCATGAAAAAAAGCGCGGTCAACCTTAAGATTTTACATACCATTTTTCCGGCCGCATGCATAAAATAACAGCATCGACCCCGTTCACAGGGGGAAATGGATAAAATGGAGGCTATTTAATGAAAAGTATGATGAAAAAAGCAATGGCTCTGATGCTGGCCCTGCTGATGGTGGCCGGTCTGGCCGCCTGTGGCAGCGACGCCGGCGAGGCGTCCAAGGCTCCCGAGGGCTCCAACGCGGTGGAGAGCACCTCTGGCGGCGAGAACACCACCCCCGGCAGCAGCGATGAGGAAGTCACCCTGAAGTGGGCGGTGTGGGACATCAACCTGACTACTTACTATCAGCCCCTCATCGACGCCTACGTGGCCGATCATCCCAACGTGAAGATTGAGATGGTGGACCTGGGCTCCAGCGACTACCAGAACGCCCTCATCACCCAGCTCACCGGCGACGCCGATCTGGACGTGGTGTGCGTGAAGGACATCCCCGGCTACGCCAATCTGGTCAAGGGCGGCTACCTGTCCGACCTGAGCGGCGAGGGCATCGACGCTGCCCTGTACGGCGGCACCATCGAGCAGATCACCGTGGACGGCAAGTACTACGCCCTTCCCTTCCGTTCCGACCACTGGGTGGTGTACTACAACAAGGACCTGTTTGACGCCGCCGGCGTTGAGTATCCCACCAACGACATGACCATCGCCCAGTATGACGAGCTGGCCCGCAAGGTCACCAGCGGCACCGGCGCCGACAAGGTGTACGGCTCCCACTTCCACACCTGGCGCTCCGCTCCCTCCCTGTTCGCCGTGCTGGACGGCAAGAACACCGTGGTGGACGGCAGCTACGACTTCATGAAGTCCACCTATGAGTGGGTCCTGGCTGAGCAGAACGACGGCATCTGCCAAGATTACGGCACCCTGAAGGCCACCTCCACCCACTACTCCGGCGTGTTCTTCAACAACCAGGTGGCCATGATGAACATGGGCAGCTGGTTCATCCCCACCCAGATTGAGAAGGTCAAGTCCGGCGAGTCCCTGGCCACCAACTGGGGCATCGTGAAGTATCCCCATCCCGATGGGGTCGCCGCCGGCACCACCCTGGGCACCATCACCTCTGTCGCTGTCAACGCCGCCTCTGAGAAGCAGGCCGCGGCCCTGGACTTTGTGAAGTTCGTGGGCGGCGAGGCCGGCGCCGAGATCATCGCCAAGACCGGCACCTTCCCCGCCATCAAGAGCGACGCCGTGCTGGATGAGCTGGCCAAGATGGACGGCTTCCCCACCGACGAGGCCAGCAAGGAAGCCCTGAGCACCACCCAGGTCTACCTGGAGATGCCCATGCACGACAAGGCCGCCGACATCGAGGGCGTGCTGAATGAGGCCCATGACGGCATCATGACCGGCGCCATGACCATCGACGAGGGCATCCAGAAGATGAACGACGAGGTCAGCGCTCTGCTGGGCTAAGCGAATACTGAATTCCCACAGACCAATCAAAGCTGGCGGGGCGGGTTCCGCTCCGCCGGCTTGTGTTTTTGACTGACAAGAGAGGAGGATTTGATGCAGGCGACCGAAAAACCGGCGGCTTCTGAGGCCGTCATCCGATCCCGGAAAAGGCGGGAGCGCACCAAAAACCTGGTGGCTTACAGCTTCATCGCGCCTAACTTCATCGGCTTTGCCGTGTTCACCCTGGTGCCCATGGTGATGGCGGTGGCCCTGGCCTTCCTGTCCTGGGACGGCTCCAAGAACAACCCCATCACCTTCGCTGGCCTCCAGAACTTCATCGACCTGTTCCAGGACAAAAAATTCACCCAGGCTCTGTTCAACACCATCGCCTACGCCGTCATCACCGTGCCCCTGACCATGGCGGCCTCCCTGGGGCTGGCCATCCTGCTGAACCAGAAGATCCGCGCCCGGAACTTCTTCCGCACCATGATGTTTTTCCCCTACGTGGCCTCCATGGTGGCGGTCACCGCCGTGTGGAACATGCTGTTCAACCCCTCCATGGGCCCGGTGAACATGATCCTGTCCGGCCTGGGGGTGGAGAACCTGCCCCGGTGGTCGGCGGACCCCAACTGGTTCATCTGCATGGGGACGGTGATCCTGTTCTCCATCTGGAAGTTCATGGGCTACTATATGATCATCTATCTGGCGGGCCTTCAAGGGGTCAACCCCGACCTCTATGAGGCGGCGGCCCTGGACGGAGCCAACCCCTGGCAGCGGTTCTGGTACGTCACCATGCCCCAGCTGCGGCCCACCACCTTCTTTGTCACCGTGATGCTCACCATCCAGTGCTTCAAGGTGTACGACATCTTCCTGATGATCACCAACTTCGGCCCCGGCGGCAAGACCCGGGTGCTGGTGGGCAATATCTACGAGGCGGCCTTCACCTCCCGGAACTTCGGCTACGCCAGCGCCATGGCCATGATCCTGTTCATCCTGGTGCTCATCGTCACCCTGGTCCAGTTCCGGGGCGAGAAGTCCATGAACGAATAAAGGGAGGAGGGAGCGTATGAAAGAGAAGTCCGGGATTACCGGCGGGAAGATCGCCGTGTACGTCATCCTGATCCTGCTGTCCATCCTCACCATCATTCCCTTTGCCTGGATGCTGTCCGCGTCGGTGAAGCTGAACAAGGACGTGTTCGCCTGGCCCATGCAGTGGATTCCCTCCAACCCCCAGTGGCAGAACTACGTGAACATCTGGACCAAGATCCCCCTGATGAAATTCATCAGCAACACCGCCATCCTGACGGTGATCGTCACCCTGCTCCAGCTGCTCACCTCCAGCTTCGCGGCCTACGCCTTCGCCAAGCTGCGCTTCAAGGGCCGCAACCTGCTGTTTTTGGGCTACATTGCCACCATCGCCATGCCCTGGCAGGTGTATATGGTGCCTCAGTTCCTGATGATGAGCGGCATGGGGCTCAACGACAAGCTCACCGCCATGATCTGCCTCCAGGCGTTCTCCGCCTTCGGGGTGTTCCTGATGAAGCAGTTCTATGACGGCATTCCCGACGAGCTGTGTGAGGCGGCCCGCATCGACGGCCTCAGCGAGTACGGCATCTGGCGGCGCATCATGCTGCCCCTGTCCAAGCCCAGTCTGGCCACGCTGACCATCTTCACCTTCGTCAACACCTGGAACGACTTCCTGGGCCCCCTGCTCTATCTGCACACCGAGTCCAAGAAGACCCTGCAATTGGGCCTGCGTATGTTCATCGGCCAGTATTCCGCCGAGTACGGTCTGATTATGGCCGCGTCGGTGGTGGCGCTGATCCCGGTGCTCATCGTGTTCCTGGCGCTGCAAAAATACTTCGTTCAGGGTATTGCCAGCAGCGGCCTGAAGGGGTAAAATCAATTTGTACACTGCCTGTTGCCAAGGGGCGGGTATCTCCCGTCCCTTGGCAATTACTATGAGAAAGAGGTGTTCTTTGATGAGCAGACCCCTTCCCATCACCGGCGAGCAGGTCCAGACCGCGCTGGACCGGGCCGTAGGGCAGGTTCGGCTGAACCTGCCCAAGTACACGAAAAGGTGTCAGAACCACTCCAGTGTGAACGGGATCTATCCCGCCTGCGGCAACACCCAGTGGACCTGCGGCTTCTGGCCGGGGGAGGTCTGGCTGGCCTATGAGCGCACCCGTGACGACGCCTTCCGCCAGACGGGAAAGGCCATGGTGGAGAGCTTCCACCGGCGCATTGTGAAAAAGATCCGGGTGGCCCACCATGACATGGGCTTTCTGTACACCCCCGCCTGTGTGGCGGCGTACCGGCTCACCGGGGATGAGCAGGCCCGGGAGGCCGCGATTCTGGCGGCGGACCAGCTCATCAGCCGCTTCCAGCCCAAGGGAGAATTCATCCAGGCCTGGGGACGGATGGGGGCGCGGATGAACTACCGCTTCATCATCGACTGCCTGCTGAACCTGCCCCTGTTGTACTGGGCCGGACGGGAGACGGGGGATGGGAAATACGAGGACATCGCCCGCCGCCACACCGCCACCTGCATGGCCAACTCCTTCCGGCCCGACGGCTCCACCTTCCACACCTTTTACATGAACAAGGACGGCACCCCCGGCTATGGGCGTACCTGTCAGGGGTACAAGGACGACAGCTTCTGGGCCCGGGGACAGGCCTGGGGGGTGTACGGCTCCATTTTGAGCTATCGGGATACCGGAGACCCCGCCGCGCTGGACACCTTCAAGCGGGCGCTGGCGTTTTACCTGACCCGCCTGCCCGAGGATCTGGTGCCCTGCTGGGATATGCTGTTCCAGCCGGACAGCGGCGAACCCCGGGACTCGTCCTCCGCGGCTATTGTGGCCTGCGGCCTGCTGGAGGCGGCGCGCATTCTTCCCAGGGAGGAGAGCGGCGAATATGAAAAGCTGGCCCGTGAGATGGTGGGTAGCCTGACGGAATGCTACGCTGTCCCGGAGCCCAAGGTGGGCGCAGGTCTCATCCTCCACGGCACCTACAGCAAAAAATCTCCCTATAACACCTGCTTCCCGGAGGGTGTGGACGAATGCACCTCCTGGGGAGATTTCTTCTACCTGGAGGCCCTGACCCGGCTGGCCGGGGACTGGGACCCATATTGGTAAACGGAGCGTATATTATGAAAAAATATCACTATACGGCGGCGGATTTTGCCACAAAGGAGGCGGCGCAGACCTCGCTGATGCGTCTGCTCCAGCCGCTGAAGCCCTACTACAGTGAAGGCGGCGCCCGGGTGGACCTGGGCGTCACCAGCACCCACTATGAGAACGACTCCATTCAGATGGAGGCGTTTGCGCGGCCCCTGTGGGGGCTGGTGCCCTTCTGGGCGGGTGGCGGCAGCGACCCGGAGTTTGAGGAGCAGTACCGCAGGGGCTTTGAGCACGGGCCCGACCCGGACCACCCCGAATACTGGCATAAGGGGCGGCACTACGACCAGAAATTCTGCGAGATGGCGGCGGTGTCCTACGGTATCCTGTTTGCCCCGGACAAGGTGTGGGAACCCCTGTCCGGCCGGGGGAAGGACAACCTGGTGGAGTGGATGTGGGAGATCAACCGCTTCGAGTGCGTGGCCAGCAACTGGCAGTGGTTCTGCATCCTCACCAATCTGGCTCTGAAGTCGGTGGGACGGCCCTACAGCCGGGAGCGGCTGGACTTCGGCCTGAACCTCATCGAGGGCTATTATGACAACGGCGGCTGGTACCACGACGGAGCCGGAGGGGAGAAGGACTACTACAATCCCTTCGTCATGGTGAGCTACAGCCTGCTTTACGCCATGTTCATGGAGAAGGAGGAGCCCGAGCGCTGCGCCCGCTTCCGCCAGCGGGCCCGGGATTTTGCCAGGGATTATATCTATTGGTTTGGCGGGGACGGCGCGTCCATCGCCTATGGCCGGTCGCTGACCTACCGCTTCGCCCAGGGGGCCTTTTTCGCCGTGGCTCTGCTGGCCGGGGAGGAGGTGCTGCCCCTGCCGGTGATGAAGGGAATTCTGACGCGGCATCTGGCATGGTGGCTGGACCACCCCATCTATGACAACGCGGGCGTGCTCACCATCGGCTACGCCTACCCCAATTTGCAGATGTCGGAGACCTACAACGCCCCCGGCTCTCCCTATTGGGCGCTGAAAACCTTCGCGTTTCTGGCCCTGCCCGACGGCCATCCTTTCTGGGCGGCGGAGTGCGCTCCCCTGCCGGAGCTGGACCGGTGCAGATTCCTGCCCCACGCCAACATGATCGTTCAGCGGGACGAAACAAACGTGGTGGCCCTGGTGCCCGGACGGCTGGAGATGGAGTCCTACGCCCATACGGCGGAGAAGTACAGCAAATTCGCCTATTCCAGCCGGTTTGGGTTCAGCATTGCCCGGGCCAACCTGGAGCTGGGCCAGATGGCGCCGGACAGCGTGCTGTGCTTCAAGGTGGGGAAATACTACTACAGCCGGGACGTGGTCGAGCCGGGCTATTCCATTGGTCCCGGCGGCATGGAGACCTGCTGGTCCCCCCTGGAGGGCATCCGGGTGCGCACGACAATCGAGCCCACGCCCAAGGGACACGTCCGCACCCATGTCATTGAGAGCGGCTTCGACTGCGAGGCGTATGACGGCGGCTTTGCCATCAACGCCAGCGACTTTGAGCCCAGCAGCCGGGAGGCGGAGGGAGCCCGCGCCACGGCCCGCTGCGGAGAGGACTTCTGTACCGTCACCGCCCTGGAGGGAGGGGGACGGGGCGAGGTGCTGATCCCCGATCCCAACACCAATGTGATCTTCCCTAAGACCGCCATTCCCATGGCGGTGTATTCCATCAAAAAGGGGACTCAGACCATCCGCACCCAGGTGGACTATTTCGACTGACAACGCGCAGGGAGAGGTGATTTCATGGGCTGGTATCAGGCGCTGTACGAGGGAAACGGCAGGGGGGAGGGCCCGCCCGGTCCCCGGCCCAAAGGATTGAGGCTGCTGGGGGACATCCTGCGCTGGCACTGGTGGACGCTGGTGAAGGCCAACATCCTGTTTTGGCTGTTCTGCCTGCCCCTGGTCACCATCCCGGCGGCGTTGAAGGCGCTGAGCCGTGTGTGCGTTCTCCTCCTGCGCGGGGAGCCGCTGGACCTGTGGCCGGACTGGTGGGGGGCCTTTCGCCAGGGCTTTGCGCGCGCCACGGCGGCGGGGGCCCTCATGGGCGTGATGCTGGGGGGCGCCGGATTCGGCGTGGCGTTTTACGGCAGGGGCATGGCGGAGAGCGGGCTGCTGGCAGCTCCGGCGCTGATCCTGCTGGTGCTGGCGGCGATTCTGGTCATGTCGCTGTTCTCTCTGTTCCCGCTGCTGGAGTTTTCCGAGCTGGGGCTGGGAGAGGCGGTGCGCAGTGCCTTGCTGCTGGTCATGGTGCGCCTGCCGCAGAATCTGGCGGTGCTGGCGGTGCTGGCCGTGCTGGCGGCGGCCTATGTGCTGGCCTACCCATACTCCACTTTCGTGCTGGCGGCCATTGCCCTGTCCCTGTTCTGGCTGATCGCCTGCTTTGCGGCCTGGCCGGGACTGGAGCGGTATGTGTTCCATATCTCCGAGGAAAAGACGGAGGAATAAGAAGAGCGCGGCCCGCGGGCCGCGCTCTTTTCGCCGTTGTCCTTATTCGTATACCGCCCTGCTCCCGCCGATGAACCTGGGCCGGGTGCGGGCGCACAGCAGGATGGCCTGCCCGACGTGGTCCACGCCGAGCCGTACCGGGACCGCCACGTCCCGCAAGTGCATTCCGATGAGGGTGCCGCCGATGTCCAGTCCGGCATGGGCGCGGATATGCTCCACCGCTGTGGGGCGCTGGAACGTTTGCCACGCTTGTGTGGCGAAGGAGCCGCCCGCCTTGGGCTGGGGCACCACGCACACCGGCTCATAGCCGTATTCCCGGGCGCACTCCGCCTCAATGATGAGCGCCCGGTTCAAGTGCTCGCAGCATTGGGCGGCCAGGTACACGCCCCGTTCCCTCAGGATGGGGTGAATGCCCGCGAACACGGCCTCCGCCGCCTCCCGGCTGGAGGCCCTGCCGATGTGTCCGCCCAAGACCTCGGAGGAGGAGCAGCCCACCACGAAAATGTCCCCGGCGTTCAGTCCGGCGGTGTCCAGCAGCTGTGTGGCGGCGGCGCGGGCCTGCGCCGTGATTTGTTCAAAATTCGGTTCCATAGCCTTTCCTCACAGACCGTACAGCTCACTGTACTTTTTCTCCAGGTAGTCGGCGAACACCGAGGGATCAAACTGGCCGCAGGCGTTTTTCACCACCTGGCCGGGCTCCAGCAGGCCGCCGTATTGATGGACCTTCTCCCTCAGCCACTCGGACACCTGGGACAGGTCGCCGCTGGATACGGGGCCCCACACGTCGATGTCCCGCTCCATGTTCGCCAGCATCTGGGCGCCGTAGGCGCTGCCCAGGGCGTAGGAGGGGAAGTAGCCGAAGGCCCCGCCGGACCAGTGGGAGTCCTGGAGGCAGCCGCGCCTGTCGTCGGGCACGTCCACACCCAGATATTCCTTGTACAGCCGGTTCCAGGTTTCAGGGATGTCCTTGACTGCCAGCGTGCCGCCGATGAGCTGCTTCTCGATCTCGTAGCGCACCATGACATGCAGGCAATAGGTCAGCTCGTCCGCTTCGGTTCGGATCAGGGAGGGCTGGGCCCGGTTCACCGCCCGATAGAACTGTTCCGCCGTCACATCTTCCAGCTGCTCGGGGAAAAATTCCCGCATCTTCGGGAAGATGGCCTCAATGAAGGGCCTGGAGCGGCCGATCAGGTTTTCAAAGAACCGGGACTGGCTCTCGTGGACCCCCATGGACACGCCGCCGGCGAGACAGGTGTACTGAAGGTCGTCGGAGACGTTCAGCTCGTATTTGGCGTGGCCCCCCTCGTGGATGACGGAGTACATGGAGAAGTGCACGTTGTTCTCGTCATAGTTGGTGGTGATGCGCACGTCTTTGTTGTTGAAGCCGTCGGTGAAAGGGTGCTCCGTCTCGCTGATGGCGCAGTGGGCCCGGTCCAGTCCCAGCACCTCCATGAGGTAGTCGGAAAATTTCCGCTGGGCCTGCGCCGGGTAGTGCCGGTGCAGGAAGGAGTCGTCGGGCTGCCGCTTCTCCCCGATGGCGTGGATGAGGGGGACGATGCGCCGGCACAGGGTGGCGAAAAATTCATCCAGGTACTTCATGTCCACGCCGCGTTCATACTCGTTGAGCAGGGCGTCATAGGGGGCCTTGGCGCTGTCGTAGTACCCGGCAAATTTGATGTTGAAGGCCACCAGCTTTTCCAGCGCCGGACGAAACAGCTCGAAATCGCTGTTCTCCTTGGCCCGGTGCCACAGGTCGTCCGCTTCGTTCACCAGCATGGCGTAGTCCATATACTCGTCTGCCGGGATGCGGGTGAGCTGGGCGTAGCTCCGTCTCAGCTCCTCCACCTGACGGCGGCGGAGCTGGTCCAGCTGGTCCCTGCGGTCCCAGAGAAAATCAAGCAGCTCCCCCACCTCGGGGGAGGAGAACAGCTTGTGCCGTTCCCCCGCCAGAACGCCCTGGGCGATGCCCCGGCCCTCGGCGGTGTCCTTGGGAGCCACGGTGACGGCGTCCAGAGACAGCATTCCGCTGGCCATCTGGTAGGCGTACAGCTTTTTTTGCAGCTCGGCCAGTCCGGCCAAAGCACCGTTCAGTTCCATATCGTATTCCCCATTTCATTTGTAATTCGTCCTGAAACAGCCGCTAAACCCGGTCAAAATCGTCCGGGGAGAACTCCACGCCGCTTTGCGACCCCAGGGCGCGGGCCAGGGCCTCGCCCTCCCGGCTGAGACCGCAGTCCTCAATGACCACCTCGCCCCACCAGAGACCGCTGCGCCGCAGCCACAGCAGGGCTTTGACAGTCTGCTCCAGCCCGCCTGCGTCGCCCTTGGCCTCCACCACCATCCGGGCAGGGCACACCCCCGGCAGCAGCAGCGCCCCCGCCGCCAGCCATCCCAGGCTCACCAGCCCGAAGGCCGCCAGCAGTACCGCCAGAAATTGAAGAACCGACCCCATATCCGCCGCCTCCTTTTCAAACTGAGGCATTCTATGAGGCTGGGCGGCCTTTTGCCACCGGCGGGGGTCAGAACAGGCTGGCCACGCCGTAGGTCAGGATGCTGATGGCCATGCCCGCGGCCAGCACGCCCACGATCACCGAGGGGAGGGCTTTGCGCAGCGGCATATCCAAAAACGCCGCCGCCAGGGAGCCGGTCCACGCCCCGGTGCCGGGCAGGGGGATGGCTACGAACAGCATCAGGCCCAGGTATTTGTATTTTGTCACCCGCTGGCCCTTGAGATGGGCCTTGCGCTCCAGCTTGTCAACCAGGCTGTTCAGCCGGGGGATTCTCCGGCGCATCCACTGGAAGATGCGCCGGATGTAGACGATGATGAAGGGGACGGGGATCAGGTTGCCGATCACCGCGGCGATGAAGGCCGCCCACACCGGCAGGCCGGCGGCTACGCCGAAAGGGATTCCCCCCCGCAGCTCCACCACCGGGATCATGGACACCAGAACGGTGAGTGTAAACTCCCCCGCCATGGTATCTGTCAGCCATTGCATCAATTCCATGGTCTGCTCCTTTTCAGCTCAGCACCGTGTTCAGGTATTTGCCCGTGTAGCTCTCCGGATGCTGGGCGACCTCCTCCGGCGTGCCGGTGCACACCACGCTGCCGCCGCCGGAGCCGCCCTCCGGGCCCAGGTCGATGATATGGTCCGCCGTTTTGATCACGTCCAGATTGTGCTCGATGACCACTACGGTGTTTCCCTTGTCCACGAACCGCTGGAGCACCTCCACCAGCTGGTGCACGTCGGCGGTGTGCAGTCCGGTGGTGGGCTCGTCCAGAATGTAGATGGTGGACCCGGTGGACTGCTTGGACAGCTCGGTGGCCAGCTTCACCCGCTGGGCCTCGCCGCCGGACAGGGTGGTGGAGGGCTGGCCCAGCTTCACGTAGCCCAGGCCCACCTCCTTCAGGGTCTTGACCCGGTTGTACAGCTTGGGCAGGTTCTCGAAGAAGGGAAGGGCCTCCTCCACCGTCATTTCCAGCACCTCGTGGATGTTCTTGCCCTTGTAGCGTACCTCCAGCGTCTCCCGGTTGTACCGCTTGCCCTTACAAACCTCGCAGGGCACATAGATGTCGGGCAGGAAGTGCATCTCGATCTTCAACAGGCCGTCGCCGGAGCAGGCCTCGCACCGCCCGCCCCGGACGTTGAAGGAGAACCGGCCCGGGCCGTAGCCCCGGGTTTTTGCGTCCTGAGTGGAGGCGAACAGCTCCCGGATGTCGTTGAACAGCCCCGTGTAGGTGGCGGGGTTGGACCGGGGTGTGCGCCCGATGGGGGACTGGTCGATGGCGATGACCTTGTCCAAAAACTCAATGCCGTCCATGCCGTCGTGCTTTCCAGGGCGGGCTTTGGTGCGGTTCAGCTCCGCGCCCAGGCGCTTGTAAAGAATCTCGTTGACCAGGGAGGACTTGCCCGACCCGGACACGCCGGTGACGGCGATGAAGGTCCCCAGGGGAAAGTCCACGTCGATGTGCCGCAGGTTGTTTTCCGCCGCTCCGCGCACGGTGAGGGTGCGGCCGCTGCCCGTCCGGCGCTCCGCCGGGACAGGCACCTTCCGCCGCCCCGCCAGATAGTCGCCGGTGACGGAGCCAGGGGTGTCCATGACCTGCTGGGCGGTGCCGCAGGCCACCACCTGCCCACCGTGGACCCCCGCGCCGGGGCCGATGTCCACGATGTAGTCGGCGGCGCGCATGGTGTCCTCGTCGTGCTCCACCACGATGAGAGTATTCCCCAAATCGCGCAGATGCTTCAGCGTCCCCAGCAGCAGGTCGTTGTCCCGCTGGTGCAGGCCGATGGAAGGTTCGTCCAGAATATACAGCACCCCCATCAGCGAGGAGCCGATCTGGGTGGCCAGCCGGATGCGCTGGCTCTCGCCGCCGGACAGGGTGCCTGCCTGACGGGTCAGGGTCAGGTACTGCAAACCCACCGACCGCAGGAAGCCCAGCCGGGAGCGGATTTCCTTGAGGATCTGGTCGGCGATCATGCTCTGGGTCTCGGTGAGGGTGATGGTATCCAAAAATGCCAGGGCCTCGTCCACCGGCTTCTCGCAGAACTCGTGGATGGAGCTGCCCCCCACGGTGACCGCCAGGGCTTCCCGCTTGAGCCGTTTGCCTTGACAGGTGGGGCAGGGGCACTCGCTCATGCACTCCTCAATCTCCCGCTTCATGGCGTCGGACTGGGTCTCCCGGTAGCGGCGCTCCAGGTTGTTTACGATGCCCTCAAAGGGTTGGTACAGCGTGCCCTTGCCCCGAGGCTGGTCGTAATTCAGGGTCAGCTTTTCCCCCTTGGTGCCATAGAGAATGATGTCCATCACCTCGCCGGACAGCTTTTCCACCGGGTCGGTGAGCTTGAACTTGTACTTTTTTGACAGCGCGTCAAAGTACATCCGGGAGATGCCGTCGGACTTGATGTGATTCCAGCCGGAGGCGGTGATGGCCCCCTCCAGAATGGACAGGGAGCGGTTGGGGATGATGAGTTCGGGGTTGATTTTCAGCTGGTTGCCCAGACCGGTGCAGGTGGGGCAGGCGCCGAAGGGATTGTTGAAGGAGAACATCCGGGGGGTCAGCTCGTCGATGGACACGCCGCAGTCCTCGCAGGCGTAGTTCTGAGAGAACAAAATGTCCTGCTCCTCGTCCCCCAGGACGTTGATGATGATGATGCCGCCGGATAGGTTGGAGGCCGCCTCCACGCTGTCGGTGAGCCGCCGGGTGATGTCCTCCCGGATGACCAGACGGTCCACCACGATCTCAATGGAGTGCTTTTTATTTTTGTCAAGCTTGATCTCTTCCGTCAGGTCGTACAGAGAGCCGTCCGCCCGCACCCGGACATAGCCGGATTTCCGGGCGTCCTCAAAGATTTTGGCGTGCTCGCCCTTTTTGCCCCGGATCACGGGGGCCAGCACCTGGATGCGGGTGGCCTCGGGCAGGGTCATGACCTGGTCGATGATCTGGTCGATGGTCTGCTGTTTGATCTCCTTGCCGCAGTTGGGACAGTGAGGAGTTCCCACCCGTGCCCACAGCAGGCGCAGGTAGTCGTAAATCTCCGTGACGGTGCCCACGGTGGACCGGGGATTCTTGGAGGTGGTTTTCTGGTCGATGGAGATGGCGGGGGACAGGCCCTCGATGTAGTCCACGTCCGGCTTTTCCATCTGTCCCAAAAACATCCGGGCGTAGGAGGACAGAGACTCCACATACCGCCGCTGGCCTTCGGCGTACAGCGTCTCAAAGGCCAGGGAGGACTTGCCCGACCCGGACAGGCCTGTGAGCACCACCAGCTTGTCCCGTGGGATGGTGACGTCGATGTTTTTCAGGTTGTTTTCTCTTGCGCCTTTGATGACGATTTTGTCCTGCATGGGTGTTCTCCTCAATTTTATTCAGATTTGGGCCCGGATAATAGGATAATGAAACGAATTTTTAATGTCAACCCCTGATTGATAGAAAAACGATTTGAAAAGCTTACAAATCAGGCGGAATCTCGCCGGGCAGGGGCGGCCGGACGTGCTGAACGAACCTGGGCTCCACCGCGCCGTATTTTTTGAAATTTTCCCGGCCCTGGTGCAAAGTCATGCCGTGGTTCTCGTAGCTGGGGTCGTCCTCACCGGGGTCGAATACGTCGTTTTCCCAGTAACACACCGGGCAGATATAGGCGATGGCCTCCTCCCTGGGGACGGAGAGGGTGAGATACCCGCAGCAGGGGCAGGGATAGTGTCTGTCATCCATCCCCCTTCAGCTCCTTTTGGACGTACTTGGGCAGCTTGGACACCACCAGCCCGTAGGACATGTCGCACAGGTCCTTCAGCACCACGTCGGGCAGCTCCCCGTCCAGCAGGGCCGCGATCCACAGCTTCTTGTCACAGTAGAAGCCGGGGAGTATGTCCGGGTACTGCTCCCGGAAGGCCTCCGCCAGCCGGGGGTCGCATTTCAGGTTTACCAGGTCGTGGCCGTTGTAGCGTTCGTCCTTCATCCCCCGGGGAGAGCACACGGCAGCAAACAGCTTGCCCCGCACCATGTAGCGGTGCCAGCCCCATTCCAGCTTGTAATCCTTCTCCGCACCGGGCTTGTCCAGCAGATATTGGTCCAGCCATTCATATTTCATAGAGTGTTCCTCCTTATTCAGCACCCCGTTAGAAGGGGCGGATCAGCCCGATCCCCGCGATATAGCAGAACAGCTCCAGCCCCGTCAGGGAGATCCAGCCCACCCAGCGGCCGAACAGCTCCCACTCCGACGGCTCCGCGCCATAGGGGTCCTGTACCCGGAAGGACAGGTGCCAGCGGAACAGCTGTTCCTCAAACAGCAGGGAGACGATACATACAACGCTGAACAGCAGCCCCAGCAGCAGGAGCAGTCCCTCTCCCCGGCGGGGGACCGCCGGGCCGTTGGCAAACCGGAGGATGTCGCCGGGGGTGGGCTCCGGCTCCGACGTCTCTGTGCCGAAGGTGATGGAGATGGCGAGGTTGTTTCCAGCCTCGTCCAAGAGCCAGAAGGAAGAAGTGGGTGAATAGGCCCCCCGGAACCATACTGCGCCGTCCTTTTTGATTTCGATGCCGGTGAAAAAGTCCGGGGAAAAGCTGGCCGTGTCCTCTGTCTGAGGGATGGCGGTGGGGTCCTCGGTGATGGTGTAGGTGCTGTCCAGCGCTCCGTTCAGCCAGAACTCCACCACCTGGCCGGAGGGCACGGCGTAGCGAACGTCGTACCCGTCCACCCGGCCGGAATAGACGGCGGTTTCCCCCTGCTGCTGATAACGCAGGTATGCGTCCCCGTAGGCTGTGACCTGCTGCTGGCCCAGGATCAGGAAAACAATCAGGAACAGGACGAACATCACCGGCTGAGCCAGCAGGATAACACGCCGTCCCCAGTCCATTTCCTGCCAGCGCTTCCTGACATATTCCATGGCTTTGCTCCTTTCACAGGTCTGAAATCAGGTCCGCTGTGGTTCCTCCTACCAGTGAGATCAGGTCCGCCGGGTCTGCCTCCACCTGGAAGCCCACCTTCCCGGCGGACACGCAGATGGTTTTGTGCTCCAGGCAGCTCCGGTGGAACACGGTGGGGAACCGTTTTTTCATCCCCACCGGGGAACAACCGCCGTGGACGTAACCCGTCAGAGGCAGCAGCTCCCTGGCCGGGAGCATGGCGACAGACTTTTCCCCCACGGCCTTGGCGGCTTTTTTCAAATCGAGAGTGTCCGCCACCGGGATGTCGAACACATAGTGCCCGCCGGAGGCCCCTTTGACCACCAGGGTCTTGAATACGCATTCCGGGTCCTGGCCCAGCATCTGGGCAACGGTCACGCCGTCCGGCGTGGCCACGCCGCTGGGGTAGGCGTGGGCGGTATAGGGCACCTTTTTCTGGTCCAGCACCCGCATGACGTTGGTTTTTTCTTCTTTTTGCTTTCCCATTTACCTGCCCTCGCCCCGCAGCTTGATGATCTGGTCCCGCAAGGCGGCGGCCACCTCGAACTCCAGCATCTTGGCGGCCTCCTTCATTTGCTTCTCCAGTCCGGCGATGGCCTCCATCCGCTGGAGCTTGGTCATCTGGGACAGCTCCTTGTCGTTGTAGTCCGGCTTCTCCTCGGCGGACAGCACCATCAGCTCCCGCACCGACTTCTTCACCGTCTTGGGCACGATGCCGTGGGCCTTGTTGAAGGCGTCCTGCTTTTCCCGGCGGCGCTGGGTCTCGTCCATGGCCCGCCGCATGGAGGGCGTGATGGAGTCGGCGTACAGGATGACGATGCCGTCGGCGTTGCGTGCCGCCCGGCCGATGGTCTGCACCAGCGAGGTTTCCGAGCGCAGGAAGCCCTCCTTGTCCGCGTCCAGAATGGCCACCAGCGACACCTCCGGCAGGTCCAGCCCCTCGCGCAGCAGGTTGATGCCCACCAGCACGTCGAACTCGCCCAGCCGCAGGTCCCGGATGATCTCCATGCGCTCGATGGTGTCGATGTCGTGGTGCATGTACCGCACCTTGATGCCCACGTTTTTCAGGTAATCGGTCAGGTTCTCCGCCATTTTCTTGGTGAGGGTGGTGACCAGCACGCGCTCGTCCCTGGCCGTCCGCTCCGTGATCTCCCCGATGAGGTCGTCGATCTGCCCGTCCACCGGGCGGACCTCCACGCGGGGGTCCAAAAGCCCCGTGGGCCGGATGACCTGCTCCACAATCTGGCCCGAGCGGTCCCGCTCATACTCGCCGGGGGTGGCGGAGACGTACACCACCTGGTTGAGCCGTTTTTCAAACTCGTCGAATTTCAGCGGCCGGTTGTCAAAGGCGCAGGGCAGGCGGAAGCCGTACTCCACCAGGGTGGTCTTTCTGGCCCGGTCGCCGTTGAACATGGCCCGGACCTGGGGCAGGGTGGCGTGGCTCTCGTCGATGAACAGCACGAAATCCTTGGGAAAGTAGTCCAGCAGAGTGTGGGGCGGCGAGCCCACCGGGCGGCCCTCGATCACCCGGGAGTAGTTCTCAATGCCGGAGCAGTAGCCCAGCTCCTGCATCATCTCGATGTCGTACATGGTGCGCTGTTTGATGCGCTGGGCCTCGATGAGCTTGTTTTCGCTCTCGAAGAATGCCACCCGCTCCTCCATCTCTTTATAGATGTGCTGGATGGCGGCGTCCATTTTCTCCTTTGGGGTGACGTAGTGGGTGGCGGGCCAGATGGGAATGTTGTTCAGCCGCCGTATGGGGGCGCCGGTGACCACATTGATTTCGGACAGCCGGTCGATCTCGTCCCCGAAGAACTCCACCCGGATGGCGGTGTCCTTCCAGTAGGCGGGCCAGATCTCCACCGTGTCCCCGCGGACCCGGAACATGTTGCGCTCGAAGGCGATGTCGTTGCGCTCGTAGCGGATGGCCACCAGCTTTTTGAGAAGGTCCTCGATTTTGATAACCGTTCCCACCCGCAGGGCCACCATCATCTTGCCGTAGTCCTCTGGCTCGCCCAGGCCGTAGATGCAGGATACGGAGGACACCACGATCACGTCCCGCCGCTCCAGCAGGGAGGCGGTGGCGGACAGCCGCAGCCGGTCGATCTCCTCGTTGATGGAGGAGTCCTTCTCGATGAAGGTGTCGGTGTGGGGGATATAGGCCTCGGGCTGGTAGTAGTCGTAGTAGGAGACGAAATACTCCACCGCGTTGTTGGGGAAGAACTCCCGGAACTCGGCGCACAGCTGGGCGGCCAGCGTCTTGTTGTGGGCCAGAATCAGCGTGGGCCGCTGGACGGCCTCAATGACCTTGGCCATGGTGTAGGTCTTGCCCGACCCGGTGACGCCCAGCAGGGTCTGCTCATCCAGGCCGTTTTCGATGCCGGCCGCCAAGGCGGCGATGGCCTCCGGCTGGTCGCCGCTGGGGGTGTATTCCGATACCACTTCAAATTTGGGCATAGCCGCGCCTCCCTCATACAATAGCCTGTTTCTATAATAGAACGTTAGTTTTAATATGTCAACCCTTTTATTAGACAAATATTCGGTGGATAAGCTGAAATTTTGAGCATATCATTATATCACGAAGAGAACAGGGCGGCAAGGTGTTTCCGTTGGGGAAATCTTTAGATTTGATGAAGGAAACGAACTCGTTTCGCCGCCGGTGGAATTAGACCCTCCAAAATTATGGGGGAAAGGGGACATGAATTTCGTTATTTTTTTCTCAATTCCGCCTTGCGCTTTCCGGTTTGGAATGCTATAGTGTGTACCGCTCAAAAGGCACGCGGGCCCGTTCGGAAGATATGGGCCCGCTTCTTTCAAAAATCGAGGTGTCACTATGGAAATCCTGATCCAGCTGTCCGTCTGTCTGGTGGGCGGGCTGCTGATGTCCCGTCTGGCCAAGAAACTGAACCTTCCCGCCGTCACCGCTTATCTGGTGGCGGGTCTGCTGCTGGGGCCGTACCTGCTGGGGGCGCTGGATATCACCGGTATAGGTTTCGGCGCGCCGGAGGCGGTGTCCCGCCTGGACATTATCTCCCAGGTGGCGCTGGGCTTCATCGCGTTCACCATCGGCAACGAGTTCCGCCTGGAGCAGCTGAAAAGCATGGGCAGGCAGGCCATCACCGTGGGCATCGTCCAGGCGGTGGTCACCACCGCCCTGGTGGACGCGGCCCTGGTGACGCTGCACTTCGTCAACCCGGACCTGATTTCTGTCTCCTCCGCCGTCACCCTGGGCGCCATCGCCGCCGCCACCGCCCCAGCCGCCACGCTGATGGTGGTGCGCCAGTACAAGGCCGACGGCCCGCTGACCCGGCTGCTGCTGCTGGTGGTGGCCATCGACGACGCGGTGGGTCTGGTGCTGTTCTCCGCCTCCTTCGGCGTGGCCATGGCGCTGGAGAGCGGGACCGTCAATCTGGTCACCGTGCTGGCGGAGCCGGTGATCGAGATCGCGCTGTCCCTGGCGCTGGGCGGTCTGGCGGGCTGGGTGCTCTACCGGGTGGAGAAGTTCTTCCACTCCCGCAGCAAGCGCTTGTCCATCTCCATCGGCTTTGTGCTGCTCACCGTGGGCCTGTCCATGGTGGAGTTCGAGCTGGGCGGCATCCAGTTCGGCTTCAGCCTGCTGCTGGTGTGCATGATGACCGGCACCATTTTCTGCAACATCTGCGACTTCTCCGAGGAGCTGATGGGCCGCGTGGACGGCTGGACCGCACCGCTGTTCGTGCTGTTTTTCGTCTTGTCCGGCGCGGAGCTGAATTTGAAAATTTTGTCCAGCCCCATGGTGCTGCTCATCGGCGTGGTGTATATCGTGTTCCGCTCCCTGGGCAAGTACCTGGGCTCCTACGGCAGCTGCGCCATGACCGGGTGCAGCGACAAGATCAAGAAGCACCTGGGCATCACCCTGCTGCCCCAGGCGGGCGTGGCGCTGGGCATGGCCCTCACCGCCCAGCAGCTGGCGGACGGCGAAGTGGTGCGCAGCGTGGTGCTGTTTTCCGTGCTGGTGTACGAGCTGGTGGGCCCGGCGCTGACCAAGCGCTCCCTGGCGGCGGCCGGCGAGATCCACGAGGAGGGCAGAACCAGCGCCCGAAAAAAGAACACCGGCAAGGCGCCGGTGCAATTGGACAAATAACCCTCATCTGACGCCGTCTCCCACACTTTGCCGCGTGTTTCCCCGGCCGTTCCGGGCATACTAGGGGCGAGGTGATACCAATGCTCAGCGAAAACCAACTGCTCAACCACATCTACCAGACCGCCGAGATGGGACGGGAGGGCATCCAGTCGGTGCTGAAATACGCCGGGGAGCCCAGGCTGGTCAGCGCTTTGAACAGCCAGCTCACCGAGTACGAACAGCTGAAAAACGCCGCCGGTTCCATGCTCCAGGACCGGGGGGAGCCGCCGAAGGGCGTCAGTCCCGTGGCGAAGGCCTCCTCCGAGGTCATGAGCGCCATGAAGGCCATGACGGACCGCTCGGCCGCCAACATCGCGGAGATGATGATCCAGGGCTCCACCATGGGGGTGACCAAGAGCCTGCGCACCCTGCGGGACTGCGACGTGCGGGACGACAACGTGCGCCGCCTGGCCGACAAACTGCTCAAGACCGAGCAGGCCAACATTGAGGAAATGAAGCGGTTCCTTTAAGAAAAAACGAAGGGCCCCTGCGTCCGCAGAGGCCCTTTCGCGTTCAGTTTAGCGAGTCGGGTCCAAAGCCGTGGGGCA
Source organism: uncultured Oscillospiraceae bacterium (assembly GCA_910587395.1). Lineage (GTDB taxonomy): Bacteria > Bacillota > Clostridia > Oscillospirales > Oscillospiraceae > Enterenecus. Next base: position 57,232 of record CAJULJ010000005.1, on the reverse strand, counting down.
GCAGCTCCTTGAGGGGGAGCTTCACATAGTCCCCGTCGCCCCGGGCCACCAGCACCGTCAGATCCGGGGCAAACTCGTAGAGCATCTGGCGGCAGACGCCGCAGGGCCAGCAGTAGTCGGTGCTTCTGCCCGCCACGGCGATGGCGGAGAACTCCCTGTACCCTTCGCTGACCGCCTTTACCAGGGCGGTGCGCTCCGCGCAGATGGTGGGACCGTAGGCGGCGTTCTCGATGTTGCAGCCGGTGAACACCGTGCCGTCGGCGCACAGCAGGGCCGCGCCTACGGGAAAATGGGAGTAGGGGACATAGGATCGCTCCAGCATCGTGAAGGCCAGATCCACCAGGGCTTGGTCGGTCATTTTGAAAACTCCTTTCCAAATCGAACCTTTTCGGGAGAGAGGAGCAGGAATTGCTCCTCAATTATATAGTATATCAGGTTTTCGCTTGGCTTGGAAGGGGAAAACTGCGAGACGGGGCGATTTTTGTTGTTGCAATGCCGGGAAGTTTCTGTTATACTATTAGCTGTTCGATGTCAGGACGGGCTGTCCGGCATCCTGTGTCACACAGAAAAGAGAGAGGTCACCGGGAGGCTCCGGTCGGGCCGGCAACGATAGATCATAGACAAAGGACTGATTGAACGATGTTTGAGAAGGGTAAACGCGCGCAGCGTCAGAGCGAGGACGATAAGGTTTTTAACCGGATGCTCCTGTGGCTGGCGGGCGCGGTGGTGGTGGAGCTGCTGCTCCTGCTGCTGCAAAAGGTGTACGTTGAGATGATTTTCGACGGGGTGGTGGCTCAGGCGCTGTCCCAGGTGTTCCGAGTGTTTTCCGTCGCGGGCGTGGTGATCGTCGTGGGCTGCACGGTATGGGCGGTGATGAACTGGCGCTCGGGCAAGCCGGCGGCGCTGCCCGTCATCATCGCGGCTGTGGCGGCGGTGCTGTGGGTGATTTCCTTCCTGAGCTGCTTCTTTTATGCCGAAGGGGTGCGTGTGCTCATGATGCTCCCCGCGGCGGCGGCGGTGCTCATCATCATCTTCTTCCTCTACCAGCGGCCCTTTTTTTACAACGCTATGCTGACCGGCGGCGGCCTGCTGGCTTTGTGGCTCCACAAGCAGCACTATATGAACCATCCCCGCTTCATCACCGCCTGTATCGTGGGCGGCGTGGTGGTGTTGGCCATCACGGCGGCGGTGGCCCTCCAGCTGCGCAAGACCGACGGCAGGCTGGGTAAGTTCCGTGTGGTGCCCGTGGAGTCCAACTACCTGATGACCTTCCTCACCTGCGGCGTGACCGCCGTGGCTATGGTGCTGGGGCTGATTCTGGGCGTGTCCATGAGCCAGTACCTGATGTATGTGCTGGTGGGCTGGTTGTTTGCCCAGGCGGTGTTCTTCACCGTGAAAATGATGTGATTTGCGTATAAGGGGCGGCGTCCGCAGGACGCCGCCCCTTTTGCGGTTCGGTCAGTGATGATGGCCGTGGCCGAAGATGAGCAGCACCCCCAGGGCGAAGCCCAGCACCGTAGCGAGGATGGCCCAGCGGGATTTCCACTGGAGGGACGCCTCGGGCAGCAGCTCGAAAAACACCACGTACAGCATGGCGCCTCCCGCCAGGGCCAGCGCCGCCGCCAGGGCCGCCTCGGCCTGGTTACCCACCAGGTAGCCCAGCAACGCCCCCAACACCGTGGGCACGCCGCTCAGCGCCGCCACGGCGATGGCCTTCCAGGGCTTGGAGCCGTCGTGAAGCAGGGGAATGGCGATGCTCATGCCCTCGGGCAGGTTGTGCAGGCCGATGGTCACCGCCGCCAGCACGCTGGCCAGGCAGATGCCCTGGACCGCTACCGTGGCTCCCACGGCCATGCCCACGGGCACGTTATGCAGGGCCACTGCCGCCGCCAGCACAATGCCCGCCGTGTGCAGGTCGTGGTGGCCGCAGGCGCAGTGGTGGGGGCGGGCCTTGTCCTCGTGGTGGGCGCTCTTGTCAATCCAGCAGTTGAGCAGGTAGGTGACCACGAAGCCCAGCACCAGCGCCAGCGGCGTCATGGGCAGCCAGGGGGCGGCCTCCATGGCCTCGGGCACCATGTCCAACGCCACGATGGACAGCATCAGCCCGGCGGTAAAGCTGAGCAGCAGGCTGGTCCCCCGTGGGGACTCCCGCTTGACAAGGGCGGCCAAACCCCCGCCCAGGGCCAGACCGCCCACGCCGGTGGCGGCGGTCAGAAGAATCACAAATAAAATGGGCTTCATGATGTATGCGCTCCTAAACAGATTTCACCGGACAGACCGCAGGCCTGTCCGGTGGACCTTATCTTAGCACGAACACGGCGGAAAGGCAAGCAAAATCATCCTTTTCGCAGCAATTCCCGCAAACCGATGAGGATGAGAAAGCCGCCGAAGCATTTGCGCAGGATCTCCACATCCAGCGCGGTGGCCGCCCAGGCGGTGAGGGCGGAGCACGCAAGGCCCGCGGCGATGGCGGGAAGGAGGGCTTTTTTCTCCACGTACCCGTTTTTGAAATGGGCGGGGAGGGCGGTGGCGGCGGTGGGCAGGAAGTAGAGCAGGTTGACCCCCTGGGCCAGGGTCTGGGGCACCCCGGCGAAGCTGGTCATGTAGATCAGCAGCAGCGAGCCGCCCCCCACCCCGAAGCCGGACAGCACCCCCGTAACCGCTCCGGCCAGGGCGGCGATAAGCCAGTCCGTCATAAGAACGCCCTCACTCCGCCGTACAGGATGAGCAGGGCAAAGCCCCGGCGCAGCCACACCATGGACAGCTTTTTGAACACCTTGCCGCCCACCCAGCCGCCGATGAGGCCGCCCGCCAGGTAGGGCAGGGCCAACATAAAATCAAGCTGCCCCCGGAGCCAGTACACGGCGGCGGACAGGGCGCACAGCGGCGCGATCACCGCCACAGAGGTGGCAAAGGCCCGCCGCTGGTCCAAGCCGCACTTGCCCGCCAGCATGGGGACCAGCACCTGACCCCCGCCTCCCCCGAAAAAGCCGTTTACCACCCCGGCGGCGGCCCCCGACAGGGCATACCACAGGGACTTTGTTTTTTTCTCCGGCACCAAATATCACCCCGTGTCAGTGTGCCGCCGGGTGGAAAAATTATTCCTTTACAAAAAAAGAAAAGTGTAAAAGAAAGGTTCCTTGCACCCCTGCAAAAAACCCGGTATAATGTTTCACATATCTGGAGAAAGAGGGATGGAAGTGCCAAAATCTACCAAGAACGAGATCATGGCGGCGCTGGGCAAGCTGCTCCGGACGAAACGGCTGGACGACATCACCGTCACTGAGCTGGTGGAGCGGTGCAATATCTCCCGGCAGGCGTTTTACTACCACTTCTCCGACCTGTACGGCGTGGTGGACTACGGCATACAGCGGTATTTGGAGGAGCTGCAAGCGTGTACCCCGGAGCAGTGGCATGAGGCGCTGGAGCGGACGCTGACCCTGCTGCGGGAGAACCGGACGCTGGCGCTCAACGTCTACCGGGCCTATGAGCGCAGCTATGTGGAGCATGACCTGCGCCAGTGGGTGACGCCGCTGGTGGAGGCGCGTGTCCGGATGGCCGCGCAGAAGTGCGGCGTAACGGAGGACCAGACCAGCTTTATGATCGAGCTGCTCGCCCAGGCGCTGGCCAGCATCGTGCTCAGTTGGGTGGAACGGGGGATGCCCTCCAGCGTGGTGGAGCGGCTGGACGACTTTGACATCCTGGTGGAGGGATGCCTGGAATACACCATGGAGCGGCTGGCACAGAAGAATCGGAAGGAACCGTCGTCCGCAGGGATTTAAGCGGCTTATTTCGACAAAATTTTACAAAAAACGGGGCCTTGTCAGAGTTTTGACAAGGCCCCGTTTTTTGTCTATGGAACATTGCGGGACATAGGGGTATCATGACCACTGAGCAGGAAAACAGCCGTATTTTAATGATACCCCAACAGAAAGCACACAAAACAAATATATTGAGCCGCTACCATTTGTTGAAGGGCGGCCCCCGGACAAAAAGAAAGGAACATGTGAGATATGAGTATGATGAACAGCGTAAAGCGGGCGGGCTTCCGGGCGATGTACGGATATTTGGACAAGGACCCGGACGCTAACATCCCCCGGCTGATGGACTGGGTGGACCGGTTTGCCGGAGACGGCCCCAACAGCTTCCCCGACCAGCGCTCCGCCTTCCGCAAGGTGATCGAGAACCCGGACAACAACTGGTACCGTCTGCTGCGCAGCATGTGGACGGACATCGACGGCGAGGTACGCAAAACCTTTTTCGAGAACTTTATGCTCAACGGCAACCTGATCGGCTGGGCCGTCCAGGAGGAGGCCCGGGAGCGGTACGGCTGCAACATCCCCTGGGCCATCCTGCTGGACCCCACCTCCGCCTGCAACCTGCACTGCACCGGCTGCTGGGCGGCGGAATACGGCAATAAGCTGAACCTGAGCTTTGATGAGATCGACAGCATCATCACCCAGGGCAAAAAGCTGGGGGTGTACATCTACATCTACACCGGCGGCGAACCCATGGTGCGCAAGGATGACCTGATCGCCCTTTGCAACAAACACAATGACTGCGAGTTCCTGTGCTTCACCAACGCCACCCTCATTGACGAGGACTTCGCCGACCAGATGCTGCGGGTGAAGAATTTTGTCCCCGCCATCAGCGTGGAGGGCTTCGAGGAGGCCACCGACGGCAGGCGGGGCGACGGCGTGTTCCAGAAGGTTCGCCGGGCCATGGAGATTTTGAAGGAACGCAAGCTGCCCTTCGGCACCTCCTGCTGCTACACCAGCGCCAACCTGGACTCCATCAGCTCGGAGGAGTTCGTGGACAAGCTGGTGGAGTGGGGGGCCAAGTTCTCCTGGTACTTCCACTATATGCCCGTGGGCAACGACGCCGCCCCCGAGCTGATGCCCTCCCCTGAGCAGCGGGAGGCGATGTATGACCGCATCCGGGCCTACCGCAAGAGCAAGCCCCTGTTTCTCATCGACTTCCAGAACGACGGGGAGTATGTGGGCGGCTGTATCGCCGGGGGGCGGCGCTACCTGCACATCAACGCCAACGGCGATGTGGACCCCTGCGTATTTGTCCACTACTCAGACTGCAATATCCGTTCGATGCCCCTGCTGGACTGCCTGCGCTCCCCCATGTTCATGGCCTACCACGACGGCCAGCCCTTCAATGAGAATCATCTGAAGCCCTGCCCCATGCTGGAGAACCCGGAGAAGCTGCGGGAAATGGTAGCGAAAACGGGGGCGAAATCCACCGACCTGCAATCCCCCGAGACGGTGGAGCACCTGTGCGGCAAGTGCGACGGCTACGCCCAGGCCTGGGATGAGACGGCGGAACGGCTGTGGAGCCACGGCCATAGCTGCTCGGACTGCGCCCGGCGCTGCGCGGAGCAGAGGGCCGCTGGATAAAAAGATCATGCCGGGCCGAAATTGCCTCTTGCAATTTCGGCCCGGTGTGCTACAATATACCCCGACAACTGAATACAGTTGCGAGAAATGCAGTAGAAAGGAAGAAGCAAAATGCCCAAGTTTGTCAAACGGGCCCTTTTGCTGCTGGCCGCCTTTGCCATGCTGGCGGTCTCACTGTGCGCATGCAGCGCAGGAGACACGCAGGCCACGCCCTCTTCGGACGTGACCGACAGCGGGAGCGAGGCGTCCGCTGCACAATCGGGCGAGTTACCCAACGGGAACTCAGTCACGGTAGGTATCGCACAGGATTTGAGCAACCTCGATCCACAGCTTGCCAAAACGGCAGGCATCCGCGAGGTCTTGTTCAACATCTTCGAGGGACTGGTGAAGGCCAGCCCCGACGGTTCGCTGACCCCGGCCGTCGCCAGTGACTATGAGATTTCTGAGGATGGGACCACGTACACCTTCACCCTGCGGGAGGGCGTCACGTTCCACAACGGAGAGGCCGTCACCATCGAGGATGTGGTCTATTCCCTGGAACGCTGCGCCGGATCGGAGAACGAAGGAAAGCCTCTGGTCTCGGCGTTTTCTGTTGTGGAGCGCATTGAGGCCGCCGACGACAGCCATGTGGTCGTCACCCTGTCCGAGCCCAGTCTGGAATTCCTCAACGCCCTCACCGCCCCCATCATCCCCAAGAACTCCGGCCCAACCATCACCGACACCATGACCGGCACCGGCCCCTTCCGGTTCGTCTCCTACACCCCCCAGGACAGCCTGGTGATGGAGAAGTACGACGGCTACTGGAACCAGGAGAAGGCCGCCAGCCTGGACGAGGTGACCTTCAAAATCGTCCCCGACGTGAACGCCATGGTCATCGGCCTGAAGGGCGGCACGCTGGACATGGTGGTCCACCTGCCCAACACCCTGGAGCGCGAGGTGAAGGACCAGTTCACCGTCCACCAGGACACCATGAAGCTGGTCCAGGCGCTTTACCTCAACAACGCCGTGGAACCCTTTGACAACGAGCTGGTCCGTCAGGCCATGTACTACGCCATCGACGTGAACGAGATCATTGAGTTTGTGTGCAACGGCGCGGGCGTGGCCACCGGCACCAGCATGTACCCCGCCCAGAATACGTACTTTGTGCCCGAGCTGGCGGAACGCTACCAGCCGGACGTGGAGAAGGCCAAGGAGCTGTTGGCCCAGGCGGGCTATCCCGACGGCTTTAGCATGACCATCACCGCCCCCTCCAACTACGCCCAGCACATGGACACCGCCCAGGTTATCATTGAGCAGCTCAAGCAGGCGGGCATCACCGCCGAGCTGGCGCCCATCGAGTGGGAGAGCTGGGTGTCGGACGTGTACCGGGGCCGGGACTACCAGTCCACGGTGTGCGGCATCTCCGCCGACGACATGACCGCCCGGGAGATGCTGGTGCGCTACATGAGCGACAACCAGAAGAACTTCATCAACTTCCAGGACGAGGAGTTTGACGACGTGATGAGCCGCGCCATGACGGCCACCGACAGCGAAGAGCAGGTCGGGCTGTACAAGCGGGCGGAGGAGATTCTGAACGAGAAGGCGGCCAGCCTGTGGATTCAGGACCTGTGCGACCTGGCGGTGCTGAATCCCGCGCTGGACGGGTTCACCTTCTACCGCACATACGTCATCGACATGTCGTCCATCCACTACAAATAATTTATTTTCCACCAAGAAACAGCATGGGGCGGGGTCGTCCGTGGGACGGCCCCGCCCTTCTTGGAAAGAAAGGGGGCTTTCCCCGTGGGAAAAGCCTTACTGAAACGGGCGGGGCTGCTTGTTGGCACCCTGCTGCTGGTGAGCGTACTGGCTTTCGCCGCTTTCTCCGTCATCCCCGGTGATCCCACCACCTCCGTCCTGGGGGCCGAGGCCACACGGGAAGAGATCGCCGCCTTTCGGGCCCAGCACGGGCTGGACCTGCCGGTATGGCAGCGGTATTGGAGCTGGCTGGCCGCCTTTGTCACCGGGGACTTCGGCCGGTCCTTCAAGTTTGACATGCCGGTGTCCGAGCTGGTGGCCACCCGGGCGCAGGTCACGCTGGTGATGGCCGCCCTCTCGTTTGCGCTCATTGTGGCCATCTCCCTGCCCCTGGGGCTGATCTCCGCCCGGCGCCGGGGGGGCGTCGTGGACAGGCTCGTAACGGTGCTCGCCCAGGTGACCATGTCCGTGCCCAACTTTATCATGGGCATCGGCCTGATGTTCCTCTTTGCCCTGGTGCTGAAATGGTTCCGGCCGGAGTATGTCCCCCTGGAGGACGGCCTGGGGGCCCACCTGCGGTTCATGGTGTTCCCCGCCCTGGCGGTGGCCCTGCCCAAGAGCGCCATGACGGTGAAGCTGCTGCGGGGCTCCATCCTGGGGGAGCTGGGCCAGGACTACATCCGCACCGCTTACAGTAAAGGCAACAGCCAGAGCTCCGCCCTGCGGCGGCATGTGCTGCGCAACGCCATGATTCCGGTAGTCACCTTCCTGGCCATGGCCGTCGGCGACATCATGGCCGGCTCCATCGTGGTGGAGCAGGTGTTCACCATCCCCGGACTGGGGCGTTTGCTGATCACCGAAATCGGCCACCGGGACTACCCGGTGGTCCAGGCCATCGTGGTGCTGCTGGCGGCGGTGGTGGTGGGCTGCAACTTCCTGGCAGACCTGCTTTACCGGGTGATGGATCCCCGGATCGCTGAGAGGTGAGCGCTATGAAACGAAAAAACTGGTATCTCACCATTGGGGTGATTTTGACGGCGCTCATGCTGCTCTATATCGCCGTGGGCTTTTTCTGGACGCCCTATGTGCCCTCCGCCATGAGTGCCGCCGACCGGGAGGCTAAGCCCTCCCTCCGTCACCTGTTCGGCTGCGATTCCATGGGGCGGGACGTCTTCTCCCGCACCCTGGAGGGGGCGGGTTCCACCCTGACCATCGCCCTGGCGGTGCTGGCGGTTGGGGCGGTGTGCGGGCTGGCCGTCGGGGCTCTGTGCGGCTACTACGGCGGCCCGGTGGACGCCCTCGTCATGCGCCTGTGCGACGCCATCGCGGCCTTCCCCAGCGTGCTGCTGGCCCTGGTGGTGCTGGCGGTCACCGGGCCGGGAAAGTACAATGTGATCGGGGCGCTGGGCGTGCTGTTCGTCCCCAGCTTTGCCCGGCTGGTCCGGGGGGAGTTCCTCAAGTACCGGGACCGGGATTTCGTCCGGTCCGCCCGGCTCATGGGGGTGTCCGGCCTTCGGATCATCTTCGTCCACATCCTGCCCAACACCTGGCCGGTCTTGCTGTCCGGGTTGACCATCGGCTTCAACAACGCGGTGCTGGCGGAGGCGTCTATGAGCTATCTGGGCATTGGCGTCACTCCCACGGAGCCCAGCCTGGGCTACATGCTCAAGGATGCCCAGGGCTATCTGTTCACCCTGCCCTGGTGCGCCGTCTTCCCGGCGGCGGTGGTGATCCTGCTCATCCTGGGCGTGGGCCTGGTGGGCGAGGGCGTCCGGGAGCGGATGGGGGCGGTGTCATGATGCTGAGCATTCGGGATTTGAGCGTGGTGTTCACCGACCGGGGCGCGCCCTTCACCGCCGTGGACCGCTTCTGTCTGGACATGGACCGGGGCGAGGTGGTGGGCATCGTGGGCGAGTCCGGCTCGGGCAAGTCCATGACCGCCCACGCGCTGATGGGGCTGATCCGGCGCTCCCAGGTAACGGTGAGCGGCAGCGCCGTATTCGAGGGCATCGACCTGCTGGCCCTGTCCCGGGAGGAGCTGCGGCAGTACCAGGGCCGGGACCTGTCCATCATCTTCCAGGAGCCCATGACCAGCCTGAACCCCACCATGCGCATCGGGAAGCAGGTGGAGGAGTCGCTGCGTATCCACGAAAAGCTGTCCCGGGCGGAGCGAAAAGCCCGCGCCCTGGACGCCATGGCTCTGGCGGGGCTTCCTGATCCGGAAAGCGTGTATCCCCAATACCCCCACCAGTTGTCCGGCGGGATGCGGCAGCGGGTGATGATCGCCTCGGCGCTGGTGCTGCGGCCCCGGCTGCTCATCGCCGACGAGCCCACCACGGCGCTGGACGTGACCATCCAGGCACAGATTCTGGAGACGCTGAAGGACATCAACCGCAAGGAGGGCACCGCCATCCTGTTCATCTCCCACGACCTGGGGGTGGTGAAGGCCCTGTGCGGCCGGGTGGTGGTGATGAAGCAGGGGAACATTGTGGAGTCCGGGGCGGTGGACGACGTGTTCTACCACCCCAGGGCGGAGTACACCAAGCTGCTCATCGCCTCCCGCCCCGCCCGGAAAAAGCTGAGAGGGGGCGGACAGGATGGCTGAACCCATCGTGCATATCCGTGACCTGAGCAGTTGGTATGGCCGGGGGAAGGACCGTAAGCAGGTGCTGCGCCGCGTGTCCCTGGACCTGGCCCCCGGCGAGGTGCTGGGAATCGTGGGCGAATCCGGGTCGGGCAAGTCCACCCTGGCCAAATGCGTGCTGGGGATGGTCGCCGACGTCATCGGGACCCTGTGCGTCAACAGTGAGCGCCCGCAGATGGTGTTTCAGGACCCCTACGGCTCGCTGAACCCGGCCAAGACGGTGGGCTGGATTCTGGAGGAGCCCCTCCGGGCCGCCGGGATGAGGAACCGGGCGGAGCGCCGGGAAAAGGTCGTGCGGTTTCTGCCCCTGGTGGGGTTGGAGGAAGAGCACCTGTCCCGGAAGCCCGCCCAACTGTCCGGCGGACAGCGCCAGCGGGTGGCCATCGCCGCCGCCCTCATCCAGGGCAGCAAGCTCATTGTGCTGGACGAGCCGGTGTCGGCGCTGGACGTGACCTTGCAGGCGCAGATTCTGCGACTGCTGGCCGACCTTAAGGAGGAGCTGGGCCTGTCCTACCTGTTTATCTCCCACGATCTGGCGGTGGTATACCAGCTCTGCGACCGGGTGGCGGTGATGACGGGCGGCGAGATCGTGGAGGAGGGGGATGTGGATACGATCTACGACCATCCCCGGCACCCCTACACCAAAAAGCTGCTGGACGCTTCCCTGGCGCTGGATTAGGGTGAAAAGCCCGGACCTGGATGGGTCCGGGCTTTTTCTGGAAATACGGGTTGCCATCCAGTGAGAAACGTGATATCTTAATGTGGTGCGGTTTGAGAGGGGGATCAATATGGCGAAAAGCACCAGTAAATCCTGTCGAAATCAGATCATGTATTCCGTTTTTGTGCGCAATTACAGCCCCGAGGGCACCTTTGAGGGGGTGCGCCGGGACCTGGGGCGCATCCGAGACCTGGGAGCGGACATCATCTGGCTGATGCCCATTCACCCCATCGGAGAGGTGAACCGAAAGGGCGGCTTGGGCAGTCCATACGCCATTCGGGACTACCGGGCGGTCAACCCGGAGTATGGCGCTCTGGAGGATTTTCAACGCTTGGTGGACGACATTCACAAGCTGGGGATGAGGTGCGTCATCGACGTGGTGTATAACCACACCTCCCCCGACTCCCGGCTGGCGCGGGAGCATCCCGAGTGGTTCTACCGCAAGCCGGACGGCAGCTTCGGCAACCGGGTGGGAGAGTGGTGGGATGTCATCGACCTGGACTACTCCCAGCCGGGGCTGTGGGATTATCAGATTGAGACGCTGAAATACTGGGCCTCCATGGTGGACGGCTTCCGGTGCGACGTGGCGCCCCTGGTGCCGCTGGACTTCTGGCTCCGGGCACGGGAAGAGGTGGAGCGGGTGCGCCCCGGCTGCCTCTGGCTGGCCGAGTCGGTGGAACCCGGCGCCGTCAGGGAGTGGCGGGCCCAGGGAATGGGCGCGCTGTCCGACTCCGAGCTGTACCAGGCCTTTGACATCTGCTACGACTACGACATTTACGATGTGTTCCAGGCGTATCTGGAGGGCAGGGCCCCGCTGGAGCGGTACGCGGAGGCGATCAACGCCCAGGAGACCATTTATCCCGAAAACTACGTGAAGCTTCGCTTTCTGGAGAACCACGACAGAGCCCGGGCGGCGTTTCTCATCCCGAACCACAGAGTGAGGCACAACTGGGAGGCATTCCTCTATTTCCAGAAGGGGATGACCCTGCTGTACGCCGGGCAGGAGGCGCGGGACGGCCACCGGCCCAGCCTGTTCGACAAGGATGAGGTGGACTGGTCCGATGGGCTGGACTACTCGGAGACGATGAGGGAGCTGGCCGCGCTGAAAAGGAATCCTCTCCTCACCGACAGCCGGTATGAGGTGAGAGCCCTGCCCCGCGATATCCTGTACGCCACGCATAGAAAAGGAGACCGTCAGCTGGTGGGGGTGTTCAGCCTGCGGGGCCGGGATGCCCTGGTACCGGCGGACGCGCCGGACGGGGTCTATCCCAACCTGGCGCTTGAGAGGGCGCCGGTGAAGGTCAGCGAGGGTATGCTGAGCTGCCGGGGCTTCCCCATTGTTTTCGAGGCCCCCTGGACCGGGGAAGGACCCGGATGAATACAGCGCAAATAGAGGTAAGGAGAAAAAAGGGATGAAGCGAGAAAATTTCCGCTCCCGGCTGGGCTTCCTGCTGGTGAGCGCGGGCTGTGCCATCGGCATCGGCAACGTGTGGAAATTCCCCTACGTCACTGGGGAGAACGGCGGCGGGGTGTTTGTGCTGTTTTACCTGCTGTTTCTGGTGATTATGGGCATACCCGTGCTGACCATGGAGCTTGCGGTGGGCCGGGCCAGCCGTAAGAGCGCCGTGCTGGGGTACCAGGCCCTGGAGCCCGCCGGGTCCAAGTGGCATATCCACGGCTGGTTCTGCCTCATCGGGTGCTATCTGCTGATGATGTACTACACCACCGTGTCCGGCTGGATGCTGGGCTACTTTTTCAAATTCGCCGGGGGGACCTTCTCGGGGCTGACCGGCGAGGCGGTGGACGGGGTGTTTTCCGCCATGCGGGCCAACCCCGCCGAGATGACGGTCTGGATGGCGATCACGGTGCTGGCGGGCTTCCTGGTGTGCTCCCTGGGGCTGCAAGGCGGCCTGGAGCGGGTGACCAAGGTGATGATGGCCGGCCTGCTGGGACTGATCGTGGTGCTGGCGGTGCACAGCCTGACCCTCCCCGGAGCCGGGGAAGGGGTGAAGTTCTACCTCCTGCCCGACTTCGGCCGGGCGGTGGAGCAGGGGCTTGGAAAGGTCGTCACCGCCGCCATGAATCAGGCGTTTTTCACCCTGAGCCTGGGTGTCGCCGCCATGGAGATTTTCGGCAGCTACATGAGCCGGGACAACACTCTGGCCGGGGAGGCGGTGCGCATCTGCGGGCTGGACACCTTTGTGGCTCTCATGAGCGGACTGATTATCTTCCCCGCCTGCTTCTCCTTCGATGTGACGCCGGATGCGGGGCCGTCCCTCATCTTCATGACCCTGCCCAAGGTGTTCGCCAACATGGCGGGCGGACGGCTGTGGGGGTCGCTGTTCTTCCTGTTCATGTCCTTCGCCAGCTTCTCCACGGTGATCGCGGTGTTTGAGAATCTGCTGGCCGGGTGCATCGACAACTTCGGCTGGAGCCGGAAAAAGGCGGCGATGGTGAACGGGGTATTTGTGCTCCTTGCCAGTATGCCCTGCGTGCTGGGGTATAACCTGTGGTATTTTGAGGCCGTGCTGCCCAACGGCAGCGTGGGTCAGGTTCTGGACATTGAGGACTTCCTGGTGAGCAACCTGCTGCTGCCGCTGGGATCGCTGGTGTACCTGCTGTTCTGCGTCACCAAGTGGGGCTGGGGCTTCGACCGGTACCTGGAGGAGGCCAACACCGGCAAGGGGATCAAAATGCCCCGGGCGCTGAAGCCCTACTTCCAGTTTGTGCTCCCGGTGCTGATCCTGGTGATTTTGATTCAGGGACTGCTGAAATAAAGAAAGCGCCCGGTTTTCATCGAAAACCGGGCGCTTTTTCTATTCCTCTTTTCGTGTTTTCATTTCGCCCTCGTAATCCCGCAGGGAGGCCAGCGCCTGCCCCGACATGGGCAGGATGACGATGATGTTGAACACGGTCATCAGCCCCACGCCCACGTCGCCCAGGTCCCATACAAAGGTATATGCCGCCAGCCCGCCCACGAACAGCATGACCAGAGCCAATATCTTATACAGGGTCTGGGACAGCCAGTTGTCCCCGAACAGGTAGGCCACGTTGGACCGGGCATAGAACAAAATGCCCACGAAGGTGGAAAAGCTGAAGAGCCACAGAATCAGCGCGATGAACACCACCCCGAACTGCCCCAGGTGGTGGGCCATGGAGGCTTGCAGCAGGTCCATGCCCTCCAGCCCAGCCACCTTTTCCGCCGGAGTCACCAGGATGATGAAGGCGGTGCAGCTGCAAATGACGATGGTGTCGATAAACACGCCCAGGGCCTGGAGCAGGCCGGTTTTGGCGGGGTGGGGGGTATCCCCGGCCGCCGCCGCGCAGGGAGCGGAGCCGGAGCCCGCCTCGTTGGAGAACAGCCCCCGCTTGACGCCGTTCATGACGACCGCGCCGAAGCCGCCCGCCACCGCCTGACGCAGGCCGAAGGCCTCCGCGAAAATGCGCCGGAACATGTCGGGAAGTACGGTGATGTTCATGCCGATGAGGATCAAGGTGATGATGAAGTAGCATGCCGCCATGATGGGCACCAGCACGTCCAGCACCCGCACGGTGGCGTTTTTCCGCAGCACGATGACGGCGGACAGGGCCACCAGGATGGCGGTGGTGCAGATGGGCTCGATGTGAAACGCGTTCTGGAAGGCGGAGGACACGGAGTTGGCGATCACCTGGCTGATGCCGCACCAGCAGATGAGGCCGGAGACGGCAAACAGCACGGCGAGCACGGAATACCGCCCGATTTTTCCGTCCCGCTTTTCCTTGACGAAGTTGTGGATATAGTAGGCCGGGCCGCCCCGCCAGCCGCCGTAGAGGGGGTCCTTCTCCTTGTGAAGCTGGGCCAGCGTGGCCTCGATAAAGGCGGTGGACGAGCCGATGAGGGCGGTGACCCACATCCAGAACACTGCGCCCGCGCCGCCCGCGGAGATGGCCGCCACCACGCCGATCAGGTTGCCCATGCCCACTCTGGTGGCGGTGGACACGATGAGGGCCTGGACGCCGGAGATGGCGTTTCCCTCCCGGTTGGTCCGTTTCTCCGCCGTCACCCGCAGCATCTCCGGGAACAGGCGGATGGGGAGGAACCGGGTGCGGATGGTGAAAAAGATGCCGGTGGGGATGAGCAGCAGCACCAGCAGGGAAATTCCCAGAGAGCCGCCTCCGGGCAGGGGGATGACAAACAGGTCGCCCCACAGCAGGTTGTAGACGGCGGTGATGGCATTGACAATCAGCTTCATGTCCGGGCCCTCCTTTGGGCGCCGGGGGGCGATGGGGCTTGCGGCCCGTCCCGGAAGTTTTAATGAATTTGTCAGATATTAGTATGTAGTATACTCTATGCGCGCCGGTTTGTAAAGAAAAATCACCCCCGTCTTCCTCGGATAAGGAAAGATGGGGGTGACCGATGCTTTGCCGTCACAGCTCCAGCCTCCGGCGGGCCAGACGGGCCAGCTCCGCAGGGCGGACCTTGCCGGTGCTGGTCTTGGGCAGCTCGTCGAAAAAGAGAATGTACCTGGGCACCTTGAATGCGGCCAGACGGCGGGCGAGCCGGGCCCGAAGCTCCGCCTCGTCCAGCCGCGCGCCCTCCTGGAGCGCCACGCACAGGCAGACCTCCTCGCCGTAGTGGCGGTCGGGGACGCCCAGGGCCTTGCACTCCCGAACCTCCGGACAGACGCCGGCCGCCTCCACCTCGGCGGGGGAGATGTTCTCGCCGCCCCGGATGATGAGCTCCTTCAGCCGCCCGGTGAGGTGGATGTTGCCGTCCTCGTCCAGATAGCCCATGTCTCCGGTGTGAAGCCAGCCGTCCTCGTCGATGGCCTTGGCTGTCTCCTCGGGCTGGCCGTAGTAGCCGTCCATCACCAGATAGCCCCGGACGCAGATTTCACCGGGCTGACCCACGGGCTGCTCCCGGCCGGATTCGATGTGGACGATTTTTCCCTCCACGTGGTCCATAAAGTGGCCCACGGTGGCGGCGCGCACCTCCAAAGAGTCGTCCAGACCGGCGGTGGAAAGTCCCGCCGTGGCCTCGGTCTGGCCCAGGCTGGACAGCAGGGTGAAGTGGAAGCCGTCGTTGATCTGCCGGAACAGCTCCTGGGGGTAGAGGCTGCCGCCGATGAAGCCGGTGCGCAGGGAGGACACGTCCCAATTGGCGAAATCCGGGCGGCACAAAATGGCGTGGTACATGGTGGGCACGCTGCTGAGCACGGTGCACCGGCCCCGGCTGACGGCCTCCAGAAGAACGGTGGTCCTCCGGCTCTCCGGCAGGTAGAGGCAGGCGCCCGCGGCGCAGGCGGCCATCACGTTCACCGACAGGCAGAAGCAGTGGAAGATGGGCATGGCCACACAGAAGCGGTCCTCCTCGGTGGCCCCCAGGTCGTGGGCCTGCTGGATGCCGCTGTTCACCCGGCTGTACTGGCTGCTCAGCACCGCCTTGGGCACGCTGGTGGTGCCGCTGGTATAGAGGATATAGCCGATGTCCCGGGGGGTGACCATTTCCTCGGCCTGCGTCAGCTTCTCCTGGGGAGCGGGGGTCAGGCTGTCCAGCGCCTGGAAGCCGCCGCTTTCGCCGCTGAGCCCGGCATAAAGCACGGCCTCCAGCGTGGGCGCCTCGTCCGTCAGCCCCCGGCACAGGGCGGGGAAGTTCAGGTCCTTGTAGCCGTCGGTGATGACGAGCCGGTCCATGTCGGTGCGGCGCAGCAGCTCACACAGCTCGGCGCGCTGAAGGCTGGTGTTCAAAAAGGCTGCCGTCGCTCCAATCCGGGGCAGGGCGTAGAGCAGCAGAATGGTATTGGGCTCGCTTTCGCACCACAGCCCCACCCGGTGGCCCCGCTTCACCCCCCAGCTCAGCAGGCGGCGGGCGGTCTCGTCCACGGCTCCGTCCAGCTCCCGGTAGGACCATACCCGGCCCCGATACTCCAGGGCGGGGCGGTGAGGGAACCGGGCGGCGGTGCGGCGCAGCAGCTGGCTGACCGTCAGGTCCTCCAGAGGAAGCGGCGCGCTCATGCTTCCGCCTCCGCGAGGGCGCCGCCAAAGCACACTCTCTGGACGAAGGGGGAAATGGGCTTTTTCACCAGGGCCATCACCTTGCCGGTGACAATGGCGGTGATGACGGTGCCCTCCCGGATGTACACCAGCTCGTGCAGGCAGAGGAAGGACAGGGCCACGCCCGCCGCCACCACCAGGCAGTCGATGATGATTTTCATGTTGTGGAAGGGAATGCCCACCCTGCCCGCGATGGCCAGGGACAGGCCCTCCATGGGCATGGGGACCATCTCCACCTCGATGTACAGCACCACGCCGGCGGCAATAAACACGATGCTCACCGCCAGCATCAGCAGCTGGCCGGCGTAGGTGGGGATGGCGAAGTCCCCCACGATGGCCTTGGTGAAGTTGACGAAGTAGCCGAAGATGGTGGAGAACGCGATCTGGAGCAGGTTGATGAGCTTGAACTCCCGGCGCAGAATGATGATCTGGAGCAGGATGTAGGAGCAGAAAACCAGGGTGACGCAGGTGCCCGGGTCCCGGGACACCACGGCGCTGACCACGTAGGGCAGGGAGTTGACGGGGGAGATGCCCAGATTGGAATTGGCGGCGATGGCCACGCCGAAGGCCATCAGGAACAGCCCCAGGACATAGAGCAGAACGCGGATGACCCATTGGGCTGGAGTGCTTTTTCTCATATGTTTGTTTCCTTCCCTTCTCTCCAAGGCTGATGAACAGATTCGGTGAACTTGTTCGTTAAAAATTATACCGCCTCTTGTGGAAATCGTCAATAGGGAAACGGAATTCCCGCCAACTTTGTGCGTGATGTCTATTTTTACGAAAAAAATTTGTGAGATGTGCCGAGGAACTCCGTTGACGCGGGATGAAAAAGGGACCTGCTGTCAAAAAATTCCCTTGCGGACCGCGCTTTTTTGCCGTATCATGATAAATGGATCAGTCCGTTCCCAATGGTGACGATATGTGAGGTGCCGCCCATGGAAGAGCTCGCTTTTTGGCAGAAGATGAACCGAGGCCGCCACCCGGAGGGGGCGGGCTTGGAGAGAAGCGAATATTGCATTTTTTATGGTCCCATCCAGGAACCGGTGGCCCGTCAGCGCATTTTTGGGGATGAGGACAGCCTGACCCTGGAGCTGACCTACGGCCCCGAGGAGATGGGCGGGGAGCTGCGCCTGAAGCAGGCGGGCAGCAACCTGCTGATCGAGGAGTCCTCCCAGGGGCTGTTCCGGGAGTACCTGGAGGAAAAAACGGTCAAATATCTGGGACAGGCGCTGATGTATGCCCTTCAGTTCAAGATTTCCGACCTGTCCGCCCTGGTGGAACGGGGGGTGGAGGACATGAAGCGGCTGGAGGACACGCTGGACCGCAACATCGACAACACCGGCACCTATCAGATTCTGGATTTCCGGCGCAAGTACACGCTGTACGGCGATCAGGTCATTGCGGTCAAGGAGATCATCACCCGCATCGACAAGGGGTACTTCCCCATGCAGATGCAGAACAGCTATGTGCTCCAGGGGCAGGTGGCGCTGGAGTTTCAGTTTCTGGAGGAGCGGTATGAGCTCATCAAAAACACGGTCATCAAGGACCTGGATACGTATACCTCCATCGTCAACAACAACATCAACCGCAACGCCCGGCTGCTGAGCCTGGTGTCCCTGGGGGCGGTGGCACTGAATTTCATGTTCGGCAGCCTGCTGGCGGTAAATCCGGTGCTTGGCGTCGTGGGCGGCGTGGTCATCGGAGGGGTCACGGCCGGGGCGGCGGTATCCTACCGGGCGGGAGGCATCCATAACGTGATTCAGATGGGGCGGGAGCGCTTCCGGCCCTCCCTGAAGCCCCGGAGCGTGGGAGAGCTGGTGGAGGCGAAGGAGACGGATGCGCCTCAGCAGGCAGAGGAACCGGAAACCGAACAGGAGCATCAAGACGCGGCGCGGCCCTGAGGGGACGCGCCGTGTTTTTGACGATTTTTCGCAGTAGTCAAAAATTTCCTCTTATCACAAAAAAATCCTCTCCAAGCTCAAAATAATTTATTGAATGTGGGTGTTTTTTTGCTATAATAAAATTCAGATTACTGACAGTTGGGCTTGATTTGGCGTCAGAACGGCATAAAACGCACTTTGGGGGCGAAAAAACCGTGGGAGAGTTCAAAAAAATATCCGATCAGGTCAATATTGAGCTGATCCAGTCCATTCAGGACAAGTGCTCCAAGGCCATGGGACTGGCCTTCGTCACTGTGGATTACAAGGGGCGGCCCATCACCAAGTACAGCGGTTTCACGGAACACTGCGCCCTGGGCCGGCAGCTCCAGGGCTTTTCCGAGCTGTGTGAGCAGTGCGACGCCCACGGCGGCCTCCACTCCGCCATCACCGGCCAGCCTTACATCTACCGTTGCCACGCGGACCTGGTGGACTTCGCCGTGCCGCTGATCCTGGACGACAATTATCTGGGCTCCGTCATGGGGGGGCAGGTGCGGCTGACGGACGCGGAGGAGCGGGAGCTGGACCACATCATCCCCCAGGCCAACTGGAACAAGAACGAGGCCATGGCCCGGGCCTACGGCCAGCTGCGGGAGATGACCTACGACAAGCTGCTGGCCTCGGTGCAGGTGGTGCGGGACATGATCCTTTACGCCCTTCAGGACCAGCGCGGCCAGGAGGCCGGCGAGGGGGAGGCGGCCGAGGACACCGCGGCCCAGCCTGATTTGGAGCGGTCCATCCGCCGCCCGGAGCGGGGCGCTTTATGGCAGGAGGAGTCCTCCGACCAGTTCTTTTTTGTCATGAACCTCATTACCCAGCTGGCCTATCAGGAGGGCGCGGACCGCACCGGGGCGGTGGCGCTGGACTTCGCGGACATCATCCGCTACGCCAGCGACAGTGACCGCAAGCTGTCCGTGCTGGGGGAGGAGCTGAATTATGTCGAGGCCTTTTTGCGGGTGCAGAAGGCGTGGTGGGGGGAGATGCTGGACTACAGCGTGTCCGTCCCCCGGCAGTACTGGGGCGTCAACTGTCCCTTCCTGGTGTTCCGGCCCATCATCGACATCACCCTCCAGTCCTTCAAAAGCGAGGACGACCAGCGGAAGATCGACATATTCGCCGAGGAAAACGGCAAGGACCTGCTGGTGATGGTGCGGGCCAACAGCGAGAGCGTCACCCCTGAGGAGATGGAGAACCGGGCGGACGAGTACCTGTCCCGGGAGCATACCTCCCTGCGGGACCTGAACCGGAGCCTGAAACGGCTGATGGGCAAGCGGTGCGAGCTGTCCATCGGACACCGGAGCGACGGGCAGGCGGGGTACGCCGTCCGGCTGAAGCTGCCGTTGAAGTGGCGGTGAGCGGAAAACGGATGGGGCAATGCGGAGAAAGGCGGTGCCGGAAGCGATGAGCCGGGTCCTGATATTAAATGAAAACCGGTTGGAGCGGGGAAATACGCGGGAGATCCTGTCCAGGGGACTGGCCAAGGCGGAGATCCTGACGGCGGCCACCCCCCGGCAGGCCCTGGACCTGCTGAGCGGTGGCTCATTCTCCCTGCTCATCGTGGATGTGCCGTGGTTCGACGCGGACTACTGCAACACGATCACCTCCGCCAAGGAGATTTCGCCCGATATGCCCATTCTGGTCACCTCCACGGGAAAGCGCAGCGACATCGTGGCCAACGTGTGGCGGCTGGGGGTGCAGGACTACCTGCTCAAGCCCTACCGCCCGGAATGGCTGACGGCGGCGGCCGAGGTGATGATGCAGTGGAGCGCCAAGCCCGCCGGAGAGTGGGAGAAGGAGCACAGGGAGCGGTATCTCAAGCTGGCCGCGGAGCATATGCAGTCCTTCTGCTACAAAAAGTGCATCAATACCACAAAAGATTACCTTGATTCTCTCTATGAAGAAACGGATGATATAGACGTGATCCGGTTCAGCGCCCTGTCCTTTGCCGAGGGGCTGGCCCGGCTGGGCAGTCCTCTGGGCCCCTCCGCCCAGCTGAAGCTGTCCACCGTCATTGAGCGCTTCCGCCTGCGCTTCGACCAGCAGGGAAGGAAGCATGACTCCTGCCTGGTGTTTGAGAAGCTGTGGGGCATCATCTTTGACGCCATCGACGAGGACCGGGGCTATCAGGTCAGCGACGAGCAGCGGGTGCTCAACTATGTGGACCGCAATGTGAAGGAGGGCATCGGGCTGGACGAGGCGGCGGAGTACGCAAACATGAGCTCCAGCTATTTCAGCAAGTTCTTCAAGCGGATCACCGGCGTCAACTTCATCACCTACATGATGGACGGCAAGATCAGCGCCGCCAAGGACATGCTCACCGACACGGACATGCCGGTGATAAACATCGCCTATGAGCTGTCCTACAGCGAGACCAACTATTTCGGCAAGGCGTTCAAGAAGAAGGTGGGGCTCACCCCCACCGAATACCGGGAGCAGCACCAACACGCACGGGGGCCGGCTTTTGCGGGGGACGCAGGCACCTCGCGTTAGGGCCGCCGGGAAATCAGGGAGGTCATTATGCAGGAATTCAGCTTTAGCACGAGAGTTTATTTTGGAGAGGGCGCGCTGGAGCGCCTGCGCCAGGTGGAGGACAAGCGGGTGCTCATTGTCACCGACCGGTTCATGAACCAGCTGGGGGTGCCCGAGCGGGTTGCCTCCTTCCTCACCGGCTGCACGGTCAGCGTCTTTGACGGCGTGGTGCCCGACCCTCCCATTGAGGTGGTGACGGCGGGGGTGGAGGCCTTCGGGGCCTGTGACGCTCAGGTGGTCATCGCCGTGGGCGGCGGCTCCACCATCGACGCGGCCAAGGCCATCCGGGCCATCGCCAAGCAGGCGCTGGGCGTGGATACGGACAAGATGGAGTGCTTTGCCGTCCCCACCACCAGCGGCACCGGCTCCGAGGTGACGGACTACGCCGTCATCACCGATCAGGCAAAGGGGATCAAATACCCTCTGGCCAGCCAGGCCCTGCGGCCCATGGTGGCCATCCTGGACCCGGAGCTCACCGTGTCCGCGCCTCCCTCCGTCACCGCCGACGCGGGGATGGATGTGCTGACCCATGCCTTGGAGGCTTACGTGTCCACCGGGTACAACGACTTTTCCGACGCCATGTGCGAGAAGGCGGTGTCGCTGGTATTCCGGTTCCTGCCCCTGGCGGTGGCCGATGGAAACGACCTGCTGGCCCGGGAGAAGATGCACAACGCCTCCTGCATGGCGGGTCTGGCGTTCAACTCCGCCGGGCTGGGGCTGAACCACGGCATGGCTCACGCCATCGGCGGCAAGCTCCACATCGCCCACGGGCGGATTAACGCCATTCTTCTGCCCAAGATCCTGGCCTACAACGCCGATTTGACCACCGTGCACAGGGGCGAATACTGTGTGGCGGCCAGGAAGTACCAGCGCATGGCCAAGGTGCTGGATCTGCCCGCTCCCAATGTGCGCCTGGGCGTCACCAACCTCATCCACGAGGTGGAGAAGCTGAACCGGAAGATCGGCATACCCGCCACTCTGAAGGCCCAGGGGGCGGACCTTGCCAAGGTGAAGGAGATGAAGGGTGAGCTTGTGTCCGCCGCCCTGGCCGACGCCACCACCGCCACCAATCCCCGGAGTGCGGAGGCGGCCGACGTGGAAAAGATCCTGGCCCAGATCATGGGATAAATCCTGGCGCTTTCTGGCTCTGGAACCAGAAAAAGACAAAAACTGAGAACTTTTGGACAGGGACTCTGCCTTGCGACATTTTGCCGCAAGGCAGGGTTTTTGCGGCATTTTGGGCCGAAATCTTGGCAGAAACGCAGAAATTGACCGGAAGAGTAAAATTTTTGTTTATGAAGAATGGACAAAAAAGTACCTGCTGGGGTCAAGAAAACATTGTTCCCTCTTCTGTATAATGTATCATGGTAAGCTTGTGTGAACCGTACGCTGCCTGGAAGAGCAGCTGCGCCGCAGGCTATGAAAAAATCGAAGGAGGCAGCAATTATGCAGAAGGAAGCTCTGGGCATGGTCGAGACCAAGGGCCTGGTTGGCGCCATCGAGGCCGCCGACGCCATGGTGAAGTCCGCAAACGTGGCTTTGGTGGGGTACGAGAAGATCGGCTCCGGCCTGGTCACCGTGATGGTCCGCGGCGACGTGGGCGCGGTCAAGGCGTCCGTGGACGCGGGCAGCGTGGCCGCCGAGAAGGTGGGCGAGGTCGTCTCCGTCCATGTCATTCCCCGTCCCCACAGCGACGTGGAGAAGATCCTGCCCCACATGGAGTAATTTCCAGAACCCGGCGACACCCCTGACATATAGTTTGAACCATAACAAAATCACTTCTAAATGGAGGTAACACACATGGATGAATTGGTCAGCAAGGTCATGGACGAGGTCATGAAGAAGATCGGCGCCTCCGCTCCCGCCGAGGAGAAGTGCTGCGGGGCCGCCCCCGCCTGCAACCTGACTGAGTTTGTCGGCACCGCCATCGGCCACACCATCGGCCTGGTCATCGCCAACCTGGACCACCAGGTGCACGACGCCCTGAAGATCGACCCCAAGTACCGCGCCATCGGCATCATCTCCGACCGCACCGGCGCCGGTCCCCAAATCTTTGCCGCCGACGAGGCTGTAAAGGCCACCAATACGGAATGCCTGCTAGTGGAGTGCCCCCGGGACACCGAGGGCGGCGGCGGCCACGGCTGCCTGATCGTCTTTGGCGCTGAGGACGTTTCCGACGCCCGCCGGGCCGTGGAAGTGGCCCTGCGCGAGACCCCGGTCCACTTCGGTGACGTGTATGGCAACAGCGCCGGCCATCTGGAGTTCCAGTACACCGCCCGCGCCTCTCATGTGCTGAACAAGGTCTGGGCCGCCCCTCTGGGCAAGGCCATGGGCATCATCTCCTGCGCCCCCGCCGGTATCGGCATCCTGGCTGCGGACGCCGCGGTGAAGGCGGCCAACGTCGAGGTGCTGAGCGTGGCGACCCCCGGCAACGGCGGCACCAGCTTCTCCAACGAGGTCAACACCTTCTTCTATGGCGACTCCGGCGCCGTGAAGCAGGCCCTCATCGCCGCCCGTGAGGTGGGGCTGCAGGCTCTGAAGACTTTGGAGCCCAGCGAGGAGCTGAAGTCCTCCACCACCCCCTACATCATTTAATTGAAACCGGGAAGGAGCATAAGCTATGAAATCTAAGCGTTTTGAAGCTCTGGCAGCCCGCCCGGTGAACCAGGACGGGTATGTGCAGGAGTGGCCTGAGGTCGGTCTGATCGCCATGAACAGCCCCTTCGACCCCAAGCCCAGCATCAAGATCGAGGGCGGCCGCATCGTTGAGATGGACGGCAAGACCCGCGCCGACTTCGACATGCTGGACACCTTCATCGCCGACCACGCCATCCGGCTGGGCAACGCGGAGAAGGCCATGGCCATGGATTCTCTGGACATCGCCCGGAAGATCGTTGACATCAACGTCTCCCGCGATGAGATCTTGGACATCACCCTGTCCGTGACCCCCGCCAAGCTGACGGAGATCGTGGGCAACCTGAACATCGTGGAGATCATGATGGGCATGACCAAGATGCGCGCCCGTCTGATGCCCGCCAACCAGTGCCACGTCACCAACGTGAAGGACAACCCCGTCCAGATCGCCGCCGACGCCGCCGAGGCCGCCGTGCGCGGCTTCGCCGAGATGGAGACCACCGTCGGCATCGCCCGGTACGCCCCCTTTAACGCCATGGCTCTGTTCGTGGGCGCTCAGGCGGGCCGTCCCGGCATCATGACTCAGTGCGCCCTGGAAGAGGCCACCGAGCTCCAGCTGGGCATGCGCGGCTTCACCACCTACGCCGAGACCATCTCCGTCTACGGCACCGAGCCCGTCTTCATGGACGGCGACGACACCCCCTACTCCAAGGCGTTCCTGGCCAGCTGCTACGCCAGCCGCGGCCTGAAGATGCGCTTTACCTCCGGCACCGGTTCCGAGGTCCAGATGGGCTACGCCGAGGGCAAGTCCATGCTGTACCTGGAGGCCCGCTGCCTGGCCGTCACCAAGGGCGCCGGCGTGCAGGGCACCCAGAACGGCTCCGTCTCCTGTGTCGGCGTTCCCGCAGGCGTGCCCGGCGGTATCCGCGCCATCGCCGCTGAGAACCTGATCGCCATGCTGCTGGACCTGGAGTCCACCACCTCCAACGACCAGACCTTCACCCACTCCGACCTGCGCCGGGTGGCCCGCAGCGTGCCCCAGCTGTTCTCCGGCACCGACTACATCTGCTCCGGCTACTCCGCCACCCCCAACTACGACAACATGTTCGCCGGCTCCAACTGGGACGCCGACGACTACGACGACTGGAACATCATCCAGCGGGACATGCGCATCGACGGCGGACTGCAGCCCGTCAAGGAGGACGATGTCATCAAGGCCCGCAACAAGGCCGCCCGGGCCCTCCAGGGAATGTTCCGCGAGCTGGGCCTGCCCCCCATCACCGACGAGGAAGTGGAGGCCGCCACCTACGCCCGGGGCTCTGAGGACATGCCCAACCGCAACGTCAACGAGGATCTGAAGGCCATCGAGGACATGATGGCCCGCAAGGTCACCGGCGTGGACTTCGTCAAGGCGCTGGACAAGGCCGGCTTCCCCGACGTGGCTCAGAACATCTACAACATGCTGCGCCAGAAGGTGGCCGGCGACTACCTGCACACCGCCTCCATCTTCGACAAGGACTTCCACGTCTACTCCGGCGTGAACGCCCCCAACGACTACCATGGTCCCATGACCGGCTATCAGCTCAGCGAGGAGCGCTGGGAGCAGATCAAGAACATCCCCAACGCCATCCGGCCGGAAGACATCTAATAAGAGGGAGGGTCGAACTATGAATTTTGACGAAAATATGCTTCGCAGTGTGATCGAAGAAGTCCTCAAGGAGATGGGCTCCGCCTCGACCGCTCCCGCGGCCAAGGCCGCTCCCGCCGCCAGCACCCTGTCCGCCGGCGAGATGACCCTGGCTGACTCCGGCGAGGCCGCCAAGGGCGTGGCCCCCGACGAGGTGGTCATCGGCCTGGCTCCCGCCTTCGGCGTGTACCAGCACGAGACCATCATCCATCAGCCCCACAGCAAGGTGCTGCGCGAGATCATCGCCGGCATCGAGGAGGAGGGCATGAAGTGGCGCCTGATCCGGGTGTTCCGTACCTCCGACGTTTCCTTTATCGCCCATGACGCCGCCGAGTACTCCGGCTCCGGCATCGGCATCGGCATCCAGTCCAAGGGGACCACGGTCATCCATCAGAAGGACCTGCCCCCCCTGAGCAACCTGGAGCTGTTCTCTCAGGCGCCGCTGATCGAGATGGACACCTTCCGTCAGATCGGCAAGAACGCCGCCAAGTACGCCAAGGGCGAGGCCCCCACCCCCGTCACTGTGCGCAACGACCAGATGGCCCGCCCCACCTATCAGGCCATCGCCGCTCTGCTCCACATCAAGGAGACCGAGCACTGCGACCGGGATAAGAAGCCTCAGGCCGTCACCGTTTCGTTTAAGTAAAGGGAGGCAGGAAATATGGATCAGGAACTGTTGATGAAACAGATCGTGGAGCAGGTCATGGCCGCCATGAATAAGGGCACCGTTTCCGCTCCCTCTAGCACCCCCGCCGGCGGCAGGATGACCGCCGCCAACTACCCCCTGGCCGAGAAAGAGGCCGCCAAAATCAAGACTCCCACCGGCAAGCCCTTCAGCTCCCTGAGCTATGAGAAGGTCCTGTCCGGCGAGCTGACCTCCGACGACATGCGCATCTCCCCCGAGACCCTGGAGTACCAGGCTCAGGTGGCCGAGTCCGTCAACCGTGAGGCCTTCGCGGGCAACCTGCGCCGCGCCGCCGAGCTGATCGCGGTGCCCGACGAGCGCCTGCTGGAGATCTACAACGCTCTGCGGCCCTACCGCTCCACCAAGCAGGAGCTGATCGACATCGCCAACGAGCTGGACGGCAAGTACGGCGCCAAGACCGCCGCCGGGCTGGTGCGCGAGGCCGCTGAGGTCTACGAGAAGCGCGACCGTCTGAAGAAGTTCTGATTAACCCTTTCAAAAGTCAGGAGGCCCCGCTATGAAGATCGTTGCAGGCATCGACATCGGCAACGCGACAACCGAAACCGCCCTGGCAAGGCTGGACGGCGGCAAGCTGGAATTCCTGGCCAGCGGCACGGTGCCCACCACAGGGATCAAGGGAACGCGGCAGAATATCAACGGTATTTTCCATTCCCTGACCAACGCCCTGGAAAAGGCGGGGCTGGAGGTGAAGGATCTCTCGGAGGTGCGCCTCAACGAGGCCGCCCCGGTCATCGGCGACGTGGCCATGGAGACCATCACCGAGACCATCATCACCGAATCCACCATGATCGGTCATAATCCCTCCACCCCCGGCGGCATGGGCGTCGGGGTGGGGGAGACCGTTCTGGTCACCGAGCTGGAGGACGCCCCCGGCGGGAAGGACTACATCGTGGTCATCCCCAAGAGCGTGGACTTTGACGACGCCGCGCGGATGATCAACCAGGGCTCCAGCGGCACCCGTCAGGTCACCGCCGCCATCGTGCAGCGGGACGACGGCGTGCTCATCCACAACCGCCTGCACCGGAAAATCCCCATTGTGGACGAGGTAGCCCTGGTGGACAAGGTCCCCCTGGGCATGCGCTCTGCGGTGGAGGTGGCTGCGGTGGGCGGCGTGGTGGAGGTGCTGTCCAACCCCTACGGAATCGCCACCCTGTTCGGGCTGTCTTCGGAGGAAACCCGGCAGGTGGTGCCCATTGCCCGGGCGCTCATCGGCAACCGGTCCGCAGTGGTCATCAAGACCCCCAGCGGCGACGTGAAGGAGCGCAAAATCCCCGCCGGCACCATGGAGCTGAAGGGCGCCATGCGCACTGTGAAGGTGGATGTGGACGACGGCGCCGACAAGATCATGAAGGCGGTGGAGTCCATTCCGGCCCTGGAGGATGTCCGGGGTGAGCCGGGCACCAACGCAGGCGGTATGCTGGAAAAGGTGCGCCAGGTGATGGCGAATCTCACCAAGCAGCACCCCCGGGACATCCACATCCAGGACCTGCTGGCGGTGGACACGTTCACCCCTCAGAAGGTCCAGGGCGGTCTGGCCAACGAGTTCTCACAGGAGAACGCCGTGGGCATCGCCGCCATGGTGAAGGCCGACCGTCTCCAGATGGAGGCCATCGCCAGGGAGTTCGGCGAACAGATCAGCGTGCCCGTGGAGGTGGGCGGCGTGGAGGCCGATATGGCCATTCGCGGCGCGCTCACCACGCCGGGGACCAACAAGCCTCTGGCTATTTTGGACATGGGCGCAGGTTCTACCGACGCCTCGATCATCAGCGAGGACGGGACTATCCACTCCATCCATCTGGCCGGGGCGGGCAACATGGTCACCCTGCTGATCCAGTCGGAGATGGGCCTGGACAATTTTGACACGGCGGAAGACGTGAAAAAGTACCCCATGGCCAAGGTGGAGAGCCTGTTCCACATCCGCCACGAAAACGGCACCGTGGAATTCTTCCCCACCCCGCTGGACCCCAACATTTTCGCCAAGGTCGTCATTTTGAAGGAGGGCAAGATGATCCCTCTGGAGGGCGACTGGTCCATGGAAAAGATCCGGCTCATCCGCCGTCAGGCCAAGCAGAAGGTATTCGTCACCAACGCCATCCGGGCCCTCACCCGGGTGAGCCCCACGGGCAACGTCCGGGACATCCGGTTCGTGGTGCTGGTGGGCGGCTCCGCCCTGGACTTCGAGGTGCCCCAGATGGTCACCGACGCCTTGTCCCAGTACAAGGTGGTGGCCGGGCGGGGCAACATCCGCGGCTCGGAGGGTCCCCGCAACGCGGTGGCCACCGGCTTGGTGCTGTCTGTGCTGGAAGGGAGGGCCTGAGATATGGCCATGCCCATTGAAATGACCAAACCCAATGTCCGCGTCCTGATGAGTCCCGACGCCTCTCCCGCAGCTTTGCGGCAGCTGACCTACGGCATGGAGGAGGAGGGCATCCCCTGGGAGGAAGGCACCAAAGAGGGGATGGACGCGCTGGCCCTGTCCTGGGAAGCCGCCCAGGCGTCCCGCCTGGAGGTGGGGCTGGGGCTGGACAGACAATTTGTGGTTCTGCACTACTCGAAACTGGAGCAGGACCAGCCTCTTTACCGTGTTCCCGCCCGTCAGGCCGACCAGGTGCGAGCCATCGGGGCCAACGCGGCGCGGCTGGTGAAGAAATTGCCGCTGAAACCTCTGGACTAGGAGGTACGTGTATGCAGAAGAGTTTAGGACTCATCGAGACCCAGGGCTTGGCGGGCGGCATCGAGGCCGCCGACGCTGCGGTGAAGTCCGCCAACGTGCGCTTGATCGGCTATGAGCTGACAAAGGGCGGCGGCTGGACCACCGTGAAGATTGAAGGCGATGTGGGCGCGGTGAAAGCCGCCGTGGACGCTGCCAAGATCGCGGCCGCCAAGGTCAACCGGGTGGTGAGCACCAAGGTGATCCCCCGTCCGGCCGGTGCGCTGGATATGCTGGTTTTCACCAAGGAGACCGTGGGGTATCAGCCGCCGGAGCCACCCTGTGAGCCGGACCCGCCCGCGCCCCCGGAGCCGCCTGTGGGACCCGATGAGCCAGCAAAGGAAGAGGCCGCCCCTGAGCCGGACCCGGTGACGCCGGAGCCCGAGCCCGTGGCGGAAGCCGCCGCAGAGCCTGAGCCTGTGACAGGGCCGGAGATTCCTGCGGAGGAAGCGGTGACGGAGCCTGAGCCTGCGCCTGAGGCGCCGGCGGAGGAGCCTGCCCCCGAGCCGGAAGCCCCGGCGGAGGAGCCCAAGCCCAAGGCGGCCAGAAAAGCCCCGGCGAAGCGGGGCAAGCGCAAACAATAACGCACGATCGCAAGACGATCACTAGGAGGTAACTATGAGTATGGGTGAAGCTCTCGGCATGGTCGAGACCAAAGGCCTGGTTGGCGCCATTGAGGCCGCCGACGCCATGACCAAGTCCGCTAATGTTTCCCTCATCGGCTATGAGAAGATCGGCTCCGGTCTGGTCACCGTCATGGTCCGCGGCGACGTGGGCGCGGTGAAGGCCTCTGTGGACGCCGGCAGCGTGGCCGCTGAGAAGGTGGGCGAGGTTGTCTCCGTCCATGTCATTCCCCGGCCCCACACCGACGTGGAGAAGATTCTGCCCAAAGGCCTGTAAAAAGGTGGTATAAGCCATGGAGAAGCAAACCTATGAGATGTTCGTGGCCCTGGTCACCAGGCTGGTCATCGAGGAGCTGGAGAAATTCCAGCGCTCGGTGCCCATCGGTGTGTCCAACCGGCATATCCACCTGGACCGGGCGGATATGGACATCCTGTTTGGGCAGGACAGCGAGCTGACCTTTAAAAAGGAGCTGGGCCAGCCGGGCCAGTACGCCGCTGAGGAAACCGTCACCCTCCATGGACCCAAGGGGGAGCTGGGCCGCGTACGCGTGCTCGGCCCCCTGCGGAATGAGTCTCAGGTGGAGGTCTCCGTCACGGACGGATTTGCCCTGGGCGTGCGGCCTCCCATTCGGGAGTCCGGTAAGCTGAAGGGCACCCCGGGCGTCACCATTGCGGGCCCCAAGGGGACCATTGAAAAGGATACCGGCACCATCGCCGCCCTGCGCCATGTGCATCTGGACCCGGAGACGGCCCGGCGCATCGGCGTAAAGGATAAGCAGATGGTAAAGGTGGAGATTGGGGGCCTGCGGGGCGGCATCCTCCACAATGTGCTCATCCGCGTGTCCGAGCAGTTCGCGCCGGAGATGCACATCGACGTGGACGAGGCCAACGCCTTTGGCGTGAAGAACGGCGACCGGGCCTACATCATCGTGGACTGAGCGAGCAAGAGCTTGAGGGTGGAGAATCAATATGAGCCATGACATGACGGCGTGCGACGACACTCTGCTGGAGTTTGAGCGCCTCATTGAAGAACATCGAAACAACCCCTGGACGGGCGCCCTGCGCACCGGCGTGGACTTGGGCACCGCCAACATTGTTTTAGCCGTGGTGGACGAGGAGAACCGGCCTGTGGCCGGAGTCACCTACCCCTCCACCGTGGTGCGGGACGGCGTGGTGGTGGACTATATGGGCGCGGTGCGCACCGTCACCCGGTTGAAGGCCGAGCTGGAGCAGCAGCTGGGCGTGACGCTGGACGCGGCGGGCTGCGCCATCCCGCCGGGCATCGTGACGGGGAGCGTCAAGGCCATCGGCAACGTGGTGGAGTCGGCGGGGTTCCGCCTGACCAGCACCGTGGATGAGCCCACGGCGGCGGCCTCCGTACTGGGTATCACCGACGGGGCAGTGGTTGACGTGGGCGGAGGCACCACCGGCATCAGCATCCTGAAGGACGGCGAAGTCATCTACGTGGATGACGAGCCCACCGGCGGCACTCACATGACGCTGGTGCTGGCCGGCTTCCACGGGTGCGATACCAAGGAGGCCGAGCTGATGAAGCGGGACCCGGCCCAGGAGCACAGCGTGTTCCCGGTCATCAAGCCGGTGGTGGAGAAAATGGCCGCCATCGTCAAGCGCTGCCTGGAAAAGTACCCGGTGGACACGGTCTATGTGGTGGGCGGCGCCTGCTGCTTCACCGAGTTTGAGACCGTGTTCCAAAAATATCTGGAAGTACCCGTGGTGAAACCGGCGGCTCCCCTGTTGGTGACGCCGCTGGGCATCGCTATGAATTGCACCGAATAATAAGGCGGTGAACAACCATTGACCGAGCAAGAGCGTAAAGACATGGCCCTCGCCCTGCTGGCCGACGAGCTGGCGGAGCGGGTGGTGCAAAAGCTGGTGGACCGGCAGAAGCGGGCGCTGGTGGTGGTTACCGGCGCGGCCATCGGCGTCCCCGCCGCGCTGGAGGAATTGAAGCAGCTGAAAAGCGAGGGCTTTACCTACCATGTGCTCATGACCCGCAGTGCCGTGTATGTGACGGGCGAGGAGGCCGTGCGGGCCGCGCTGGACCCGGAGGAGCTCTGGGTGGAGTCGCCGGACGGGTTCCCCGAACAGGTGGCCGCCCGGTTCGACACCATCCTGGTGCCCGCTTTGACGGTGCGCACGGCGGCCTATCTGGCCGGCTGCATGCCGGAGACCCCCGCCGCCACCATGATTTTTAACGGGCTGCTGAAGGGGAAGAACGTGGTGATCGCCGTGGACGGGGCCTGCCCGGACAACCCCAGGCGGAAGGAGCTGGGCTATCACATGACCCGCCCCATGCGGGACGCGCTCCACGACAACCTGGAGAAGCTGCAGGCCTACGGCGCACGCCTGACCTCCGCGGAGGATATGGCAAAGGCTGTGCGCAAGGCTGTTTACAGCTTCCTGCCCGCACAGGCGGCGAGGTCCGCCCCTTCCGTCAAGGGGCAGCAGCCCGCGGCCCAGGGCGGCAGGGTGATCCGGCCCGCCATGACGGGCAAGGTCCTCAGTGTGAAGGCCGTCAATACCGCCCCCCGGGGCGCGGTGATCGTGGTCCCCAGGGGCACAATCGTCACGGCGCTGGCCTCCGATGAGGCCCGGCGGCTGGGCGTCACCATTCAAATTGAATCGTAAGGAGGGTGGAGCGAAATGTATTTAGGCAGAGTGATCGGAACGGTAGTCTCCACCAGTAAGAACAAGGACCTGGTCGGAATGAAGCTGCTCATCGTGGAGAAGCTCACCGAGCGCCTGGAGCGGGAGGGCAGCACTGAAATCGCTGTGGATTCCGTGGGCGCGGGTACCGGTGAGATCGTCATCGTCAGCCAGGGCAGCTCGGCCCGGTACGTGTTCCAGAACGCCTCCGCCCCCATCGACAAGGCCATCGTGGGCATCGTGGATACGGTGGAGGTGGGCTGATGGCAAACCTCTATACCAGAGGCGGCGACAAGGGCCAGACCAGCCTCGTGGGCGGGGGCCGGGTGAGCAAATCCGACCCCAAGGTGGATTGCTACGGCACCATTGACGAGGCCAACTCCATGCTGGGTCTGGCCTATACCCAGACCGACAACGAATTTATCCGCACCACGGTCCGCAAAATTCAAGGGCGGCTGTTTTCCGTGGGCGCGGAGCTGGCCAGCGATTCGCCGGAAACCGCCGCCGCCCTCAAGGGGAACATCTCCGAAGAGGACGTGGCGTTCCTGGAGGGTGTGGTGGACACCTGCACCGAGACCACCGGCAGGCAGACCCATTTTGTCATCCCCGGCGTGGACCCCGCCTCGGCGGCGCTCCATGTGGCCCGGACCATCGTCCGGCGGGCGGAGCGGCGGATTGTGGAGTTGCCCGTGCGGGAGGTGCTGGTGCGCTACATCAACCGCCTGTCCGACGCCATCTACGCCATGGCGCGGCTCCAGGAGGACCTGACCCAGATGCGGGAAAAGGTGACGGAGATGGTGAAAGAGGTGATGGCACAGCAGACTGACCGCGGTCTGCCCCCCATGAGCCTGGAGGTCCTGCACCGCATGGCGGACAGGGCCGAGGAGAAATCCAAGGAGCTGGGCGTTCCGGTGGTGTTTTCCGCCGTAGACGCGGGGGGCAACCTGATGCTGCTCCAGCGGATGGAGGGCGCCTTTGTGGGAAGCATTGAGGTGTCGGCGGGCAAGGCTTACACCGCCTTTGCTTTCCAGATGCCCACCCACGAGTTGGGCACGGCCTCCCGGCCGGACGGTCCCCTCTATGGGATCGAGAGTTCCAACCCGGGCAAAATCGTTCTGTTTGGCGGCGGATTCCCCTATATTGTGGACGGCAAGGTCTGCGGGGGGATCGGCGTGTCCGGCGGGACGGTGGAGCAGGACATGGAGATCGCGCGTTACGCAATGTCTATTTAAGGAGGGACCACGCATATGAACTTTGACGAAAAACTGGTGGCCAGCATCGTTCAGCAGGTGCTCAACAAAGTGGATATGGGCAGCGCCGAGCCCAACTGCGCCGCCGCCGGCGGCGACTGGGGCGTGTTCGAGACCATGAACGAGGCCGTGGAGGCCGCCGCTGCCGCCCAGAAGAAATATCTGAACTGCTCCATGCACGACCGGGCTACCTATGTTCAGGCCATCCGGGACGTGGTGCTGGAGGAGGAGAATCTGGACTACATCTCCCGCCTGGCCGTGGAAGAGACCGGCATGGGCGCGTATGAGTATAAGCTGGTGAAAAACCGTCTGGCGGCCACCAAGACCCCCGGCATCGAGGATCTGACCACCGACGCCATGAGCGGCGACGACGGCTTGACGCTGGTGGAGTATTCCCCCTTTGGCGTCATTGGGGCCATCACCCCCACCACCAACCCCACCGAGACCGTCATCTGCAACTCCATCGGTATGCTGGCGGCGGGCAACTCTGTGGTGTTCAGCCCCCATCCCCGGGCCAAAATGGTGTCCCTGCATCTGATTCAGCTCATCAACCGGGCCCTGGCCCGTGTGGGCGCGCCCGCCAACCTGGTGGTCACCGTGGCCGAGCCCTCCATTGAGAACACCAACGCCATGATGAACCATCCGGCGGTGCGCATGCTGGTGGCCACTGGCGGCCCGGGCATTGTCAAGACGGTGCTGTCCAGCGGCAAGAAGGCCATCGGCGCGGGCGCGGGCAATCCCCCCGTGGTGGTGGACGAGACCGCCAACATCGAAAAGGCCGCCCAGGACATCGTGGACGGGTGCAGCTTTGACAACAACCTGCCCTGTATCGCGGAAAAAGAGGTCATCGCGGTGGATTCCATCGCCGACTACCTCATGTTCAACATGAAGAAGAGCGGCGCTTATGAGGTCAAGGACCCCGGGATCATCGACAAGCTGGTGAAGCTGGTGGTCCAGGAGGATGGCAAGCACCCCGTCACCGCCTTCGTGGGCAAGAGCGCCAAATATATCCTGGAGAAGGTGGGCATCAGCGTCGGGCCCGAGGTAAAGATCATTATGGTGGAGGCCACCGAGGACCACCCCTTCGTGCAGGTGGAGCTGATGATGCCCATTCTGCCCGTGGTGCGGGTGCCCGATGTGGACGCCGCCATCGACATGGCCATCCGGGTGGAGCACGGCAACCGGCATACCGCCATGATGCACTCCCGGAACGTGGATAAGCTGACCAAGATGGCCAAGCTGATCCAGACCACCATTTTTGTGAAGAACGGCCCCTCCTACGCCGGAATCGGCGTGGGCGGCGAGGGCTGCACCACATTTACCATCGCCGGTCCCACCGGAGAGGGGCTGACCACGGCCAAGTCCTTCGCCCGGCGGCGCAGATGTGTGCTGGTCGGAGGCCTGGACGTCCGATAATCGGAAGGGGTGCGCCTTATGTCTGAAAATTTGATCGCCCAGGTCCAGAGCGCGGGCGTGGTGGGGGCCGGCGGCGCCGGCTTCCCCACCCACGTCAAGCTCAACGCAAAGGCTGACACGGTCATCATCAACGGGGCGGAGTGCGAGCCTCTGCTCCGGGTGGACCAGCAGCTGATGGACCGTCAGGCGGAAAAGTTGCTTACCGCCTTGGATCTGATCGTGGATCAGGTGGGGGCGGAACGGGGCGTGGTGGCGCTGAAGGAGCATTACCACGCCGCGGCGGAGTCCTTGAAGCGGGAGCTGCCCAGGCACCCGAGGCTGAGCGTCCATCTGCTGGGGGCGTTTTACCCGGCGGGCGACGAGCAGGTCATTGTCTACGAGGTCACGGGCCGCATCGTCCCGGAGGGGGGTATCCCCCTGAACGTGGGCGTGGTGGTCACTAACGTGGAGACCGCGCTGAACGTGCTGGACGCCTCTGAGGGCAGGCCGGTGGTGGAAAAGTATGTCACCCTCACCGGCGCGGTGCGCGCGCCCAAGACCGTGAAGGTCCCGCTGGGCATCACCGTGGCGGAGGCCCTGGCCCTGGCCGGCGGCCCCACCGTCAGTGATTACAAGGTGGTCAACGGCGGCCCCATGATGGGCAAGATCGTCAGCTTGGGCAGCGCCGTCACCAAGACCACCAAAGGCCTCATTGTGGTCCCGGCGGGGCACCCCCTGCTGGTGAGCCTGGAACGGCCCATCACCGACTCCACCCGTCGGGCGGCGACGGCCTGTATGCAGTGCTCCCTGTGCTCCGAGGTCTGCCCCCGGGGTATGCTGGGCCACCGCATCCAGCCCCACAAGCTCATGCGGGTGGCGGCCTACGGGTCCCTGTGCGACCCTGAGCAGACCCCCATGAACGCCTATCTGTGCGTGGGCTGCCGCCTGTGCGAGTACGCCTGCGTCATGGGCCTCCAGCCCTGGAAGCTGAACAGCAATATGAAGAACATCCTGGCCGGCAAGGGCATCCGCAACAGCTTGAACAACAAGCCGGAGCACGCCGCCCCCTTCCGGGACTACAAGCGATACCCGGTGCACAAGCTCATCCACCAGCTGGGGCTGTCCGCCTACGACGTAGACGCGCCCATGGACGAGACCGTCCCGGCCTACGCAAAGGTGACACTGCCTCTGCGCCAGGGCGTGGGCGCTCCCTCCGAGCCGGTGGCCGGCGTGGGCGCGGCGGTGAACAAGGGTGATCTGATTGCCAGGATTCCCGAGGGCAAGCTGGGGTCCAACATCCACGCGAGCATCGCGGGAACGATTACGGCCATTGACGGCGACAGCATCGTCATTCAGGCTTGACGACTTTGTAAGAAAAGAGGACGCTTATGGGAAAGTCGATTGGATTGATCGAGCTGAAAAGCATCCCCGCCGGGGTGCAGACCGCCGATGAAATGCTGAAGGCCGCCAATGTGGAGCTGCTGGTGGCCACCGCCATCTGCCCGGGCAAGTACATCATCCTCATCAGCGGGCAGGTGGGGGCCGTCAAGAGCTCGATGGAGACGGGCCGTCAGGTGGCGGGAGCCTACCTCATCTGTGACCACACCATCAACAACGTGCACGACTCCGTCCCCGGCGCCCTGGTGGGCACCGTGGAGGTGGAGAAAATCGCCGCCATCGGCATGGTGGAGACCATGTCCGCCCTCACCATTGTGCGGGCGGCGGACATCGCGGCCAAGGCCTCCAACGTCACCCTCATGGACGTGCGGGTGGCCCGGGGACTGGGCGGCAAGGGCTTCCTCACCCTGACGGGGGAGGTGTCCGCCGTGAAGTCGGCCGTCAACAGCTGCCTGACTCAGCTGGCGGACACCGGGGACATCACCAGCACCTGCGTGATCCCCTCTCCCCACAAGGGCCTGCTGGAGAAGCTGAACTGACAAAATTTGACCGGCCCGGCCGGGGCGATACCGGCCGGGCCGGCGCCATAGAAAACTGTGAAGGAGTGTGCCGGCCATGGAGAAAGAACCACTTGACAGCCTGCTGAAATTCGGCGCGACGACGGAGGGTAAGATCCGCCTCATTCAGGAGACGGTTCCCGGCAAGCAGGTGACCCTGGCCCACATCATTGCCAGCCCGGACGAAATCATCTACAAGAAGCTGGGCCTGGACCCCGAGGTGGACTACAGTCAGGCTGCCATCGGCATCTGCTGCCTGTGCCCGTCGGAGACGGCGGTTATCGCGGGTGACATTGCCCTCAAGACATCCAAGATCGATATGGGCTTCATCGACCGGTTCAGCGGTACGCTGATCTTCACCGGGCGCATCTCCAATGTGCAGTCCGCCATGCAGGCCATCACGGTCTTTTTGCAGAACAAGCTGGGCTTCACTGTGTGCGAGATCACCAAGACATGAAGAAGATCATGTTCGTGGGCCGCAGCGAGTGCGGTAAGACCACCCTCACTCAGGCGCTGCGGGGGGGCACCATCCACTATCACAAAACCCAGTATGTCAACCACCACAGCGTGGTTATCGATACGCCGGGGGAGTATGCCCAGGTGGCGACCCTGGCCCGGGCGCTGGGGCTGTACGCCTACGAGGCGGACGTGGTGGGTCTGCTGCTGAGCACCATCGAGCCCTATTCCCTGTACCCGCCGGCCTGCGCGGCCTCCTGCACCCGGCCTGTCATCGGCATCGTCACCCAGATCGACCAGGAGAAGGGGAACATCGAGCGCGCCCACAACTGGCTGAAGCTGGCCGGGGCCGACCCCATTTTCCACGTCAGCTCCTACACCGGGGAGGGGATCTGGCAGATCCTCAATTACCTGAAGGAGCCGGGTGACGTGCTCCCCTGGGAGACGGAGGAGGAGGCCAATCAGAAGCGCATCGTGCTGTCCGACAAAGATAGGGACTTTTAGCCAGCCGATGGATGTTTTCATCCATCGGCTGAATTTTTTTGTTCCAAACGGGAAAGAATACTTTCTTCGGCAGGAAGAGGACGGCGACAACAAATACTTACGATTGACAATGGAAGAGGCAGCGGCTATCATCAAAGACAGCAGAGGAAAAGTGGTCTGCGCATGGGAAGGAGAAAAAAGGATGAAATCCAACAATAAAATGGTGGCGCTGGGTGCGGTGGTCCTGGCGGTGCTTGTGGCGGTCCTGGCCGCCGTGTGGTTCAATACCCGTCCCGCAACCAGCGAGGGCGAAAAGACCATCACTGTGGAAGTGGTCCACAAGGACGGGAGCAAAAAAACCTTTACCTGCGCCACGACGGAGGAATTCCTGGCTCCGGTGCTGGTGAATGAGAAAATCGTGGAGGACGACCCCTATGAGACCGGGATGTTCTTTGTGGTGGACGGCGAGAAGGCTGCTTACGAGGAGGACCAGTCCTATTGGGCGGTGCTCCAGAACGGCGAGTATGCGCAGCTGGGCATCACTGAGCTGCCGATCCAGGATGGGGACGCGATCTCCCTGGTCTACACCGTCTACACGGGTGGTTAAGAAGAGCGCGGGGAAGGGCCTGAGCCTGTCCGAGGTGGCCCTGTTCGGCGTCCTGGGCGGGCTGACCTTCGCGGCCAAGATGGCTATGGCGGGGCTGGCCAATATCGAGCCGGTGTCGCTGATGGTGATGCTGTTCGCCGTCACCTTCGGGCGCAAGGCGGCGTACCCCATCTACGTCTATGTGCTGATGGAGTATGTGACCTTTGGGTTCGGGCTGTGGACCTTCAACTATCTTTACATCTGGCTGGTGCCGGCCCTGGCCGCATGGCTTGCGCGGGGAATGACCAATCCCTTTGGCTGGGCCGTTCTGTCGGGCCTGTTCGGGCTGTCCTTCGGGGCGCTGTGCGCCCCGGTGGACCTGTTTGTGGGCGGCTGGAATTACGCGGTGATCCAATGGGCCAACGGCATTCCTCTGGACATTGCCCACTGCGTGGGAAACTTTGCGATTGCGCTGCTGCTGTTCGTTCCCCTGCGCAGGGTGCTGGAGCGGCTTTACCAGGGGATGGGCCGGGGCAGACCGCTGAGACCCGCGCCGACGGAGCCTCCGCCGGGGACGGAAAAATCGCCGGAGCAGCCCAAGGAGGCGGAACCCCGTGAGTGGAAAAAATCGGATCATGATTGAAAATGGCCAACTGGTGCCGCTGCCGGTTGGCTGTTTTTCTGCGGAAAGCAGACTTGTCAACAGGGCGGACAAGGAGTAAAATAAAGCTTCATGGGGAGTTTTTCCGGCGGCCAGGAGTCTGACCGTCTATCAAAGACAATACGAGGATATGATTATGGAGACACAGACAATCAAAATCGGGCTGCCCCGGGCCATGCTGTACTACCGCTACCGGGTGCTGTGGCGCACCTTCTTTCAGGAGCTGGGGATGGAGACGGTGGTCAGCGCCGCCACCGACCGGGATATCCTGGAGCGGGGGACGGCCCTGGCCATCGACGAGGCGTGCCTGTCGCTGAAAATCTACCTGGGCCATGTGGCGGCGCTGGTGGGCCAGTGCGACTACATCCTGGCGCCCCGGGTGAGCAATTTCGGGCGGCACCGGAGCATGTGTACCCGGTTCGAGTCCACGCCCGACCTGGTGGGCAACGTATTCCGCGGCTCGGGGCAGAAGTTCCTGTCCTACGAGGTGGACGAGGAGATGAAGAAGAAGGACGAGGAAGAGGGCTTTGTTGAGATGGGCAAGGCCCTGGGCTGTACCGCCAAGGCGTCGAAGAAGGCCTACAAGCAGGCAAAAAAGGCGGAGCTCGGCCAGCACAAGGAGCGGGTGCAGAAATACGAGCAGCAGTATAAAAAAGAGGGGATGAAGGTGCTCATCGCCGCCCACAGCTATGTGGCGGAGGACCCG
Source organism: uncultured Oscillospiraceae bacterium (assembly GCA_910587395.1). Classification (GTDB taxonomy): domain Bacteria; phylum Bacillota; class Clostridia; order Oscillospirales; family Oscillospiraceae; genus Enterenecus. The sequence continues at coordinate 17,710 of CAJULJ010000005.1, read as the reverse complement.
TATATGGGCCGGGCGGTCAGCGATTACCTGAAACGGGTGGGCGTCATCCCCGTCCGGGCGGACATGGTGGACAGGGAGGCGGCGCTGAAACGCGGCAAGGAGCTGTCCCCCACCTGCAAGTGGGAGATCAACCGGGAGATTCTGGGCGGCATCGCCATGCACCAGAACGACGTGGACGGCATCATCCTGCTCAGCGCGTTCCCCTGCGGACCGGACGCCATGGTCAATGAGCTTATCACCCGCCGGGTGAAGGGTGTGCCCATGCTGAACCTGGTGCTGGACAGTCAGAGCGGCACCGCCGGAGTGGAGACCCGGCTGGAGAGCTTTATCGACATCATCCGCTTTAAGGAGGGGAAGCTGTAATGGCCGAAGCGAAAATGAGGAACGTCTCCTTCCCCCGGTACGCGGAGTACAACTGCGCCTTCAAGTACATTGTGGAGCAGGCGCTGGGGTGTAAATATGTCATGCCGCCGGTGCTCACCAAGCGGACCATGGAGCTGGGGACAAAATACAGCCCGGATTTCGTGTGCACCCCCTTCAAGACCATGCTGGGCAGCATGATCGAAGCGCTGGAGGCGGGGGCGGACACCCTGCTCATGACCCACGGGCTTTGCCGCCTGGGGTATTACGGGGAGCTGCTGGAGCAGATTCTGCGGGATCTGGGCTATCAGTTTGATTTCATCAACCTGTCTGAGTACGACATGGGCAAGAAGAAGGAATACCTTCGCATTGTGAAGCGGTTCAACCCCAAGGCCAATCCGGCCCGGTTCCTGGCCCGGTTCATGGAGGGGCTGCGGATGACGGAGTATGTGGACGAGATCACCTGCGAATACTACAAAAACTGTGGGTTTGACGCCACGGACGGGCAGTATAAGCAGGCGTATCAGGATTTTCTCACCGCCATGTATACCGCTCAAGCCCGCGCGGATGTGGAGGCGGGCTACCGGGCGGCCAAGCGGGCGATGCAGTCCGTTCCGCTGGACAAGCCCCAGCGGCCCTTGAGGGTGGGCATTGTGGGCGAGTTCTACACCGCCATGGACGCCTTTTCCAACCTGGAGCTGGAGCAGAAGCTGGCGGACATGCGGGTGGAGGTCCATCGCTGGATGAACGTGACCAACCAGTTTCTGCGCTACGGCAGCGGGCAGAAGAACCTGCGGGTAAAGATTCAGGACCTGTGCCGGTACGACATGGGCCCCACCTCCACCGCCAACATCTGGTACGCTCGGGAGTGCGCCGAGCGGGGGTATGACGGGCTGGTCCACATCAAGTCCGCCACCTGCACGCCGGAGATCGACGTGATGCCGGTGCTGCAAAACATCAGCGCGGATTACAAAATTCCCGTGCTCTACCTGACCTATGACGCCCAGACCAGCGATGTGGGGCTTATGACCCGGCTGGAGGCGTTCTACGACATGATTGAGATGAGAAAGAAGGTACTCTAAGTTGGAACACGCGTATTTAGGCATCGACGTGGGGTCCATCTCCACCAAGGGTGTCATCATCGACAAGAAGAACAACATCCTGGCCAGCCGGTATATCTGGACCCAGGGCGACCCCATCGGCGCGGTGAAGGAGCTGGTGCGTCTGCTGGAGGAGCAGTTTGACAAGGAGAGCTACAAGATCGTGGCCACCGGCACCACCGGCAGCGCCCGCAAGCTGGTGGGCACCATCCTGGGGGCCACCATGGTGAAGAACGAGATCACCGCCCACGCCGTGGGCACCACCACCTTCTACCCCGAGGTGCGCACCATTTTGGAGATCGGCGGCCAGGACTCCAAGATCATCCTGGTGGAGAACGGCGTGGCCGTGGATTACGCCATGAACACCCTGTGCGCCGCGGGCACCGGGGCCTTCCTGTCCAGCCAGGCCAAGCGGCTGGGCATTGAGGTGGAGGAGATCGGCGAATACGCCCTGCGCTCCACCCACCCCACCCAGATTGCCGCCCGGTGCACCGTGTTCGCCGAGTCCGATCTGGTGCACAAGATTCAGATGGGCCACCCCAGGGAGGACATCATCGCAGGCGTTTGCAACGCCGTGGCCGCCAACTACCTGAACAACGTGGGCAAGGGAAAGAAGATCATCTCTCCCGTGGTGTTCCAGGGCGGCGTCAGCAAGAACCAGGGGGTGGTGGCGGCTTTTGAGCGCACCCTGGGCTGCAAGGTGATCGTGGACCCCAACGGGCATCTGATGGGCGCACTGGGCGTGGCTATCCTGGCCCGGCGGGGCAGCGGGCGGCGGGAGTTTGACTTTGCTGTCGAAAATATGGAGTTCCGCACCCGGGAGGCCGGCTGCGGCGGCTGCTCCAACCACTGTGAGATCATCTGCGTGTACCGTGGGGATGAGCTCATCGACTCCTGGGGCAATCGCTGCGAGCGGGGGGCAAGAGTGCACTGAAACAGAGCAGGAACATGGACATTTCAGACATTCTGTCAAGGCCGTCCCAGTGCTCCCAAAAATTTTTTGGCATTTTGAAAAAAAGAAATTGCATTTTCCGCTGTAGTACGATAAAATAAACAAATAATAAAAACCGCACCCTTGACGGCGGGAGCGGTTTGGATGCAAGAGCCGGCTCTTGCGCTCCTCTTTTGCAAGCAAAAGAGGATGGGCCTTCAAAAACGGCCTCCAACCAAGAAATCAAAAAGGCGGGATGCACATGAACACAAAGACGCTGGCCTACATATTGAAACGTATCGGCCTGGCCATCCTCACGGTGTGGGTGGTGGTCACGGTGACCTTCTTTGTCTGTCAGGCCGTTCCGGGCAGCCCCTTCGTGGGCGAAAAGGCCACCTCTCCGGCGGTCACGGCGGCGCTGGAGGCCAAATACGGCATGGATAAGCCGGTGCTTGAGCAGTATATCACCTACCTGGGCGACATTATCCTGCGCCATGACTTCGGTCCGTCCATCAAGCTGCGCGGGCGCACCGTGGCCAGCGTCATCGTGGAGGGCATGAAGACCTCCGTGAAACTGGGCCTCATCGCCGCCGGCATCGCGCTGGTGACGGGGGTGGTACTGGGGGCTGTGGCCGCCCTGCGGCGCAACAAGATCATTGACCGGGTGATTATGGTGATCACCACCGCCTTTGTGTCCATGCCCTCGTTCATCATGGGTTCGCTGCTGATGGTGGTATTTGTGGTCAAGCTGTCGCTGCTGCCGGCAAACGGCTCCGCACAGTCCGGCCCGGCGGGGCTGGTGCTGCCCGTCATCACCCTGGCCCTGTATCCGGCGGCGTATATCACCCGGCTCACCCGCTCCTCCATGCTGGACGTGCTGGGGCAGGATTATATCCGCACCGCCCGGGCCAAGGGCGTGTCCGGCTGGCGGGTGATCTTCGGCCACGCGCTGAAGAATTCCCTCATCCCGGTCATCACCTATGTGGGCCCCATGCTGGCCTATATTGTCACCGGCTCGCTGGTGGTGGAGCAGATTTTCGCCGTGCCCGGCATCGGCCGCTATTTCGTCAGCAGCATCACCGGGCGGGATTATCCCTTGATTATGGGCACCACCATTGTGCTGGCCGTGCTCATTGTGGTGATGAATCTGGTGAGCGATATTCTCTACAAAGTGGTCGATCCCAGGATCACGCTGGAATAAGGGGGAGATCGAGATGAAAAAACCATTCAGCCTCCATGTGGACGTGGACGCGTTCCTGCCCGCCTCGGAGGAGGATAAGGCATATATGGTGCAGATGCGCCCGTCGTCCACCTTCTTCAAGGACGGTGTGAAGCGCCTGCTGAAAAATAAAGTGGCTACGGTCAGCCTGATGGCCATCATCCTCATCACCCTGGCCTCCATTATCCTGCCCTTCTTCTGGCCCTACTCCTATGAGCAGCAGCTGGGCGTGGTTCCGGGGAAGCGGGTGGACGCCTCCTATAACAATCTGGCCCCCTTCGCCTACGGCACAACGGAGCAGGCCATGATTGACGCGGGGGAGAAGGTCTTCCCCCATGTGTTTGGCACCGACGCCGCCGGGCGCGACTACTTCATCCGCGTGGTGTACGGCACCCGCATCTCCCTGTCGGTGGGCTTCTTCGCCAGCATCATTGTGCTGGTCATCGGAATACTGGTGGGCTCGGTGGCAGGCTACTGCGGCGGGAAGGTGGACCTGGTGATCATGCGTATTGTGGACATGATCTACTCCCTGCCCGACATGCTCATGGTCATCCTGCTGGCAACGGTGCTGAAGGCGGCCCTGCCTGACGACATCCTGGTGGGGACGGTCTTTGAGAAGATCGGCACCAACATCCTCAGCCTGTTCATCGTGTTCGCGCTGCTGTACTGGGTGTCCATGTCCCGACTGATCCGCGGACAGATCCTCTCCCTGCGGGAGCAGGAGTACGTGCTGGCCGCCCAGGCCGCCGGGGCCAAGGGCAGCTGGATTATCTCCAAGCACCTGATCCCCAACTGCATCAGCGTGGTCATCATCTCCACCGCTTTGCAGATTCCCAGCGCCATCTTCACCGAGAGCTACCTGTCCTTCCTGGGCCTGGGCGTCAACGCCCCCATGCCCTCCCTGGGCTCCCTGGCCTCGGACGCGCTGAACGGCATCACGTCCTATTCCTACCGGCTGGTGATTCCGGCCATCGTGATCTCGCTGATCGTGCTGTCCCTGAACCTGCTGGGCGACGGCCTGCGGGACGCCTTTGACCCCAAACTGAACGCATAACGGAAAGGAGCGTGCGACCATGTCTCTGTTAGAAGTAAAAGACCTGCACACCTCCTTCTTTACCGACGCGGGCGAGGTAAAAGCGGTCAACGGCGTATCCTTTTTCCTGGACCGGGGGAAGGTGCTGGGCATCGTGGGCGAGTCCGGCTCCGGCAAGTCCGTCACCGCCTATTCCATCATGCAGATTCTGGCGGGCACTGGCAGGATTGTGTCCGGCTCCATCAAGCTGGACGGGCAGGAGCTGGTGGGCGCCGGGGAAAAGGTGATGAAGACCGTCCGCGGCAACAAAATCTCCATCATCTTCCAGGACCCCATGACCTCCCTCAACCCCACCTATACCATCGGCAGGCAGCTGATGGAGGCCATCCTGCTCCACACCAACCGGAACAAGAAGGAGGCCTGGGACCGGGCGGTGGAGATGCTCCGGCTGGTCAACGTCAACGAGCCGGAGAAGCGGATGAAGCAGTATCCCTTCGAGTTTTCCGGCGGTATGCGCCAGCGGGTGATGATCGCCATGGCCCTGGCCTGTGAGCCGGACATCCTCATCGCCGACGAGCCCACCACCGCGCTGGACGTGACCATCCAGGCCCAGATTCTGGAGCTGATGGGCACCCTGCAAAAGGAGCTGGGCATGGCCATCATTATGATTACCCACGATCTGGGCGTGGTGGCCCAGATGTGCGACGAGGTCGTCGTCATGTACGCCGGCTCCATCTGCGAGCAGGGTACCGCCGACGAGATCTTCTACAATCCCTGCCACGAGTACACCAAGGGCCTGATGCGCTCCATCCCCACCGCCAACACGGCGGGGAAGAAGCTCCAGCCCATCACCGGCACCCCCATCGACCTGCTGAACATGCCGGCGGGCTGTCCCTTCGCCCCCCGGTGCGACGCGGCCATGAAGATCTGCATCAAGGAGCGCTGCGAGGCCATGCAGCTCAACGACGACCACCGCGCCGCCTGCTGGATGAACGTGAAGCAGGGCGTGGAGGACGGCTCCATCAAGCTGGAAGGGGGCGCGAGCCATGAGTGAGCAGGTGAACCGGCCCCTGATTGAGGTCAAGAACCTGAAGGAATACTTCAATATCAGCATGGGGATGTTCAAGTCCAAGCCGCTGAAGGCGGTGGACGGCGTGTCCTTCTCCATCAACAGGGGGGAGACCCTGGGTCTGGTGGGCGAGTCGGGCTGCGGCAAGACCACCGTGGGCCGGACCCTCCTCCACCTCTATAAGCCCACCGGCGGCGAGGTCTGGTACGACGGCAAAAAGCTGGAGACCAAGGCGGACATCCACGAATTCCGCAAAAAGGCCACCATGGTGTTCCAGGACCCCTACTCCTCCCTGAACCCCCGCATGACGGTGTCCGACATCATTGGCGAGCCGCTGGACATCCACAAGCTGTACAACACGAAGCAGGAGCGGATGGACCGCATCCTGGAGCTGATGGGCCACGTGGGGTTGAACAGCGAGCACGCCTCCCGGTACGCCCATGAGTTCTCCGGCGGACAGCGCCAGCGCATCGGCATCGCCCGGTCCCTGGCGGTGAACCCGGACTTCATCGTGTGCGACGAGCCGGTGTCCGCCCTGGACGTGTCGATCCAGGCCCAGGTCATCAACATGTTCGACGAGCTCCAGGATAAGCTGGGGCTGACCTACCTCTTCATTGCCCACGACCTGCTGGTGGTGCGCCATATCAGCGACCGCATCGCCGTGATGTATCTGGGCAAAATGGTGGAGCTGGCGGACGCGGCGGAGATCTATGAGCGTCCGCTGCACCCCTACTCCAAGTCGCTGCTGTCGGCGGTGCCGGTGCCCGACCCCAAGGTGGCCCGGGCCAACCAGCGTATCGTCCTGTCCGGCGACATCCCCAGCCCCCTCAACGCGCCCTCCGGCTGCCCCTTCCGCACCCGCTGCCAGTACGCCACCGAGCAGTGCGCGGCGGAGATGCCCACCTTCAAGGAGGTGGAGAAGGGCCACTTCGTGGCCTGCCACCGGACGGCTGAGGTGAATTGACCCGTTTCATCATATGCGCGGCGGGGAATCCCCTGCCGGGACCGCGTATTTTGAAAAATAAGTACAAATCAGTACGAAATTGTAAAGGAAGGAAGAATGTAAATGAAGAAGATCCTGTCTCTGCTCCTGGCCTGCGCCATGGTGCTGAGCCTGGCTGCCTGTAGCGGCAGTCCGGCTGCCGAGAGCGCGAACCCCAATGCCAGCAGCGCCGGCACCGAGAGCAGCGCCCCCAGCAGCAATGGCGGCGCCTCCTCCATCGCGGTGTGCATCGCCTCCGAGCCCGACACCATTGATCCCGCCCTGAACTCCGCCGTGGATGGCGCCACCCTGGTGTCCCACCTGTTCTCCGGCCTGGCCAAGTGGGCCCAGGACGACAGCGGCAACCTGGTGATCGTGGCTGACGCCGCCACCGAGCTGCCTGAGGGCGTGGCGAATGCCGACGGCACCGTCACCTACACCTACACCCTAAAGGACGGCGTGACCTGGTCCGACGGCCAGGCCGTCACCGCTAACGACTTCGTGTTTGCCTGGAACCGCGCCGCCGGCACCGACCTGGCCGCCGACTATGGCTATATGTTCGAGGTTGTGGACGGCTACGCCGCCATCTGGGAGATGGTTAAGGACGAGCAGGGCAACGATACGGATGAGTTTGCCAACCCCGACGCCACCCTGAACGTCAAGGCCATTGATGATAAGACCCTGGAGGTCACTCTGGCAAACGCCGTGGCCTACTGGGACGAGCTGCTGGCCTTCCCCGCCTACTTCCCCGTGCGTGAGGACGTGGTGTCCGACGAGGCCTGGGCCACCGATCCCTCCACCTATGTCTCCAACGGCCCCTACACCATGACCGGCTGGGACCACAACAGCGTCATCACCCTGGAGAAGAACGAGCACTATCATGACGCGGACTCCATCCTCATGGACAAGATTGAGTTCTATCTGTCCGACGACCAGAACAACATGCTGACCAATTTCCAGAACGGCAGCTGGCTGCTCATCGACGACGTGCCCACCAACGAGATCGCCAACCTGAAGGCCAACTATCCCGACGAGTTCGTGGTGGCGGGCCAGATCGGCACCTACTACGCCTGCTGGAACGTCAACGAGAACATCCTGCCCGCCTCCAGCACCCTCACCGGCGTTGAGGCCGAGAAGGCCAAGGCCGAGATCCGCAACGCCATGGCCCTGCTGCTGGACCGCAACTATATCGTGGAAGAGATCGGCCAGGCCGGTCAGGTTCCCGCCTCCTCCTTCGTGGCCATGGGCATGACCAACCCCGACGGCACCCAGTTCTATCAGACCGCCGGCACCAGCAGCGACTATGACGGCTACTACGACGTCAGCGTGGACGCTCTGGAGGACAACTTCGCCGCCGCCGTGGAGGTGCTGAAGAAGTACTACACCTATGACGAGGCCACCGGCAAGTTCACCGACATCCCCGCTCTGACCTACCTGTACAACACCAGCGAGGGCCACAAGGCCATCGGCGAGTATATCCAGGCTGCCCTGAGCGGCGTGGGCGTCAACATGACCCTGGAGAACCAGGAGTGGAACACCTTCCTGAACACCCGTAAGAACGGCGACTACTCCATGGCCCGTAACGGCTGGCTGGCCGACTACAACGACCCCATCTGCTTCCTGGATATGTGGGTCACCGCTTCCGGCAACAACGACATCCAGTACGGCAAGGGCGACCACAAGGACCTGGCCATGTACAACCTGGACCTGACCGGACTGGGCTATGAGGACATCAAGGTGGAGAACGGCACCTGGGCCCAGACCTATGACGTGCTGATCGCCACCATCAAGAGCTGTGCCGATGATGACACCCGCTATGAGCTGATGCACATGGCTGAGGACATGCTGATGAGCACCGGCTGCATCGTGCCGCTGTATTTCTACACCGACATCTATATGCTCAACAGCAGCGTGGACGGCTTCTTCTCCAACCCCCTGGGCTACAAGTACTTCATGTACTGCACCGTCAGCGAGTAAGAGGACCGCTCCCGGCAAATGAGGAAGGCGCACGGCGGAAATTCCGCCGTGCGCCTTCCTTTGCAGATGGGCCGCCGGACAATTGTTGCTTTTGTGAATATGACGGATGCTTTGCAGCGGCGTTTTGTGGGTTGTGCACATTGAATTTTTTGCTTTACTCTGATAAAATAAATACCCAATATAGTTGAAAATAGACAAGAAACGCGATGACGAGAAGAGTACGTCTGTGGCCCGCCTTTCAGAGAGCCCCGAGGGTGAGAAGGGGCAGGCGGAGCAGCCGGAAGATGGCCTTTGAGCGGCGCTGGTGAACTCCCTTGGGGCAAGCCGGCGGCGGGTCCGCCCGTTACAGCGGCAGCCGGCGGGCGCGTTCTTCTGCCCAGCCGGTTATGAGGCGGACGCTGTGAGGCGTTGCGCGAAACAAGGTGGTACCGCGTGAATGCACGCCCTTGCACAGTTTCGGCTGTGCGGGGGCGTTTTTTGCGCGCTCCATATACTATCCGTTCCCGGCCCCGTGCCAGGAGGAGAAAAGAGGTCCATTAAGAATGAAAAAGAAACGCAATCTGTTCCGTCCCTTCGCGGCGGCGCTTGCCCTGGCCCTGCTGCTGGCGGGCTGCGGCAATGGGGATGCCGACGGTTCCGCCGCCCCCGGTGCCTCCACCGAACCCAGCCAGAGCGCCGGCGCCGACGGCCGCAAGGTGTTCCGCTTCGGTCAGGCCCCCTACGGCGACACGCTGGATATGCAGATCAGCACCGGCAGCGCCTCCGCCGCCATCGCCGACGAGATCACCGAAAGCCTGCTGCGCTTTGACGACGACAACAACGAGGAGGTGGTGCTCCTCACCGATTTCCCCACCGTCAGCGAGGACGGCACCGTGTACAGCTTTGAGCTGAAGCAGGGCGTGAAGTTCACCAACGGCACCGAGCTCACCGCCAGGGACGTGAAATTTACCTTCGAGCGGATGTTCACTCCCGCCACCGGCGCTAAGAGCTTCAGCTACTTCAACATGATCGTGGGCGCCAAGGACATGCTGGACGGTAAAGCCACCGAGTTGGCCGGCATTGAGATCCAGGACGACTACCACTTCACCATCACCCTGGAGTACGCCTTTGCCCCCTTCGTCAAGAACCTGGGCACCAGCTACGCCGACATCTTCCCCGAGGACGCCTGCACGCAGGCCGGGGACAGCTGGGGCATCGACGCCAATCTGGTGGGCACCGGCCCCTATAAGTTCCAGAGCAACGACCCCAACACCGAGGCCGTTCTGGTCAAGAACGAGGACTACCACGGCGGCGAGGTGAAGCTGGACGAGATTCACGTCATCTACTACAGCGACACCACCACCAAGCTGCTGGCCTATGAGAACGGCGACATCGACGCCTGCGACCTGCCCGCCGCCCAGCTGAGCCAGTATAAGGACGCCTACAGCGACCAGATCACCGCCTATTACCCCCTGGGCACCTGCTTCCTCAGCCTGAACCTGGATATTGCGCCCATGAACGATGTGAGGGTCCGTCAGGCCATCTCCCTGGCCGTCAACCGGGAGGAGCTTGTGGAGTATGTGCTGGACGGCGCGGGCATCCCCGCCACCACCTATCTGAATCCCTCCATCCCCGGCCACGACGACTCCCTGCCCGTCTATGAGTATAACGTGGAGCGGGCCAGGCAGCTGCTGGCCGAGGCGGGGTACCCCGACGGCGTGACCATCGAGGGCGGCATGGTCCGGCAGGCGGAGCAGACCCTGGCCACCGCCATCCAGGGCTACCTGGCCGAGGTGGGCATCAACTTCGTCTTTGACACCGTGGACAACGCCACCTGGTCCAGTGAGCGCGCCACCGGAAAGCTGCCCTTCACCTTCATTACCTGGAACGCTTTGTATGCCGACGCCGATTTCCAGGTCTACAACTACTTCTACGGTGCCAACAGCGGCCGCCAGAGCGTGAACTACAGCAACCCTGAGTTCGACAGGCTGATGGACGACGCCCGCTCCGACACCGATGAGAGCCATCGCGCCGAGCTGTACAAGCAGGCGGACAAGTTCCTGTCCGACACCGACATGGTGTGCGTCTCCCTCTACTATCCCCAGTTCCAGTTCCTGGCCAAGCCCTACGTCAAGAACATGAAGGTGGGCAACCTGATCTATCACCTGTGGAACATCGACATTGATTTAGACGCTCAGGCGGCCTTCAACGGCTGAGCCGCGCGTCTCCCAACACCCCTGCTCAGGGCGGCGGCGTGGACCTCTCGGGCCGCCGCCCAAGCGCGGACAGAAACGGAAAGGGTGATTCCATGAAACGATATCTGGTCAAGCGGGTGCTGCTGGCGCTGGGGATTTTGTTCTCCATCTCCCTCATCACCTTTTTTATCCTGCACATCATGCCCGGTGACGCGGTGGCGCTCATGCTGGGCGACACCGCCGACCCCAACACCCTGGAGACCGTCCGCCACAATCTGGGCATGGACAAGCCCTTCCCCCAGCAGTACCTGGAGTGGATCATGGGGGTGTTCACCGGCGATCTGGGCACCAGCTATTTTCAGCGCAAGCCGGTGGCCGATCTGCTTCTCTCCGCCTTCAGCTACACCGCAAAGCTGGCCGTGGTATCCTATATCATCGCTCTGGCCGTGGGACTGGTGGTGGGCGTGGTGTCCGCTTTGAACCGCGGCGCCATCCTGGACCGGGGCCTCATGACCCTGACGGTGGTAGGCATCAGCGCCCCCAGCTTCTGGATCGCCATTCTGCTGCAAATCTTTATCGGCCTGCGCTTCAAGGCCATCCCCATCAGCGGCCTGGAGGCGCCCATTGATTACCTGCTGCCCTGCATTTCCCTGGGGCTGCGGTACGCCGCCTCCATCGCCCGCATCACCCGCACCAGTATGCTGGAGGTCATGGGCCAGGACTTTATCCGTACCGCCCGGGCCAAGGGGCTGTCCCCCCTGCGCACGGTGCTGGTGCACATGCTCCGCAACGCTCTGATTCCCATCATCACCGTCATCGGTGCCGACATCGGCACGCTGTTCGCCGGGAGTATGCTCACCGAGTCGGTGTTCAACATCAACGGCGTGGGCAAGCTGCTGGTGGACAACATCACCAAGCGGGACATCCCGGTGGTGCAGGGCTGCGTCATCTGTGTGGCCATCATCTGCGTGGTGGTCTATCTGATTGTGGACCTGCTGTACGCCGTGGTGGACCCCAACATCCGTCTGGGAGGTGAGGAGGCATGAAAAAGAGAAAAGAGCCCTCTCCCGTGCTGACCTACCGGGGCTATTACCGGGAGAGCTGGGACCTGCTCAGGCGGGACCCGCTGGCCATGATCAGTCTGGTCATTGTTCTGCTGCTGGTGATCGTGGCCGTTTTCGCCCCCCTCATCGCCCCCTACGATCCGGATAAGCAGATCCTGTCCCAGCGGCTGATGAAGCCCTGCATGGAGCACTGGTTCGGCTGTGACGAGCACGGGCGGGACATCCTGTCCCGGTGCATCTACGGCTGCCGGATCAGCCTGAGCGTGGGCCTGGTCAGCCAGATCATCGCCACGGTCATCGGCTACTTTATGGGGGTGTGCGCCGGGTACTTCGGCGGCAAGGTGGACGCGGCCATCTCCTTCCTCGTCCAGGTGTTCTCCAGCCTGCCCGACCTGCTGCTGGCCATGGCCCTCATGTTTGCCCTGGGCCGGGGGTTGGTGAATTTGTATATTTCCCTGGGTGTGCTGGCCTGGTCCCGCACCGCCCGGCTCATCCGCGGCACAGTGCTGCAATTGAAGGAGAAGGAATACGTCAAGTCCTGCCGGGTGGACGGAGGCAGCAATCTGCGCATCATCCTGCGCCACCTGCTGCCCAACTGCATCCCCACCCTCATCATCACCATCACCATGGGCATCCCCTCCGCCATCCTGTCGGAGGCCAGCCTCAGCTTTTTGGGCCTGGGCGTGCGCGCCCCCATGTCCAGCTGGGGCGACATGATCTCCGCCTCCAGAGCCTTCATGGGCTCCGACGGCTCCAAGTGGTTCTACAGCTTCTTCCCGGGCCTGTGCATGATCGTGGCGGTCATCGCCTTCAACACCCTTGGGGACGGCCTGCGGGACGCCCTGGACCCCAAATTGAGAAAGTGAGGGAGAGCGTATGGCTGAAACCATTTTGGAGGTCAAGGACCTCTCCATCACCTTTTTTACCAAGCAGGGGGCGCTGCCCACTGTGGACGGCGTGTCCTTCACCCTCAACCGGGGGGAGACCCTGGGCATCGTGGGTGAGTCGGGCTGCGGCAAGAGCATGACCGTCAACGGTATCCTTCAAATGGTGCCCGCCCCCGGCAGGGTCACCGGAGGAAGCGTGAAGCTGGCCGGCGAGGAGCTGGTGGGCATGAGGGAGAAGGAGCTGTGCAGGAAGCGGGGCAGCGACATGGCCATTATCTTCCAGGAGCCCATGACCAGCCTGAACCCACTGATGACCTGCGGGCGGCAGATCTCCGAGACCATCCAGGCCCACAAAAAGATGAGCCGGAAGGAGGCGGACGCGCGGGCCCTGGAGCTGATCGGCATGGTGGGCATTCCCATGCCGGAGAAGATTTTCAGCTCCATTCCCGGCAAGCTGTCCGGCGGGCAGCGCCAGCGCATCGTCATTGCCATGGCACTGTGCAATGATCCCGGCGTGCTCATCTGCGACGAGCCCACCACCGCCTTGGACGTGACGGTGCAGGCTCAGATTCTGGGGCTCATCAATGAATTGAAGGAGAAGTTCGGCTCCGCCATCATTTTTATCACCCATGACCTGGGTGTCATCCGCCAGATGGCGGACAAGGTGCTGGTGATGTATGTGGGTCAGGCGGTGGAGTACGTGGACGCCAGGGAGCTGTTCGCCAACCCCCTCCACCCCTACACCCAGGGGTTGATGCGCTGTATCCCCGGCATGAACAGCGGCGACGGGGATTTGCATGTCATCGACGGCTCGGTGCCCATGCTGTACGATCTGCCCAAGGGCTGCCTGTTCGCCCCCCGGTGCCCCTACGCGGACGAGCGCTGCCGAGACCAGCGGCCCGGCCTCTACGGCAGGGGAAGCCACCGGGTGCGCTGCTTCCGCTGTGAAGCCATGGGAGAGGAGGACGTGCCATGAGCCGGCCCGTTTTGAAGGTGGAACACCTGAAAAAATACTACCCCATCCGCAAGGGGGCCTTCTCCAGGGAAAAGGCGGTGGTGAAGGCCTGCGACGACGTGAGCTTTGAGCTGTGCGCCGGGGAGACCCTGGGCATTGTGGGCGAATCGGGCTGCGGCAAGACCACCACCATCCAGTCGGTGATCCGGTTGATCGAGCCCACCGGCGGCAGAATTCTGCTCAACGGCCAGGATTTCCGGGCCATGAGGGGCCCGGAGCTGAAGCAGGCCCGGCAGAAGCTGAAGCTCATCTTCCAGGACCCCTACTCCAGCCTGAATCCCCGGATGACGGTGAAGGAGATCATCGCGGAGCCGCTGGAGATCGCCGGGGTGTGCTCCAACAGGGCCGGGCGGGACCGCCGGGTGCTGGAGACCATGGAGCAGGTGGGGCTGGACCCGTCCTATGTGAACCGTTATCCCCACGAGTTCTCCGGCGGGCAGCGCCAGCGCATCGGCATTGCCCGGGCCATCGTGCTGCGGCCCGACGTGGTGATCTGCGACGAGCCGGTGTCCGCCCTGGATGTGTCCATCCAAGCCAAAATCATCAACCTGCTGCGCCAGTTCCAGCGGGAGCTGAATCTGGCCTACATCTTCATCAGCCACGACCTGGGTGTGGTGCGCCATATCGCCGACCGGGTGCTGGTGATGTACCTGGGCCGTGTGGTGGAGGAGGGGGAGAGCAAGGAGCTGTTCGCCAACCCCCTGCACCCCTACACCAAGGCATTGCTGGACAGCGTGCCCCGGATGGATGCCGACGGCAAGCCCGCCGCCCTTCAGGGCGACGTGCCCAGTCCGGCGAATCCGCCCTCCGGCTGTCTGTTCCACACCCGCTGTCCCTACGCGCAGAAAATCTGCGCAGAGACGGCCCCGGAGCTGCGAGAGCATCAAATGGGGCATAAATGTGCCTGCCACTTTGTGGACCGGCTGCCCTCAAAGGGCGAATAGGAGGTAATTGACATGAAATTTGACCGCGCTCAATTGGAGCAGGACCTGCGGGCCTGGATCGGGCCGCTGTGTGAGGCGGTGGCCCCCACCGGCTTTGAGGACGAGGCGGAGGAGCTGGTGCGCTCCCTGCTGGCGGACACGGGGCTCAGCTTTGAGACGGATAACCTTCATAATCTCATCGTCCACCGCCCGGGCAAGGGGCCAAAGGTGGCGGTGGTGGCCCATCTGGACGAGATCGGGCTGATTGTCCGGCACATCGACAGCCGGGGCTTCCTCTGGATTGAGACCCTGGCCGGGGTGCAGCCCCAGCAGCTTTTCGGCAAGCATGTGGTCGTCAAGACCGAGACCGGCCACGTGGACGGCGTGGTGAACCACATCAATCCAGGGCGTCCCGCGCCCTGCGCCGTCATGCCCCAGGACCTCAACGATTTCTTTGTGGATGTGGGCGCCTCCAGCCGAGCTGAGGCGGAGGAGCTGGGCATCGAGGTGGGCAATCCCATCTCCATCCAGTACCCCACCCTGTTTTTGGGCAAGGGCGGCAGGCTGGTGGCGGGCAAGGCCCTGGACGACCGGGCCTGTGTGTACCAGCTCATCGAGCTGACCCGCCTGCTGGCCGAGGACCCCGAGGGCCCCGATTTCTACGCCATTTTCTCCACCCAGGAGGAGACAGGAGGCCGTGGAGCCATCGTGGCGGCGGAGAATCTGCGGCCCGACATCGCCATCGCGCTGGACATGTCCCTGTCCACCGACCTGCCCGCCTTCCCGGACAGGCGGTTTGTCAACCGCATGGGGGACGGCGCGTCCATCAAGGTGCTGGACCGCTCCAAAGGGGCGGCCTGCGGGCTGATTGCCGACCGGGATATCGTGCGGGGGATGAAGGCTGTGGCGAAGGAGCGGAATATTCCCTATCAGATTGAGGCGTACACCGCCGGAGCCACCGACGCCAGCGTCATGCAGACCCGGGGCGGCGGCATCCGCTGCGGGGGCATCCAGATCCCCATGCGGTATGTCCACAGCTACGAGGTTGCTGCGATTTCCGACATTCTGGACAGCCTGGAGCTGCTATACTTCTACGTGCGGGGGCTTTGAGGCATTCATGCGGTAAAAAACCCGCTCACACAGCACAGTGTGAGCGGGTTTTTTGCGGAATTCAGATCACTCAGATCACATAGTTGTCGCCGTTGCTGCCCCGCTGGGCCAGGTCTGCGATGGTAACGCCGCTGAGATAGTCCCGGATCACCTTGTCCAAGCCCTGCCACAGAGCCAGGGTGCGGCATTCTGCGGCCCTGGCGCATGGATCGGCCCACTCCTCCAGGCAGGCCACCGGAGCCAGTGAATCTTCCGTGAGCAGCAAGACGGAGTACACCGTGTACTGGTCGGGGGACCGGGTGAGCTTGTAACCGCCCCCCTTGCCCCGGAGGCCGGACAGCAGCTGAGCCTTTACCAGCAGCTTGATGATGCTCTCCAGATATTTTTCTGAAATCTCCTGCCGTCGGGCGATTTCCTTTAACGGGATGTATTCCCCGCCTTGGTGCTCCGCCAGGTCGATCAGCACCCGCAGAGCGTAGCGGCCTTTGGTTGAAATCAGCATGGCATAGTCCCTCCTCATGGGTTCAACCTATTATACAACATGGTTAGTGGGGTTTCAATGAAAAAATTAGCGCTTTAACCATTGACAGGAAAGGGGAGCTGTTGTATAATCCATATTAACCCACAAGAAAGATTGGTTTATGAAGGGCGGCACAGCCGCCGATTCAGATATTTGAGGAGGACATTATTATGGGCACCATCTACACGTCCGCCGGCCAGCTGATCGGCCGCACCCCCCTGCTGGAGCTGACCCGCATTGAGCAGGCCGAGGGCCTTCAGGCCCGCATTTTGGCAAAGCTGGAGTATTTCAACCCCGCGGGCAGCGTAAAAGACCGGGTTGCCAAGGCCATGATCGACGACGCCGAGGCCAAGGGCCTGCTGAAGCCCGGTTCGGTGATGATCGAGCCCACCTCGGGCAACACCGGCATTGGGCTGGCCTCCGTAGCCGCCGCCCGGGGCTATCGGATCATCATCGTCATGCCGGAGACCATGAGCGTGGAGCGCCGCCAGCTGATGAAGGCCTACGGGGCCGAGCTGGTGCTCACCGAAGGAGCCAAGGGCATGACCGGGGCCATTGCCAAGGCGGAGGAGCTTGCCAAGGAGATTCCCAACAGCTTTATTCCCGGCCAGTTTGTCAACCCGGCCAACCCTGCCGCTCATAAGGCGACCACCGGCCCGGAGATCTGGGAGGACACCGATGGGAAGTTGGACATTTTCGTGGCCGGCGTCGGCACCGGCGGCACCATCACCGGGGTGGGCGAGTACCTGAAGGAGCAGAATCCCAGCGTGAAGGTGGTGGCGGTGGAGCCCGCCTCCTCCCCGGTGCTGAGCAAGGGTACCGCAGGGGCCCACAAGATTCAGGGTATCGGGGCGGGCTTTGTGCCCGACGTGCTGAATACCGCTGTCTATGATGAGATCATCACCGTGGAGAATGACGACGCCTTTGCCGCCGGGAGGCAGGTGGGCCGGGCCGAGGGTGTGCTGGTGGGCATTTCCTCCGGTGCGGCGGTTTGGGCCGCCATTCAGCTGGCCAAGCGCCCCGAGAACCAGGGCAAGACCATCGTGGCCCTGCTGCCTGACACCGGGGACCGCTATCTGTCCACCCCGCTGTTCGCGGACTAAAAACGAAAGAGGATTTTACTATGAGCTATCAATTTGAAACCCTCCAGCTCCATGTGGGCCAGGAGCAGCCCGATCCCGCCACCGACGCCCGAGCGGTGCCAATCTATCAGACCACCTCCTATGTGTTCCGCAACTCCGCCCACGCCGCCGCCCGGTTCGGCCTGGCGGACCCGGGCAACATCTATGGGCGGCTGACCAACTCCACCCAGGACGTGCTGGAAAAGCGCATCGCGGCCCTGGAGG